>NZ_CBDRIY010000059.1:0-27325 GCF_965344335.1 Nocardiopsis eucommiae
CTTCACCATCGTCGAACGCTTCTGCCCTCCCCGCACCCCGACGGGCCGCGCACCCCGTGCGCGGCCCGTCGTCGTGGAACACCCGGAGTTGGTGCGGAGTCTCCAGAAGTAATACCTGTGAAGTATTACCCTGGTTCCATGAGGATCACCGAGAAGGGTCAGGTCACCATCCCGGTCGAGGTGCGCAGGAGACTCGGTCTCAGCCCCGGAGACGAGGTCGAGTTCGTCCTGGAGGGCAACGGTGCGCGTGTGGTTCGCGCGGCGACCGAGCCCTCACGCGGCCAGCGCCTCGTCGAGCGACTGCGCGGTAGGACCACGACCAGTATGAGCACGGACGAGATCATGGCGTTGACCAGGGGAGACGATGACGACTGCTGAGGCCGTCAGGTCCTGCCTGGAAAGTGACGGAGCCGGGCCGTCCTCCACGATGGTCGACACCGACGTGCTGCTGGACGTCCTCACCGGCGATCCCACCTGGGGTGAGTGGTCGGAACGGGCCTTGGTGGAGGCGGCTGACCGGGGCCCCGTGGTGATCAACCCGATCATCTACGCCGAGGTCTCCGTGGGCTTCACCCGCATCGAGGAACTGGACCTCGCGCTGGGCGGCGACTTCGTTCGCTCCGACCTGCCGTGGGAAGCGGCCTTCCTGGCCGGAAAGTGTCACCTCCGCTACCGGAAGCAGGGCGGGACCAAGCACGCGCCGCTGCCGGACTTCTACATCGGTGCCCACGCGGCGATCGAAGGCCATCAGCTCCTGACCAGAGACGCCCGGCGATTCCGGACGTACTTCCCGTCGGTGAAGCTGCTCAGTCCGAACTAGGTGACCACGGCCCCGGTGGGAAGGCCCCTCCGAACCATGGGTGCCTCCCCGTACCCCGACGGGCCGCACACCCCGTGCGCGGCCCGTCGTCGTGGGAACCCGCCTCACCGTCGATGCCCATGGCTGCGGTGGAGGTGTGACGCGGATGACGTGGACGGCCGACGAGGAGTTGACGTGTGCGCCGCGGGCTGACCGCCGTCAGCGGACGGGGTGGGCCAGGCCCTCGCCGCCGACGCCGTTCTCCAGGCCGAGCCAGGCCGCCATCTCCTCCAGCTGCGCCACCAGTTCGGGCATGGTGTCGGCGGGGGCGCCCTCCTCCAGGGTGATCTGGCGGGCGAGCAGGGTGCCCGAGGCGCGGTCCGCCTTGAGGTCCACCCGGGCCACGAGGTCGTCACCCAGCAGGAAGGGCAGCACGTAGTACCCGTGCACCCGCTTGGCGGCGGGCACGTAGATCTCCAGGCGGTAGCGGAACCCGAAGAGTTCCTGGGCGCGGTCGCGGGTCCACACCAGGGAGTCGAACGGGCTGAGCAGGGCGCGGGCGTCCACCCGGCGCGGGACGCGGGCGTCCCGGTGCAGGTAGGCGGGGCGCTCCCAGCCCTCCACGGTGACCGGGACCAGTTCCCCGGCGTCCACCAGGTCGGCCACGGCGGCACGGGACCCCGCGCCCTTGAGCCGGAAGTAGTCGCGCAGGTCGGGCTCGGTGGCGATGCCGTGCGCACGCGCGGCGATGGCGACCAGCTCGCGGTGCGCCTCCTCCGGGGTGGGGTGGGGGAGCGCGTGCACCTCGGCGGGCAGGACGCGTTCGGGCAGGTCGTAGCGGCGTTCGAACTGGGTGTTGCGGCCGTTCGAGGTGAGGTCACCGATCCAGAACAGGTACTCCAGGCACCGTTTGATCTCGGACCAGTTCCAGCCCCAGTGGTCCTTGGCGCGCGGCACGTCGTGGGCCAGCGCCGCCTCCACCTCCCGGGCGGTGGCCGGACCGATCCGGGCCACCTCCTCGTGCACCGCCCGGACCAGGTCGGGCTTGTCCTCCCGGATGCCGTTCATCCACCCCACGTTCCGCTGGGCCCGGTTGAGCTCCATCCGGTACCGCATGAGGCGGTGGGTGGCGGGCGGCACCAGGCTCGCCTCGTGCGCCCAGCACTCGACCAGCCGGGCCGGGCTGTCACCGACGCTCGTGGTGGTGGCCCGGTCCAGCAGGGCGGGGGAGTACGTGCCGATCCGGGCGAACACCGGCAGGTACTGGCTGCGGGCGAGCACGTTCACGCTGTCGATCTGGAGCAGCCCCACCCGCCGGACCACGCGCGCCAGGTGCGCGAGTGTGGGGGTGGAGCCCGGCCGGGGGTCGTGGAAGCCCTGGGCGGCCAGGGCGATCCGGCGGGCCTGCGGCAGTGAGATCTCCGCGTCGCGGCGGGGGTGTGGTGCGGCCATCTGGTCACCGTATCCGCAGCCGACGACGTTTCCGGGAAGGGATTCAGCCCGTCCGGCGGTGCAGGTCGTCGAGCACGGACGGCCCCGGATCGGCGGGCGCGATCCACGGTCCGGGCAGCGACGGGTCCAGGACCCCCTCCTCCAGCCAGGTGTAGGAGTCGGCCATCAGGCGCCGGGCCAGCCTTCCGTCCAGCTCGTCGGTGTTGGACCACAGCCCCTCGAAGAGGGACTCGACCCGCAGTCGGGACTGGCGGCAGAACACGTCGGCCACCTCCAGCGGCGTGGTGCCGCGTTCGGGGTGCGCGTCCGCGTCGGCGCGGGCGCGCACGACCACGGCACTCGTCGCGAAGAGCTCGGCGCCGACGTCCACCACGCGACCGAGGAACCCCTGCCTGGCCTCCAGCCCTCCCCGCCAGCGGGCCATCCCGTGGAAGGTGGAGCGCGCCAGCCGACGCGAGGCCCGCTCCACGAAGCGCAGGTGCTCCGCGAGTGGGCCGAACTCCTCGAAGGCGGACGGCACCTGACCCCGGCCGACCACCAGGGTCGGCAGCCACCGGGCGTAGAACCCGCCCGCCCTCGCTGCGGCGCGCGCCCTCCGGACCCGGCCGGCGTCGGGGTCGACGAGGTCCCCGGCCACGGACAGGTGCGCGTCCACGGCCTCGCGGGCGATCAGGAGCCGCATGATCTCCGTGCTGCCCTCGAAGATCCGGTTGATCCGCAGGTCGCGGAGCAGCTGCTCGGCCGGCACGCCGCGCTCGCCCCGCGCCGCCTGGGATCCGGCGGTCTCGTATCCGCGTCCGCCGCGTACCTGGACCAGTTCGTCGGCGACCCGGTAGGCCATCTCCGACGTCCAGAGCTTGGCCAGGGCCGCCTCCACCCGGATGTCGTGGCGCCCGTCGTCTGCCATCCGCCCGGTCAGGTCGAGCACGGACTCCATGGCGTACGTCGTGGCCGTGATGAAGGACAGTTTCCTGGCGACCTCCTCGTGCCGACCCACCGGCTCACCCCACTGGACGCGCTCACGTGCCCACTGACGGGCGATCCCGGTCGCCCACTTGCCCGCGCCCACACAGAGGGCGGGCAGGGACAGGCGTCCGGTGTCGAGCGTGGACAGCGCGATGCGCAGCCCCCGGCCCTCCGCGCCGATCCGCTGGGCGGCGGGCACCCGCACCCCGTGCAGGCGGGTGACCCCGTTCTCCAGGCCCTTCAGTCCCATGAAGCGGTTGCGGTGCTCCACGGTGACGCCGGGGGAGTCGCCCTCCACCACGAACGCGGTGATCCCGCCGGGGTGGCCGGGCCCCTCGGGCACCCGCGCCAGCACGAGGAGGAGCTCGGCCACCACGCCGTTGGTGGTCCACAGCTTGACCCCGTCCAGCAGGTACGCCGCACCGTCGTCCGTGGGCGTGGCCCTGGTGCGCAGCCGTGCCGGGTCGCTGCCCACGTCGGGTTCGGTGAGCAGGAAGGCGCTGACGGCCCCCTCGGCGCACCGGGGCAGGTAGGCGCGGCGCTGTTCCTCGGTGCCGAACCGGTGGACCGGCTGGGGGACCCCGATGGACTGGTGGGCGGAGAGCAGGGCGGCGATCGCCGGGCAGACGGAGCCGACCAGGGTCAGGGCGTGGTCGTAGTGGTACTGCGAGAGGCCGAGCCCGCCGTAGCGGGTGGGGATCCTCATGCCGAACGCGCCGATCCCGCGCAGGGCCGCGACGGTCTCGTCGGGGACGCGCTCCTCCAGCTCGACGCGCGGGGCGTCGACGCCCGCGCACACCTCACGCAGTCGGGCGAGGAAGGCCTCCGCGCGCCGTGTCGCGGATGCGTCCGGGTACGGGGGATCGACCAGGTCCAGGCGCAGGCGGCCCAGGTAGAGCTCCCTGGCGAAGCCCGGCCGCTTCCCTCCGCCCTGTCTGGCGCGTTCGGCCTCCCGCCGGGCCTCGCGGGGATCGTCCGTCGACATGACACGTTCACCTCACCTGGAGGGAGGGTCCCTGTGGCCTCTCCCACAGGCCTACCCGAAGGGTGCGGGTCCGATACCCATGAGGGCCCCGGTACCCGGGGGGCGGGAAAAACCTTGCGCACGATGCGAACCGTTCGAGGGGCGTGGCCGTCCAACGAAGCGCGACGGAAACCAACCGAGCTCATGCCGGGAGTCGCCGAACCCCGGTGCGGAGGACGGCCGCACCGGGGTTCCTCGTGTCCGCACCCGCCGGATGCGCGAGTCCGGCCAGGTCGGAGCGGTCCGTCGGCGCGATCCTCTAGCCTTTGGCTGTGCGTATCGCGACATGGAATGTGAACAGTGCCCGGGCCAGGGCCGAGCGGATCGGTGACTGGCTCGACCGGAGCGACATCGACGTCCTCGCCATCCAGGAGACCAAGGCCCGCGACGACCAGTTCCCCGCCTCGGTCCTCACCGACCGCGGGTACGAGGTGGCCCACCACGGCCTCTCGCAGTGGAACGGCGTCGCGATCGCCTCGCGCGTGGGGTTGGAGGACGTCCGGATCGGCTTCCCCGGCCAGCCCGGCTACGGCGACCCCGAGGAGCGTGAGGCCCGCGCCATCGGCGCCACCTGCGGCGGCGTCCAGGTGTGGAGCCTGTACGTGCCCAACGGGCGGGAGGTCGACCACCCCCACTACGCGTACAAGCTGCGCTGGCTGGAGGCCCTGCGCGAGGCGGGCGCCGCGCGTCTGGCCGAGGACCCCGAGGCGCAGATCGCCTACGTCGGTGACTTCAACATCGCCCCGCAGGACGACGACGTGTGGGACATGGCCGCCTTCGAGGGGCTCACCCACGTCACCGAACCCGAGCGCACCGCCTTCACCCGGCTGGTCGACGCCGGGTTCTCCGAGGTCGTGCGGGAGTACACGCCCGGACCCGGCGTCTACACCTACTGGGACTACAAGGCGCTGTCCTTCCCCAAGCGCAAGGGCATGCGCATCGACTTCGTGCTCGCCTCGCCCGCGCTGCGGGCGCGGGTGACCGGTGCGAGCATCGACCGCGAGGAGCGCAAGGGCAAGGGCGCCTCCGACCACGCCCCCGTCATCGTCGCCCTCGACGGTGCCGACAGCCAGCCGGTCGACCGGCCCAAGAAGTGACCTGGGAATGAACAGAGAAGTGGGTAACGAAGTGAGCGCCGTGCCGCGCCTCGCCGTCCTCGGCAGCGTCAACATGGACCTGGTGGCCTACGTGGACACGGTCCCGGGTGGCGGCGAGACCGTCACCGGCACGGACTTCCGCCAGGTCCCCGGGGGCAAGGGCGCCAACCAGGCGGTGGCCGCCGCGCGGGCCGGGGCCGAGGTCGCCTTCCTCGGGGCCGTCGGAGACGACGCCTTCGGCGCCGAACTGCGCGCCAACCTGGTCTCCCACGGGATCGACGCCTCCGGTCTGCGCACCGTCCCGGGGGTGTCCGGGGTCGCGCACATCGCGGTGGACGGCCGGGGCGGCAACCGGATCATCGTGGTGCCGGGCGCCAACGCGGCGGCCGGAGCGGTCGACGGCGACGAGGCGCGGGTGGCCGGTGCCGCCGCGCTGCTGCTCCAGCTGGAGCTGCCGATGGAGGCCGTGGTCGCCGGGGCGCGGCTGGGCCGGGGCCTGGGCGTGCCGGTCTACCTGACGCCCGCCCCCGCGCGGGATCTCCCGGACGAGCTCCTGGCCAACGTGGACGTGCTCGTGCCCAACCAGCACGAGGCGGCCGCCATCACCGGGCACACCGAACCGCGCGCCGCGCTGGCGGCGCTGCTGGAGTGGGTGCCCGAGGTGCTGTTGACGCTGGGCGAGGACGGCTCGCTGTTCGGGCGTCGGGGCGAGGAGCCGGTGCACGTTCCGGCGCGTCAGGTGGAGGCCGTGGACACCACGGCGGCCGGTGACACGTTCTGCGGCTCGTTCGCCGTGGCCCGGGCCGAGGGCCGCTCGGCGCGGGAGGCGATGGAGTTCGCCGCGGCCGCCGCCGCGATCTCCGTGGGACGGCACGGAGCCAGTTCGTCGATGGCCTCGCGGGACGAGGTGGAGGCCCTGCTCAGGGGCTGAGCGCGGTGACGCTCCTGCGGCCGGGCCCCGACCGGGGCGCCGGGCGGGAGCGCGCGGGATCGGGCACACCCCCTGGCCACGGAGGTCAGGGGGTGTGCCCGATCTGCTTCAGGAACGGCGCGGGGTCCTGGTCCTGGAGACGGACCTCCAGCACGATGTCCACGGTGTCCCCGACGAGACGGCCGCCCCAGGGCACGGGCCCGCCGTCGCCCACCCCGAAGTCGGACAGGCTGATCCTGGTCGTGGCGGAGAAGAAGTGGCCGTACGTGTCCTCGGGTGAGGCGTAGTCGGGGGCCTCGCCCACCCACGCGCCGTCGAGGACGACGGGGAGCGCCGTGCCGTGGAGGGTGAGGTCGCCGTGCAGGCGGAAGGAGTTCCGCTTCCTGCCGGGCTCCAGGCGGGTCGAGGTGAAGCGGATCTCCGGGTGGCGCTCGACGTCGAGGAAGTCGGCGGAGCGCAGGTGGGCGTCCCGGGCGTCGACACCGGTGTTGACGCTGTCCGACGCGATCACGACCTCCACCGAGGAGCGGGCGGGGTCCTCCGTCACGTGGACCCGCCCCTCGGCCCTGCCGAAGGTGCCCTGGACCCGGCCGAAGCGCAGGTAGTGGGCGACGAAGATCAGGCTGGAGTGCAGCGGGTCGAGGTGCCAGGTACCGGTGCGCGGGCCGAACTCGGGGATGGATGTCATGGGCGCTAACTCCCTCTTTGTCCGGTATGAGACATTTGTCCACTTACTGTAGGTCCGATGCCCGACCAGATCCCCTGGTTCGCCTCTGACCTGCGAAGAGACTTTCGACTCGCCGTTCGCAAGCCCCGTGACGCGGCGTTCCGACCGGACACGCGAAGGAGGGCCGGAGCCCGTGGCCCCGACCCTCCCGACGTACGCGCGCCGACGCGCTACATGTGCTCGGGCGACTCCACACCGAGCAGGTCCAGGCCCTGGACCAGCACCCGCAGCGCCACGGACACCAGCGCCAGCCGCGACTCACGTTCGGCGTCGGTCGACGCCGTCAGCACCGGGCAGTGCTCGTAGAAGGCGGTGAGCGTCTGCGCCAGCTCGAACAGGTACGTGGACAGGCGGTGCGGCTGGAGGTGGTCGCCCACCTGCTCCACCACCGCGCCGAAGCCGAGCAGCTTGAGCGCGAGGTCGCGCTCGGAGCCCTCGGAGACGGTGATCGCGCCGTCGACGCCCCGGGGGTCCACCCCGCCCTTGCGGAAGATGGAGCGGATCCGGGCCTGCGCGTACTGGATGTACGGACCGGTGTTCCCGGTCAGCGCCAGCATGCGGTCGAAGTCGAACACGTACTCGGTGTCGTGCGAGACCGACAGGTCCGCGTACTTCACCGCGCCGATGCCGACCTTGCGGGCGATCTCCGCCTGGCTCTCGGCGTCCAGGTCGGGGCGGTTCTCCGCGACCACGGCCGCGGCCCGCTCGATCGCCTCGTCGAGCAGCTGCACGAGCCGGACCGGGGCGCCGCTGCGGGTACGCAGGATCTTGCCGTCCGGGCCCAGCACGTTGCCGATCTGCACGTGCGTGGTCTCGACGCGGTCCGGCAGCCACCCGGCCTTGCGGGCGGTGGCCCAGACCATCTTGAAGTGCATGGCCTGCGGGGCGCCGACCACGTACAGGATGCGGTCGGCCTTGAGGTCGTCCACCCGGTACCGGACGGTCGCCAGGTCCGTGGTCGCGTAGCCGTAGCCGCCGTCGCTCTTGCGGACGATCAGCGGGACCGGCTTGTCCTCGCGGCCGGTGAAGCCCTCCAGGAACACGCACAGGGCGCCGTCGCTGATCTCCGCGATGCCCTTGGACTCCAGCTCGTCGCACACGTCCGCGAGCATCGCGTTGTAGCTGCTCTCGCCGGCGAGGTGGTCGTCGGTGAGGGTGACGCCCAGCTTGGCGTAGACCTTGTTGAAGTAGATCCGGGACAGGCCCACCAGCTCGCGCCACAGACGCAGCGTCTCCTCGTCGCCGCCCTGGAGGGCGACCACCCGGCGGCGCGCACGGGCGGCGAAGTCGTCCGGTCCCTCGCCCGAGGAGTCGAACTTCGTCCGGGCCGCCTGGTAGAAGGCGTTGGGGTCCGTGGTGAGGAGGTCGGCCTCCTCGGAGTCCTCCCCGGCCTCCAGCAGGTGCTCGATGAGCATGCCGAAGGGGGTGCCCCAGTCACCGATGTGGTTCTGGCGGATGACGTGGTGGCCCAGGAACTCCAGCGTGCGGGCCAGGGAGTCGCCCACCACGGTGGTGCGCAGGTGCCCGACGTGCATCTCCTTGGCCACGTTGGGCGCGGAGTAGTCGAGCGGGATGTTCAGGCGCTCCTGGACCGGAACGCCCACGCGCGGGTCGTCGAGGAGCTGGCGCGTCTGGTCCGCGATCCAGTCCTCGCGCAGCGTGAGGTTGATGAAGCCCGGCCCGCTGACCTCGATGTCTCTGCACACGTCAGCGACGTCGAGGTGCTCCATGATCGCCGCGGAGACCTCGCGGGGCTTGCGGCCCAGGCGCTTGGCGAGCGCGAGTGCGGCGTTCGCCTGGTAGTCGGCGAACTGGGACGGACGGACGACGGGATCGGTGTCGGCGTACTCGGGGCCGAAGGCGGCGCCGAGGGCGGACTGGACCCGTCGCGAGAGTACTTCCTGCGGGTCGGCCATGCCCCTAAGGGTACCGACCGCCTATCCCCCTCCCGACAGGTTTCAAACGGTCCTCCCGGCCGCCGATACGCCGGGGCCCCGCCGGATACGCTCCCCTCCATGAGTGAAGCCTGGAACCCCGAAGCCCCCGGTGTGCTGAGACTGCCCTCGGGCCGCCTGGTCCGTGGCAGGGGCCTCGGCTACCCGCTGCCCCAGGGCCCGACGCCCGGGTTCGGGGTGTACCTGCTGGAGCACGAACCTCCGGCCTTCAGGTGGCCCGGCCGCTGGGTGCGCTGGCCGGACTTCGGCCTGCCCGCCGACGACGCGGACGCCCTGGCGGGGTTCCGCGAGGCCCTGGAACGCGCGGACGGGGAACGGGTGGAGCTGGCCTGCCTGGGCGGGCGCGGCCGGACCGGGACCGCGCTCTCCTGCCTCGCCGTGCTGGACGGGGTGCCCGCCGAGGAGGCCGTGGCCCACGTACGCGAGCACTACTCGTCGCACGCGGTGGAGACCCCCGAGCAGGAGGCCTACGTGCGGGCCTTCGGGGACGCCCGCGACTGAGCCGGGCACGTCCGCCCCGTCCCGATCAGCGTTCCTCGGAACGGCGGTGGAGCCAGTGCGCGGAGCGGTGGGGCACCCGGCGGCGGATCTGGTCACCGATCCGCCCGCCCGCCAGGTCGTGGGCGAGCCGACAGGCCTGCGCGATGCCCTCCGGGTGGCTGTCCCCGTGCGCGATGACCACGGTGCCGTTCAGGCCCAGCAGGGCGGCGCCGCCGTAGGTCTCGCTGTCGAACCGTTCCCGCAGTCTGCGCAGGGCGCCGCGCTGGAGCACCGCCCCCGCCTTGGCCATGGTGGAGGAGGTCAGGGCGTCCCGGACGGCGTCCATCGTGAAGGCGGCGGTCCCCTCGATGGTCTTGAGCGCCACGTTGCCGGTGTGGCCGTCGGTGACCACCACGTCCACCCGGCCGAGCATGAGGTCGTGGCCCTCGATGTTGCCCCGGAAGTCCATGGACTCGGATCCCTCGGCGGCCAGCAGTTCGCTGGCCCTGCGGATCAGCTTGTTGCCCTTGCCCGGTTCGGAACCGATGTTGAGCACGCCCACGCGGGGCCGCTCCACCCCGAAGGCGGTCTGCGCGTAGGCGCACCCCAGGTGCGCGAACTGGACCAGCATCTCCGGTTTGGCGTCGGCGTTGGCTCCGGCGTCCACCATGATCGTCGGCACCGGTCCGGTCGGCAGGGTCACCGCCAGGGCCGGGCGCAGCACCCCGGGCTGGGTCCGCAGCCGCACCGTGGAGGTGGCCACGATCCCGCCGGTCGAGCCCGCCGAGACCAGCGCGTCCGCGTCGCCCCGACGGATCAGGCGGCAGGCGACCGCGGCGCTGGAGCGCGGGCGCCGCCAGCTGGCCAGGGCCCCCTCATCCATGGCGAGGGTGTCCTCGGCGTGCACCACCGGGACGTCGCGCAGGGCGCCCTCCTCGGCGAGCTGGGCGGCGATCTCGGTCCGGCGTCCCACGAGCAGGACCCGGAGGCCCAGTTCCCGGACGGCCCTGACGGCGCCGCGCACGACCTCCCCGGGGGCGTTGTCGCCGCCCATGGCGTCCACCGCGATGATCGGCGGTGACGTACGCGGTACCGGTGCGTCCGCGTCGGATGTGCCAGTCACAGCTTCCTCACACGGTCGGTTGGTGCTGATGGGCGGGTGCGGTGGGCCGTTCACGCAGCTCGGCGCGGTTTCACGGCACGGGTGACCGCGCCCTTTCGGGGCCGGACGGGGTGATGTGGTGACACGTTATCGGGTCGCCCCGCCACTGACTACGGACGGTACGTTCGTGCAGTCATGCGAGGATACTTCCTGTATGTCCAGGTCAGGGCTGGATATTACGCAGAGTGGGTACAAAGCCCCTAGACGGGGTATATCCGCTCGCTGGCTGGGTCGCTGACAACACTCTGGTCACAGCCGATAACTGATTTTTCATCCCCAGGTGGTTCCCCGGTACCCGTATGCCGAAGCCACCGGGTCAGGGCTGCCCTGCTCCATGAGGGCGGGCCCCTGTCCAACCGCAGGAGAGGAGAGGCGTGAGCGTAACGCCAGACGCGGCACAGTCCGCGTCCGCCGGACGTCGGTTTCGTGCCTACACGACGAAACACCTTGACGAGCTCACGGCGCGAGCCGGTCTCGCGGCTGACGAGCAGCTCGCGGTCAAAGCGGTCGCGCACGTGCTGCCGTTCCGCGTCAACAGCTACGTCATCGACGAGCTGATCGACTGGGACGCCGCTCCCGACGATCCGATCTACCGCCTGGTCTTCCCTCAGGCCGACATGCTGCCCACGGACGACGTCTCCAGGATCGCGGACCTCATCAGCTCCGGCGCGGGCCGCAAGGAGCTCAACGAGGCCGCCAACGGCGTCCGCGCCAAGCTGAACCCGCACCCGGCCGGGCAGATGGACCTCAACGTGCCCACCACGGGCAACGAGGAGCCCATCCCGGGTATCCAGCACAAGTACAAGGAGACGGTCCTCTTCTTCCCGAAGCAGGGCCAGACGTGTCACGCGTACTGCACCTACTGCTTCCGGTGGGCCCAGTTCGTCGGTGACGCCGACCTGAAGTTCGCGTCGGGCGAGATCGACCAGATGGTCGACTACGTGCGCTCGCACCCCGAGGTCACCAGTGTCCTGTTCACCGGTGGCGACCCGATGATCATGGGCGAGGGGGTCATCTCCCGCTACATCGAGCCGCTGCTGGAGATCGAGCACCTGGAGGCCATCCGGATCGGGACCAAGGCGCTGGCCTACTGGCCGCAGCGCTTCACCACCGACCCGGACGCGGACGACACGCTCCGCCTGTTCGAGAAGGTCGTGGCCTCGGGCAAGAACCTCGCGTTCATGGCCCACTTCTCGCACCCGAACGAGATGAAGTCCGAGCTCGTGCAGGAGGCCGTGCGCCGCATCCGCGGCACGGGGGCGGTCATCCGCACCCAGGCCCCGCTGATCCGCACGATCAACGACTCCTCGGCCACGTGGGAGGACATGTGGCGGACGCACCTGCGTCACGGCATGGTCCCCTACTACATGTTCGTCGAGCGTGACACGGGCCCGCAGGACTACTTCGCGGTGCCGCTGGCCGAGGCCTACGACATCTTCCGGGGCGCCTACCAGAAGGTCTCGGGCCTGGCCCGGACCGTGCGCGGCCCGTCGATGTCGGCGACCCCCGGCAAGGTCTGCGTGGACGGCGTGACGGAGATCATGGGAGAGAAGGTCTTCGTCCTGCACTTCATCCAGGCGCGCGACCCGGAGCTGGTCGGCCAGCCCTTCTTCGCCAAGTACGACGAGAAGGCCGCCTGGCTGTTCGACCTCAAGCCCGCCCTCGGAGCCACCCACTTCCCGTGGGAGAACGCCCCGATCGGCGCCAACGGCCTGGTCGACCCGGCCCGCCTCTAGCGGCGGCACCGCTCAGTCGGGCGGTGGCGACAGCGGAGCCCGGCACCCTGGTGGGGTGCCGGGCTCCGTCCGTGTCCGCGTCGTGGACGGAAGGAGGCCGCCGTGGGACGGGTGTCGACCACGGGGCCGACGACGCGGACACGGGTCCCGGAGTGGTCTGTGGTGGGGGAGGAGGGCCCCCGGGGCGCCGTGGTTCGGAGCGGTGCGTCGGGTCCGGCACCGCCCGGGTCAGTCCAGGAGCGCGTCGAAGTCGCCGGTCTTGGCGCCTCGGACGAAGGCCCTGATCTCGGCTGGCGTGTAGACCAGCGCGGGCCCCTCGGGATCGCGGGAGTTGCGTACGGCGATGTCACCGCCGGGCAGGGTCGCGACCTCCACGCAGTTGCCGTCCGGGTTGCTCCAACTGCTCTTGGTCCATGCGACCTCCAACCGGTCCGCGGGGACGCCGTTGTAGATCGGTTGCATCCTCAACCTCCTGGAAGTTCGGGGACAGGTGAGCGGGGTGTCCGCGGACGGCTCCTGCACGCCGTGACCGTCGGACCCGACCACCCGGGCACCGTCCATCCTGTCCAGGGAAGGGCGGTTTATTGGCGGGTGATCCCTTTGTCCCCATACGAGGCCAAAGCGTAGTCCATGCACGTGCATCGGTGATTGCATCCGTAATCAACCCCCGACTGCTGCGCGGCGATGGCATCGAAGGAACCGCATGTCAGGACTAACGTGCCGGAGCCGTTGATGGTTCGGTGTTCCGTGATTGTTTCCCAGTCGTGGCCGAAGGCGGACACGAAAGCGACCCCGTGGGTACGCAGGGCGTTCACGGGGTCGCGGGGGGTGCGGGGGGCGGGCGAGCCGGTCGGTGGCTGTGCGCGGGAGGGTGCCCGCGGACCGGCTGGGACCTAGGTCCCGTAGCGCTTGAGGAAGTCCTGGAGGAGATCCGGGGTCTGGCCCGGGAGGGGAGCCTGGGTGGCCAGGTGGTCCATGGTCTGCGCGTAGCGGCTGGTGTCGTCGAACTTGTCGAAGTACAGGGCGCTGCTCAGCTGCTCCAGGTAGACCACGTCCGGCAGCTGCGGCGTGGGGAACCGCAGGATGCTGAACGGTCCGCCGGCGGCCGGGTGGCCGCCCATGGCGAACGTGGCGATCTGGAGGGTGATGTTGGGGCGGCGGGCCATCTCCAGCAGGTGCTCGACCTGCTCCCGCATGACCTCGGCGCCACCGAAGGGGCGGTGCAGGACCGCCTCGTCGATGACCGCCCACAGGCGCGGCGGGTCGCCCTCGGCGGACGTGAAACGCCGTTGCCGATGCATGCGCATGTTCACGCGGCTGTTGACGTCCTCCTCGGACGTCGCCGTGCGCGAGAGCTGGATCACCGATCGGGCGTAGGCCTCGGTCTGGAGGAGGCCGGGCACGAACTGGACCTCGAAGGTACGGATGACCGACGCGGCCTCCTCCAGGCCCACGTAGACGCCGAACCACTGCGGCAGTACGTCGCCGTACTTGTGCCACCAGCCCTGGGCGTTGGCGCTGGAGATCATCCCGACCAGTGCCTCGCGCTGCGCGGGCTCCCGCACCCCGTACAGCTTCAGCAGGTCGTCGACGTCCCGGTGCTTGAAGCTGACCTGGCCGAGCTCCATCCGGCTGATCTTGGCGTGGGAGGCCCGGATGGCGTACCCGGCGTCCTCCCGGGAAATGCCCTTCTCCTGGCGCAAGCGCCGCAGCTGGGTGCCGAGCAGAATGCGCAGCACAGTGGGACCACCACTGGAATTGGCCAGGAAATCCTGTGTGACCTGGTGGTTCGGCGTTGGGTCTGCTACCACTTCGCCTCCCTATGGAGTGGTATTGGCGGGAGCGACCGCTCAGTATACCGATGTCGTTCTTCCGGGACAGGGGCGTCGAGCGCCGTTTCGAGCCCCAGTGAAGGGTACCGGCGGGAATCCCGGAAGACGGGCGGACGAATTCTTCGTGAGGGGGCCTACCGAAAGGGGGAGGGCTTCCTATAGTGTTGCCGAACGTTGAGCTGCACGTGCATCTGTGGTTTGCGTATGTAAGGAACACGTACGCCGGAGCAGAGCGCGGCACAGGCCGGACGCGCGAACCGACATCATCCGTGAGGACCGTGATGAACACAGAGCTGGTGCCTTCGGAGCTGCACGCCGGGGCATCCTGGGGTCCGCACTCCCGGGCGCGCACGCCCGAGGCGACCCGGGGCGGGTGGTGGGACCCGTCGCTTGGCCGACTGGGCATCGGGGAGAGCACCCGCGCTCCTGGTGGCGCCGCCGCCTGTTACGGCGCGGTACCGGACTCGGTCCGGTCGGCGCGGGAGTTCGGCGCCGACAACCTGTCCGCGTGGGGACTCTCGCGGCTGGCCGAGGACCTTCGGCTCGTCATCTCCGAACTCGTCGGCAACGCGTGCCGTCACGCGGTCCGCGACGACCTCCCCGAGCGGACCCGGGTCACCCTCCAACTGCGGCCGTTCCCCCGGGACGGCGCCGTGGTCTGCATGGTCGCGGACCCCAACCCGCGCGGTCCGGTCCGGGTCGAGGCGCACCATTTCGCCGAGTCGGGGCGCGGGCTCGGGCTGGTGGCCGCATTCAGTCGCGAATGGGGATGGAATCCCGTGGACGGTCACGGAAAGATCGTCTGGGCGATTTGCGGTTCTGATCCGTTCTGAGGGTGCGCCGATTTCCACGGGAAACGGGCAACGGCCGCGTTCCGGGACAGCAGTGCAGCCCGCCGCTCCGAGTAGGCTGTCAAGGGCATGTCGGCATTTGACCGACGGCGCCACAGACCCCACCGGCCCCGAACACGGGAGTAAGGCGTGGCCGTACTGGATCCCGACCAGGAGCACTTCCGCTGCGACGGCATGTCCGTCGTCCACCTCGAAGGCGAGATCGACATCGCCACGGCCGAGGGCGTCCACGCCCGGCTGGCCTCTTCGGTGATCGAGAACTGTACCGTCGTGGACCTCTCCGGGGTGGGCTTCATCGACGCCTCCGGGGTCAACGCCCTGGTCGGCGCCGTGCGGATCGCCTCCGGCTCCCAGCGCCACCTGCTCATCGCGAGCCCGCCCCGCCAGCTGAGCCGCATCCTGGACGTCCTGGACCTGCACGCCGTGCTTCCCACCCACGCCGACGTCGCCGCCGCCCGGTCCAGCCACACCGCCCACGCCCTGCACTGACCACGAGAACGGGGCGCGCCGCCGGGGGAGACCCCCGTGCGACACGCCCCGGACGCGTCGGGACCTACTCCACGGTCACGCTCTTGGCGAGGTTGCGGGGCTGGTCGACGTCGTTGCCCTTGGCCAGGGCGAGCTCGCACGCGAACACCTGCATGGGGATCGTCGCGACGATCGGCTGGAGCAGGGTCGGCACCGCCGGGATCTCGATGAGCGAGTCCGAGTACGGACGCACCGACTCGTCGCCCTCCTCGGCGATCACGATGGTGCGGGCACCACGGGCACGCACCTCCTGGATGTTCGAGACGATCTTGTCGTGCAGCACGCTGCGCCCCTTGGGCGAGGGCACCACGACGACCACCGGAAGACCGTCCTCGATGAGCGCGATCGAGCCGTGCTTGAGCTCACCGGCGGCGAACGCCTCGGCGTGCATGTACGCCAGCTCCTTGAGCTTGAGCGCGCCCTCCATCGCCACGGGGAAGCCCACGTGGCGGCCCAGGAACAGGACGGTCTTCTCGTCGGCCAGGGAACGGGCCAGCGCACGGACCGGCTCCACCGAGTCCAGGACCCGCTCGATCTGCTCCGGCATGGTGGCCAGCTGCGCGATCACCGCGTTGATCTCGTCACCGAACTTCATCCCGCGCACCTGGGCCAGGTACAGGCCGATCAGGTAGCAGGCGGCCAGCTGGGTGAGGAAGGTCTTGGTGGCGGCCACCCCGACCTCCGGACCGGCGTGCGTGTACAGCACGCCGTCGGACTCACGCGGGATCGTGGACCCGTTGACGTTGCAGATCGCCAGCACGCGGGCGCGCTGCTCGCGGGCGTAGCGGACCGCCATCAGGGTGTCCATGCTCTCGCCGGACTGCGAGATGGCGATGACCAGGGTCTGCTGGTCCAGGATCGGGTCGCGGTAGCGGAACTCGCTGGCGACCTCCACCTCGCAGGGGATCCGGCACCAGTGCTCGATCGCGTACTTGGCGATCAGGCCCGCGTGATACGACGTGCCGCACGCGATGATGACGATCTTCTCGACCGACCGCAGCTCGGCGGGGGTCAGCCGCATCTCGTCCAGGGTGAGCTGGCCGTCGACCGAGACCCGGCCCAGGAGCGTGTCCGCGACAGCCTTGGGCTGCTCCACGATCTCCTTGAGCATGAAGTAGTCGAAGCCGTCCTTCTCCGCCGCCGAGGCGTCCCAGTCCACGTGGTACTCACGCACGTCCACCGGGTTGCCCTCGTAGTCGGTGACGACCACGGAGTCGGCGCGCAGCTCCACGACCTGGTCCTGGCCCAGCTCGACCGCCTCGCGGGTGTGGGCGATGAACGCCGCCACGTCGCTGGCCAGGAAGTTCTCGCCCTCGCCGCGACCGACGACCAGCGGCGAGTTGCGGCGCGCCGCGACGACCAGGTCGGGGTCGTCGGTGGAGACGGCGACCAGCGTGAAGGCGCCCTCCAGCCGCTTGCACACCTCGCGCATGGCCCCGGGCAGGTCACCGTCGCCGCGCCGCTCCAGCTCCTTGCTGAGCAGGTGGGAGGAGACCTCGGTGTCGGTCTCGGACAGGAACTTGCAGCCCTGCTCCTCCAACTCGGCCCGGAGGGCGGCGAAGTTCTCGATGATGCCGTTGTGGACGACGGCCACCCGGTTGTCGTTGTCGACGTGGGGGTGGGCGTTCACGTCGTTGGGTGCGCCGTGCGTGGCCCAACGGGTGTGACCGATCCCGGCTCCCTCACCGGAGACAGGGTGTTCCTCCAGAGCCTGGCGAAGGTTGGCGAGCTTGCCCGCCCGCTTCTCGGAGCGCAGGGTTCCCTCACCCAGCACAGCGACACCCGCGGAGTCATATCCGCGGTACTCCAACCTCGCGAGGCCGTTCACCACGACCTCAAGCGCCGGTTGCGGCCCGACGTAGCCAACGATTCCGCACATGGGCGCCAGCGTAAGCCAAAAGATGTCCGGAATCGACCAACCAGTGGTACATACCAATAGGTATTTTCCCAGGTGGCGGTATAGACCATTTGGTGTATCCGAGGTGGACCACGCAGGTGGGAGGGTGGGGGAGGGCGCCGAGTGGAACCGGTTCCCACCCCGACGAACCCACCCAAAAAACCTTGCGTGTCGCCCGCGTGAACGTGTGGTGTCCGGCACGTTCCGCCTCCGCGTCGGACAATCGGGGGACCGGCTGCCCGGAGTGGGGGAGCGCCTCGTCTAAGGTGGTCAACCGTGTCTCACGCGACGAAGAACGGCATCTCCTCGCCGTACGTGGAACTGGACCGGGCGGCCTGGGCCGCGCTCCGGGCCTCCACGCCCCTGTCCCTGACCGAGGCCGACCTCAGCGACCTGCGAGGTACCAACGACCCCACCTCCCTCGACGAGGTCCGCGACATCTACCTGCCTCTCTCCCGGCTGCTCAACCTCTACGTGGGCGCGACGCAGCAGCGGCACGCCGCGGTGCGCGCCTTCCTCGGGGAGTCGGACCGGCCGTCGCCGTTCATCATCGGCGTGGCGGGCAGCGTCGCCGTGGGCAAGTCCACCACGGCGCGCCTGCTGCGCTCCCTGCTCGCGCAGTGGCCCAACCACCCGGACGTCGAGCTCGTCAGCACGGACAACTTCCTCCACCCGAACTCCGTCCTCCAGGCGCGCGGGCTCATGCGCCGCAAGGGGTTCCCGGAGAGCTACGACCGGCGCGCGCTGGTCCGGTTCGTGTCGGAGATGAAGGCCGGAGCCGACCGCCTCGACATCCCCGTGTACTCCCACCTGCACTACGACGTCGTGCCCGGCGAGCGCCAGACCGTGCACCGCCCCGACATCCTCATCGTCGAGGGCATCAACGTGCTCCAGCCCGCGACGGCGGGACGGCTCGCGGTCGCCGACTTCTTCGACTACTCCATCTACGTCGACGCCAAGGTGGACAACGTCCGCAGCTGGTACCTGGACCGGTTCCGGGAGCTGCGGCGGACCGCCTTCTCCGACCCCCGCTCCTACTTCCACCACATGGCCACCACCATCGAGGAGACCCAGGCCCTGGAGTTCGCCGCCAACACCTGGGAGACCATCAACGAGGTCAACCTCGTGGAGAACATCCGCCCGACCCGGGGCCGGGCCACCCTCGTGCTGTTCAAGGGCGACGACCACCGCGTCAGCCGTGTGCGCCTGCGCAAGACCTGAACGGTCCCCGGCCTCCCCGCCGCCTCCGCGGTCGGGAGGTCCGGTACCCGTTCGGTCGGCGGTGTGACCGGGGTCCCACGGCTCCCCGCCGGGTCGGACCCGAGGTGAACGGGGCTCCGGCGGAGCGGCCGGACGGACAATCCGGCTAACGGCCCCGTGCTCCCCGCCTCATGGTTACCGTGACCCTATGGCCACTCCTCACGAGTACGTCCCCACCCCCACCGAGGTCGTCGCGTCGTGGATCCCGCATGACGCCCGCTGGGACAAACAGGCCCGCGCCGCCGCCCGCAGGGGTGTCACCGAACTGCGGCAGTACGTGGTCGGACTGGTCTCCGACTACCGCGACGGCGGTGTCGAGCTCACCGACGAGTACGACCGGCGGACCATCGACGCCGTCATCGAGGACGTGGAGCTCGGCGGCGGCCTCGGCCGTGTGCGCTGGGACGGCGTCCGGGACGCGATGCTCACTCCGGACCGCTCCGGCGTCTGGTAGCTCGGGTAGGCTCACGGGTTCGGCATCACCGACCCCCCGGGGTCGTGGTGCGCGCTCATGGATCGGAACGAACCGGGCCCTCGCGGCGACCGGGGCGGGACCGCGCGCACGCGTGAGGTCGCGTCCTGTCCCGCCGAACCACGAGGTCCCCATGACCACGAACGATCCCTCGACCGTGCCCGCCGACCCCGAGATCATCGCCGAACGGCGGGCGCTCACCGACGCCCGCGCCGCGTTGCGCGGCATGCGCGAGACGGTCGACGCCACCGAACTCCTGTTCGGTGACGCCGCCAAGGACAAGGTCACCGACGCCGCCCTGCGGCGCGGGCGCGAACGCCGCCTGGCGGCCCTGGCCGACGTCCCCGGCGCCCCCCTCTACTTCGGGCGGATGGACTTCGAGCCCGGCACCGTCTTCCTCGACGACACCCCCTCCGAACACCCCGACCGCGTCCACATCGGCCGCCGCCACGTCCACGACGGCCGGGGCCGCCCCGTGGTCCTGGACTGGCGCGCGCCGATCAGCGTCGCGTACTACCAGGCCTCGCCCGGCGACCGGATGGACGTCCGGGTCCGCCGACGCTACGGGTTCGGCACCGTCACCGGCGAGGACGGCGAGCCCGAGTCGGTCCTCACCGCGTTCGAGGACGAGGACCTCATGACCGGCCCGGACGCCCCCGAGGCCGCGCCGGGCGGCGCGCTCCTCAACTCCGAGATCGAGCGTCCCCGTACCGGCCCCATGCGTGACATCGTCGCCACCATCCAGCCGGAACAGGACGTCCTGGTCCGGGCCCCGTTGGAGACCACCCTGTGCGTCCAGGGCGCCCCCGGCACCGGCAAGACCGCCGTGGGCCTGCACCGCATCGCCTTCCTCCTCTACAGCGAACGCGAGCGCCTGTCCCGTTCGGGTGTGGCGATCATCGGGCCCAACCGCGCGTTCCTCTCGTACATCCAGGACGTGCTCCCGGCGCTGGGCGAGGTTGACGTCCACCAGACCACCGTCGAGGAGCTGCTCACCCGGGATCTCCCGGAGCGGCTGCGGCCCGCCCGGGGGTGGGTCCGCCGGACGGAGACCCCCGAGGCCGCGCGCACCAAGGGCTCCGCCGTCATGGCCGAGGTGCTCCGCCGCGACCTGTGGGCGCACCTGCGGGCCCCCGAGGAGACCGTCATGGTCCGCCAGGGATCGCGCCGCTGGCGGCTGTACCCCGAGGACCTGCGTCCTCTGCTGGACGAACTCGCGGAGCGCGGCGTGGCCTACGGGTCCGGCCGCGAACTCCTCTCCCACCGCATGGCGCACGCGGTCCTCACCCTGATGGAGGCCGAGGGCCAGGTCTGCGACGACCGGACCCACACCCGGGTGCGGCGGGACCCGGCGGTGCGCGCCGCCGTCACGGCCCTGTGGCCCAAGGTGGACCCGCTCCGGATGGTGCTGGGGCTGCTCACCGACCCCGAGCGGCTGGCGCGTGCGGCCGAGGGCCTGCTCACCGAGGAGGAGCAGCGGGTCCTGCTCCTGCCGGGTCGCCCCCGCGGGCCGAAGTCGGCGCTCTGGTCGCAGGAGGACCTGGCCCTGGTGGACGAGGCCACGGCGCTGATCGAACGCGTCCCGGGGCTGGGGCACGTGGTCGTGGACGAGGCACAGGATTTGAGCCCCATGCAGTGCCGGGCGATCGGCCGCCGTGCCGGGGCGGGTTCGCTCACGGTGCTCGGGGACATCGCCCAGGGCACCAGTCCCTCGGCGGCGCGCAACTGGACGACGCTGCTGGAACACCTGGGAAAGCCCACCGGTCACCTGCACGCCCTGAACCGGGGCTACCGCGTGCCGGCGCAGATCATCGACTTCGCCGCCCGGCTCCTGCCCTCCATCGCCCCTGGGCTGGGCGCACCGGTCGCGGTCCGCCGCTCCCCGGGCGCCCTCAGGCTGGTCCCCGCCACCGAGGGCATCGCCCCGGCGCTGGCGGAGTCCTGTCGGGGCGCGCTCCGAGGGGAGGGGTCGGTGGGCCTGATCGCCGCCGACCACCAGTTGCCCGAGCTGCGCGAAGCCCTCGCCGCCGAGGGCGTGGACGCCCCCCTCCTGGGTGAGGCCGGGATGGACGGCGCCCGGCTGGTGGCCGTCCCCGCCAGCCTGGCCAAGGGCCTGGAGTTCGACACGGTGGTGGTGGCCGAACCCGCCGCGATCGTCGAGGCCGAGGAACGCGGCGTGAACCGCCTCTACGTGGTCCTGACCCGCGCGGTGAGCTCCCTGCACGTGGTGCACACCCGCCCGCTTCCCGACACCCTCGCCTGATCCGACCCGTTCCTCGGAAGGTGGGTGCAACCCCGCGGCCGGTTCCGTCGTCGGAACTGGGGACGGACGCGCGAAGGGGGAACAGCATGAGGGGTGTCGTCCTCGACGAACTGCGGACGCCGGTCGGAACCGGGGACCAGGGATTCGACCGGCGGGTGCGGGGGGCCGTCGAGCGCGGGTCCGCCGACGAGCTCGGGGCGCTGTACGAGGAGGCCGGGGAGCGGTTCGGGGCCGACCACCCCGACGCCCTGACCCTGCGCGTGCACATGGCGCTCCGCCAGGAGCGGGAGGACGACCCGGCCGGGGCGGCGATCGGCCTCAGCGGCGCGGCCGGCCGGCTCTCGGACAGCGCCGGGCCGCTGCACCCGCACATGCTCGCCCTGCAGGCGGAGATCGCCCGCCTGTGGGGCGAGTCCGACCTCACCGACCTGGCGGCCGACAGCTACGGCCGTCTGGCGGAGGCGGTCGGGCAGGCCAGGGGGACCGACGACCCGGGCGCACTGGCCGCCTACGAACGGTTCGCCTGGTGGACGGGGAAGACCGGCCGGGCCTCCGCGACCGTCGCGGCCTACGCCGAACTCCTCACCCGCCGGCGCCGCGCCCTCGGGCCCAACCACGAGGACGTCCTGGAGACCCGCGCCGAACTGGTCCGCTGGCACGCGCGGGCGGGTGACGCGATCGGCGCGGCCCGGGCCTGCGCGGACCAGGTCGCCGCCCGGGAGCGGGTGCACGGGCCCGGGCACCCCGACACCCTCGCCGCCCGGGTCCAGCTCGTGCGCTGGCGGGCGGAGGCGGGCGACCACGAAGGAGCGGCCGGGGCCTGCGCGGAACTCCTCGCGGCGCGGGAGACGGTCCAGCCCGCGCACCACCGCGAGGTCCTCAACACCCGTCGCCTGCTCGCCCACCACCGGATCCGCGCCGGAGACCTGCTTGCCGCCGAACGCGACTACAGGGAGCTCCTCCCCGACCTCGAACGCCACCTCTCGGCGGACCACCGCCTCACCCTGCTGGCCCGCGTCGGCCGGGCCCGCCTGATGTTCCTCCTGGCGGACACCGAGGGCGTCGGCCGCGAGACGGAGGGGGCGCTCGGGGACCTGGAGCGGGTCCTGGGAGCGGAGCACGAGGCCACCGTGGAGGCCCGCTTCCTGGCGGCCACCACCCGGGTCGTCACCGGTGACCTGGACGGTGCCCTCGCGGAGGCCGAGGCGTTGCTTCCCCTCCTGTGTCGGCTCCATGGGGACGACCACCCAGCGACCCTCTTCGCCCGGGCGCTCGTCCTGGAGGCCCGGGGCGACTCCGAGGCGATCGCCGTCCAGCGGGAACTGCGGGAGCGCTGGGAACGGGAGTTGGGCCCGCTCCATCCGAACGTGCTCCTGGTGCGCCTGCGGCTGGCCGCCGAGGGCGATCTCCGGGGGCAGGAGGGCCGTCGGCGGATCGCCGCGCTGTTGGACGACTTCCGCCGGGCGCTGGGCCCCGACCACGGGCTGACCGTGATGCTCCGGGCCCTCGTCATCACCCTGGGCTCGGACGAGGCCACCGCCCTGGCGCGGCTCGGGGAACTTCACCGGGAGTGCGAGCGTGACCTGGGGCCGGGCGCGCCGGGTACCCGGGCCGCGCTGGAGGCCTACACCGAGTGGCTCGGGTTCGTGTGCGGGGGAGAGGAGCGCCGTTCCGCGTGAGAGAAGGAGAGGGCGCCCGCGCCCCCGAGCCCCGGGAGCCGGATCCGCGCGGACCCGGACCCCGCACCCCCGAACCGCGACGGCCCGGTCCCGGGGTGCCCCAGCCCCGCCGACCGCGTCCCGACAGCCAGCGGTTCAGTTGGTCGGGTGACCGGTGTCGCTGAGCCTGCGCCGACGCTTCCACTGTCCCGGCACGGCCCCCGCCGCCAGGAGCCACAGGGCCACGGTCACCAGGTGGACGCGCTCGGCCAGGCCGAGGGCGACCCCGGGCGAACCGTCCCCGGAGGCGGCGTACACCAGCGCGGCCAGCACCAGGACCACCACGGCGGCCACCGCCTGGGCCAGCGTGATCACCGCGAGGACCGCCCAGGCGCGTTCCCCGGCCCGCCTGCGGTCCCAGGTCAGCGCGGCCGAGGCCAGCAGCGCGGCCAGGGTGGCGACCACGGCCAGCACCGGTTGGACGACCGTCGCCCCCCGGACCCCCTCCACCAGCGACTCGACCGTGCACGCGGCGTCCGTGGACACCACGCACCGGCCGGGCAGCAGGGAGGCGGCCAGCGAGGCCGCGCCGAACACGGCCATCGACCACCAGGAGACGGTCAGCCAGCGGCGCGGGCGCCGCGCGCCCAGAGCCAGGCCCAGCCCGGCCGCGAGGATCACCAGGATCGCGGCGGTCCGGTGCGCGCTGTCGAGGAACTGCCCCAGCGTGGAGTGGGGGTCCGCGAGGGCCCCGGCGGCCGTGCCCGGTCCGGCGGGGAGGACGACCTCGACGGCCCACAGGCTGTAGACGATGGACGCGACCACGGCGGCGACACGCCCGTCCCGGTGGTCCCAGTGCAGTGTCGCGGTGTTCGAGTTCGTCATCGCGCCCCCAGTCTCCGCAGCTGACTCGTGTATGACTCTCGGACGCACCAGGACGCCCCCACGTTCCGTCGTCGCGGGGACACGGGCCGTTCTGGGACCCTACGTCAGCCAACTCGCGGCGGCACTGTTATCCACGGGTGCGTGTTCGCGCGGCATCATCGTGGAACACCACGGGGCACCGGCCGGTAGGTCCGGAGCCGCGCGGGTATCGACGACCTACGGAAGGGCGCACGTGATGAACGGCGCAACCACGACGCGATGGGTGATCGTGGGGGTGGACGGCACCGACTCCAGCAGGCACGCCCTGGAGTGGTCCGCGCACCAGGCCTCGCTCCGTGGTCTCGGGGTGCGGATCGTCGCCGCGGCGAACCCACTCGTCACCGAGGACCTCGGGGTCTGGGGCGGTGCGGAGGAACGCGTCGAGGACGGGCCCGGAGCGGGCGCCCGACGGTTGCTCGACCACGCGGGCGACTGGGTGTCCCGGCTGTTCCCCGAGCTCGCCGTCCAGACCCGCGTCTCCTTCTCCCGCCCTACGGAGGCGCTGCTCACGGAGACCGCCGACCCGGGGGCGGTGGCCGTGGTGGTGGGTTCGCGCGGCCTCAGCGGGATCGCCGCCGCCTTCGTGGGGTCGGTCGGCATCGAACTCGCCGCTCGTTCCCCCGTTCCGGTGATCGTGCTGCCCCGCGACCACGCGTCCGCGCACGGGGTCCGCAGCCGGGTGATCGTGGGGGTGGACGGCTCGGAGCCCAGCCGCCACGCCCTGGAGTTCGCCTTCTCGCAGGCGGAGTTCGCCGACACCGACCTGGTCGCGGTGAGCGCGTGGCAGCCGCTGGTGGCCTTCGCGGCGGCCACCGGGCCGATCCCGCCCGAGCTGTTCGACGACGCCACCGCCGCCGAGGCGGCCCGGCAGGCCCTGGAGGAGGAGCTCACCGAGGCGCGCCTGCTGCGCCCCGGGGTCCGCGTCCACACGCGGGTGGTGCGCGCGCACCCGGTGGTCGCGCTCCTGGAGGAGGCCACCCCGGCCGACCTCGTCGTGGTGGGATCGCGCGGGCGCGGCGGTTTCCGGGGGCTGCTGCTGGGTTCGGTGAGCCACTCGGTCCTGCACGGGGCCCGCGGGCCGGTCGCCATCGTCCGCTGAGCCCAGCAGAGGTCTATTCCGGGGTTCCGCTCCCCGCGCCCGTTGTGTGACTAAGAGCACCGTGTGTCGTCTCCGGGTGTGCTCCTGCCCTCCGTACAGGGGAAAGCGGCTCCGATCAGTACCGGAGCACGGCGTGCGGGGACACGTCGCGGCAGGGACCCGAACCACCCGAATCCCCTGCTGTGCAGTGGAATCAGTCCCGTCGGCCCTATGCGTATAGACCATTGGCCTAGTCCAATTGGTCAGCTTCGGCACTCGTCGTTCATGATGCGAGGGATCTCGTAAGTTCGATGAGGAGCCGTTGTGACTGCTGACGTGGGTACTGATGTGGGCGCCGCCCCGACCAAGAACGAGGAACTCGTCTCCTGGGTTCGTGAGGTCGCGGAGCTCACCCAGCCGGACGAGGTCGTCTGGTGTGACGGCTCCGAGGAGGAGTGGACACGCCTGACCGACCAGCTGGTCGAGCAGGGCACCTTCACCCGTCTCAACTCCGAGAAACGCCCCAACAGCTTCTACTGCACGTCGGACCCGACGGACGTCGCCCGGGTCGAGGACCGCACCTTCATCTGCTCCGAGCGGAAGGAGGACGCCGGTCCCACCAACAACTGGATCGCCCCCGACGAGATGCGCGCCACCTTCGGCGAGGTCTTCCGGGGCTCCATGCGCGGTCGCACCATGTACGTCGTGCCCTTCTGCATGGGCCCGCTGGGCGGCGACATCTCCCAGCTCGGCGTCGAGATCACCGACTCCGCCTACGTCGTCGTCTCCATGCGCATCATGGCCCGCATGGGCGACGCCGCCCTGCGCCTGATCGAGGAGCGCGGCGAGTTCGTCAAGGCCGTCCACTCCGTCGGCGCGCCCCTGGAGCCCGGCCAGCAGGACGTCGCCTGGCCCTGCAACTCCACCAAGTACATCTCGCACTTCCCCGAGACCCGTGAGATCTGGTCCTACGGCTCCGGCTACGGCGGCAACGCCCTGCTCGGCAAGAAGTGCTACGCGCTGCGCATCGCCTCGGTGATGGCCCGCGACGAGGGCTGGCTGGCCGAGCACATGCTCATCCTCAAGGTGACCTCGCCCGCCGGGAAGTCCCACTACGTCGCCGCCGCCTTCCCGAGCGCCTGCGGCAAGACCAACCTGGCCATGCTCCAGCCGACCATTCCCGGCTGGAAGGTCGAGACGGTCGGTGACGACATCGCCTGGATGCGCTTCGGTGCCGACGGCCAGCTGCGCGCCATCAACCCCGAGGCCGGGTTCTTCGGCGTCGCTCCCGGCACCGGCGCCAAGACCAACGCCAACGCGGTGGAGACCCTCTGGGGCAACAGCATCTTCACCAACGTCGCGCTCACCGAGGACGGCGACGTGTGGTGGGAGGGCCTGACCGAGGAGGCCCCGGCCAACCTCACCGACTGGAAGGGCCGTCCCTGGACGCCCGAGTCCGGTGAGCCCGCCGCCCACCCGAACTCCCGCTTCACCACCCCGGCCGGGCAGGCCCCGACCATCGCGGACGAGTGGGAGGACCCCGCGGGCGTCCCGATCTCCGCGATCCTCTTCGGCGGCCGCCGGGCCACCGCGGTGCCGCTGGTGTCGGAGTCCTTCAGCTGGCAGCACGGCGTGTACCTGGGTGCCAACGTCTCCTCCGAGAAGACCGCCGCCCAGGAGGGCTCCGTTGGTGAGCTGCGTCGCGACCCGTTCGCGATGCTGCCCTTCTGCGGCTACAACATGGGCGACTACTTCTCCCACTGGGTGCGGATCGGCAAGCAGGCCGACGCGTCCAAGCTGCCGAAGATCTTCTACGTCAACTGGTTCAAGAAGAACGCCGACGGCAAGATCGTGTGGCCGGGCTTCGGTGAGAACAGCCGCGTCATCAAGTGGATCGTCGACCGCCTGGAGGGTGAGGCCGCCGCCGTCGAGACCCCGATCGGCTACCTGCCGACCGCCGACGGCATCGACACCGAGGGCCTGGACGTATCCGCCGAGGACATGGAGTTCGTCCTCGACGTCGACACCGACGTCTGGAAGCAGGAGGCCGCCCTGGTCCCCGAGTTCTTCCGGACCTTCGGCGACGACCTGCCCGGCGAGCTCTGGGACGAGTACCACGCGCTGCTGAGCCGTCTGGAGAAGTAGCGCCTTCCCTGGCCGGTCCACCACCGCGCGAACGGCCGGTCACCTCACGAGAGGGGGGGGGGGGGGGGGGGGGGGGGGGGGGGGGGGG
>NZ_CBDRIY010000060.1:0-27143 GCF_965344335.1 Nocardiopsis eucommiae
CGTCCCGGGCGGCCCGGGGCCGCCGACGGATCGGACCCGTGTCAGGCGGGCGCCCCGGGGGAGTCCGCCCTCGCCTCACGGGCCAGCTGCTCGTTGCGCGCCTCCGCGAGCCGCCCGAGGACCTTGTCACGCAGGTCCAGCGGGACCGGATCGCAACCGCAGTGCTTGGCGACGAGCTTCTTCACGGCCTCTTCCAGACCGTACTCGTCCAGGCAGGGGCTGCACCCGTCCAGGTGCGCCCTGACCTCGGGGCAGTCGCTCTCCGCCAGCTCACCGTCAAGGTAGGTGTACAGCTTGTCGAGCACCTCGCTGCACGGGGTGTCCGTCTCCGACTTGTCGTGACCGCCGCTCATTGCCGATCTCCTCGATCCGACCCGCTCACCTGTGCTCGACCCCCCGCCGCCGACCCCGACGCGACGGCCGACGCCTCCGCGGCTCTGGTCGCGGCGAGGAAACCACGGTCCACCGCGTACTCCTCGAGGTGGGAACGCAGCTGGCGCCGCCCTCTGTGCAGCCGGGACATGACCGTCCCGATGGGGGTGCCCATGATCTCGGCGACCTCCTTGTACGCGAAGCCCTCGACGTCCGCGAGGTACACCGCGATCCGGAAGTCCTCGGGAAGCTCCTGGAGGGCGCGCTTGACGTCGCTGTCGGGGAGGTGTTCAAGCGCCTCGGCCTCGGCGGACTTCAGCCCCGCCGCCGTGTGCGAGGCGGCCTGGGCGAGCTGCCAGTCCTCGACGTCCTCGGTCCCGGCCTGCTTCGGCTCCCGCTGCTTCTTGCGGTAGGAGTTGATGAAGGTGTTCGTGAGGATGCGGTACAGCCACGCCTTGAGGTTGGTCCCCTCCTTGAACTGGTGGAAGGAACCGAACGCCTTGGCGAAGGTCTCCTGCACCAGGTCCTCGGCGTCCGAGGGGTTGCGTGTCATGCGCAGCGCCGCCGAGTAGAGCTGGTCGAGGAAGGGAAGCACGTCCCTCTCGAACCGCTCGTCCCGTTCCCCGGCTGTCTCCTGGCTCTGGTCCAAGCCCTTCGGCCTCCTCGCGCTGGTCCCTGGTGGGGTGTCCGTATCCCAACGATACGTTCCCACACCCCCGACCTGCGCGTCGACGCCGCGTGGCGCCAACGCCGTTTCCCCGCGCTCCAGGCACGCACCAGCGGTCGGCATGCTCCTGATCCAACCCCTTCCCTGCTCCCGAGTTCCCGCTCCGGAACCACGTCCCGGACGGTGCTGGTGACAACAACGACCTCCGCGAGCTGATTCCGCCCTGGGAGCGGGACGGGGTCCCGGATCCGAAGTTTGTGGTTTGACCGCGTCGGTGAAGGTGAGGCATGGCAGAGTGCGGGTAGGACTCACTGAAGGATGGGAGAGGAGTGCACGTGCGACCGTCCTCGACTCCGGCCTCCGACCGCCCCCGATCGCCCGCCGCCCAGTTCGCCACCACGGACCGGCTCTCGGACTACTGGCGTTTCTACTGGGCGGTCGCGGAGGCGCAGATCAGCCGCTGGCTGCCCGAGCGGCCCGCCCGGCTCCTCGACCTGTCCAGCCCCGACTTCCAGGGCACTCCGCGCGCCGTGGCCGCCGGACACGACGTCGTCACCCTGCTGCCCTCGGTGGACATGGCCATGCGCCGTCCGCTCACCCTGGTCAACGGTCGCGCCGTGGTACCGCCCCCCACGCCGCGCGGTCGGCTCCGGCACGTGGTCGGTGACTCCGCCTTCCTGCGCGCCTTCAGCCCCGAGTCCTTCGACGGGGTCATCGCGGACAACCGGGTGTTCTCCCGGCAGCTGGCCACCGAGTCGTCGATGTCCGAGGTGGCCCGGGTGCTGCGCCCCGGCGGCCGGGTGCTGGTCTGCGTCGACTCCGTGGTCCTGGGCATGGCGCTGCTGGCCGAGCAGGACGCCTGGCCGGAGCTGAGCCACGCCCCCAGCGCGGACGTGCTCCTGGTGCCCTGGCCGGACGGTTCGATCACCCGCTGCTTCACCGCGGAGCAGCTGACGGAGATGGTCACCGAGGCCGGTCTGGAGCTGGAGTGGATCAAGCCGCGCACGGTGCTGTCGGCCTCCACCGTGGAGCTGATGCTGGCCCGTGATCCCCGTTCCATGGCACGGCTGGTGGAGATGGAGCTGCGGGCCGCCGACTCCGACGACTACGTCGGCGTCCACCTGGTCGCCAGTGCCCACAAGCCCGCATAGGGCCCGCCGCCCCCTGCGGAGCGACGGGCCCGTCACGCCCGTCGACTAGTCGGCGAGCGGGAGGTAGACGCGGTTGCCGCCCTCGGCGAACTCGGCGGACTTGTCGGCCATGCCCCTCTCGATCGCCTCGACGGTGTCCAGGCCGTGCTCCTCGGCGTACCTGCGCACGTCCTGGGAGATCTTCATCGAGCAGAACTTGGGTCCGCACATGGAGCAGAAGTGCGCGGTCTTGGCGGGTTCGGCGGGCAGGGTCTCGTCGTGGAAGGCCTGCGCGGTCTCCGGGTCCAGCGACAGGTGGAACTGGTCCTGCCACCGGAACTCGAAGCGCGCCCTGGACAGCTCGTCGTCCCACTCCTGGGCGCGGGCGTGGCCCTTGGCGACGTCGGCGGCGTGGGCGGCGAGCTTGTAGGTGATGACGCCGGTCTTGACGTCGTCGCGGTTGGGCAGCCCCAGGTGCTCCTTGGGGGTCACGTAGCAGAGCATCGCGGTGCCGTGCCAGCCGATCTGCGCGGCGCCGATCGCGGAGGTGATGTGGTCGTAGCCCGGAGCGACGTCCGTGGCCAGGGGGCCGAGCGTGTAGAACGGCGCCTCGCCGCACAGCTCCTCCTCCAGGCGCACGTTCTCCTTGATCTTGTCCATCGGCACGTGGCCGGGGCCCTCGATCATCACCTGCACGTCGTGCGAGCGGGCGATGTGGGTGAGCTCCCCGAGTGTCCGCAGTTCGGCGAACTGGGCCTCGTCGTTGGCGTCCGCGATGGAGCCGGGGCGCAGGCCGTCACCGAGGGAGAAGGTGACGTCGTAGCGGCGGAGGATCTCGCAGAGCTCCTCGAAGTGCGTGTAGAGGAAGCTCTCCCGGTGGTGGGCCAGGCACCAGGCGGCCATGATGGAGCCGCCGCGCGAGACGATGCCGGTCACCCGGCGGGCGGCCAGCGGGACGTACCGGAGCAGGACGCCCGCGTGGACGGTCATGTAGTCCACGCCCTGTTCGGCCTGCTCGATGACGGTCTCGCGGTAGATCTCCCAGCTCAGCTTGGTGGGGTCGCCGTCGACCTTCTCCAGAGCCTGGTAGATCGGGACGGTGCCGATGGGCACCGGCGCGTTGCGGATGATGCGTTCGCGGGTCTCGTGGATGCGCTTGCCGGTGGACAGGTCCATCACGGTGTCGGCGCCCCAGCGGGTCGCCCACACCATCTTCTCGACCTCCTCGGGCACCGAGGAGGTGACGGCGGAGTTGCCGATGTTGGCGTTGATCTTCACGAGGAAGTTCTTGCCGATGATGGTGGGTTCGGACTCGGGGTGGTTGCGGTTGACCGGGATGACCGCGCGGCCGATCGCGACCTCGTCGCGGACGAACTCGGGGTCGGCCCCCTCGCGGGCGGCCACGAAACGCATCTCGGGGGTGATGGTCCCGGCCCGGGCGTGGGCCAGCTGGGTGACCGCGCCGTCGACGGGGGCCGGTGCCCAGGACGCGCGGGTGCGCGGGAGTCCCCGGTGGACGTCGATGTGTGCGGAGTCGTCGGTGTACGGGCCGGAGGTGTCGTACAGATCGAAGTGGCTGCCGTTGCTGAGATCCACCCGGCGGCGCGGGACGCGGAGGGTCGTGCCCCCGGGGGTGGTGATCTCCTCGTGGACCTTACGAGATCCCATGATGGGACCCGTGGTCACCCGGTGCTCGTCGGTGGTGGAAACGTCACGACCGTCGATAGCCGTCATGGCATGCCTCCCTACGTCGGAATTACCCGAACAGGTTCTGCGGTCGGCGACACCCTTGAGTCGCCCTCTCAGCCCGCCATGGCGCGAGCTCCCGCGTTGCGTATTCACATGTGCGCACGTCGAACGTGCCGGGACATCTCGATCACGGTGTCCCGGGCCGGGGGAAGCACTCCCCCGTGGCCTCGCACACCATACACAGGCCGTCCCCGGGCCTGTCCAGCCTCGCCCGGGTCAGAAAAGTGTCTCCGGTTCGGCGGGGACGGCGTCCTCCACCGGTTCCAGCAGGTCGGGGCGGTTGTTCCTGACGCTGTTGACGTCGGTGGAGACCTCGTCCACCGCGAACCGGTCCACCGGGGTCCGGTCCAGCAGGTCGGCGAGCTCGTCGGCGCCCGTGGTGGGATCGAGCCAGACGGCCCAGTCCTCGCGCGGCACCACGACGGGCATGCGTTCGTGGATGTGAGCGAGTTCGGGCGCGGCCTCGGTGGTGATGACGGCGCAGGTCCACACCCAGGCGGCGGGGTCGTTCTGGTCGTCGACCTCGGGGTCGCGCCAGCGCTCGAAGATCCCGGCCATGGCGAGCGGCTCGTCCCCCGGGTAGTGGACGGAGAAGGGCTTCTTGGCCGCCTTCGCCTTGCGCTTCCGGTGCTGGGGGTCGGTGACGGGCGACGTGCTGGCCTCGGCGGTGCCGTCCCTGTTGAGCAGCTGCCACTCGTAGTAGGCGTCGGCGGGGATGAGGCAGCGGCGGCGCCGGTAGGCGACCCGGAAGGCGGGCTTGTCCGCGACGGTCTCGCCACGGGCGTTGATCATCCGGTAGCCGACGTTGCGGTCCTTGGCCCAGGAGGGCACGAGGCCCCAGCGCATGGTGTGCAGGGAGCGCGGCCCGGGTTCGCCGGTGGGGTGGCCCTGGGGCGGGGGCCCGAGCACGGCGTACACCGGGCTGCCCGGCGCGACGTTGTAGTCCGGGTCGAGCTCCTCCAGAGGGGGCCAGGCGCGTGGGTCCCCCGCGGCGCCCACTGCCTCCTCGGGGAGGGAGAAGGCCAGCTGGAGTTGGTGCACGTTCCTGGACTGGGCATAGCGACCGCACATGGCCGCGATCCTATGCGATCCGCCCACGGTCCCCCGCGCGGTCAGGCGGTTCCGGCGTCCTCCCGCGCACGCTCCCCCGGTTGCTCGGGGGGCCGGGCACGCCAGGCACCGAGCAGCCCGGCCAGGACCGCGACCGCACCGACCGGGCCCAGGGTCCAGGGGGCCCAGAGGTCGAGTCCGCGCAGCAGCAGCGACCGCACCCGGGCCTGCTCGGCGTACCCGGAGACCTGTCCCTCCGCCAGCGCCAGCTCGGCGTCGAGCAGTTCCACCTCGCCCGAGCCGTTCTGCGGGCGCAGGGTCTCGGACCTGCTCTCCTCCAGGTTCACCAGGATGCCGGTGGTCGGCTCGACCCAGAAGGTCCGCTCCGCCGTGAGCCACCGGTTCACGCTGACCGTGCCCTCGGCGTCGGGGTCGAACAACGCGGCCGGTACGTCCCGCGCGGAGTCGGGGACCTGGGTGGCGTCCACGGTCTGTGTGTAGCGGCGCACCGCCACCCCGGCGACCTCGTCGTCCTCCTCGAACACGACCGAGGGCGCCGAGCGCACCTCGGCGTCGTAGAAGGAGTGGTCCCCTTCGGGCGCCCCCGGCGGCCAGTACAGGACCAGCCCGGCCTGGCGCACCGCGCGGTCACCGTCGACGTGCTCACCGCAGCAGTTCACGGCCCGGCCGGTCTCCCGGTCCACGATCACCCGACGGCTCCAGTGGTCGAGCACCCGCTCCGAGGAGGTGGTGTTCACCGTCATCTCCCAGGCCGACCAGTCGGCGCCGTGCGCGGAGGCCTCCACCCGGGTGTCCCGTTCGAGGTCGACCCCCTCCGCCAGGGTCCAGGTCGCGGTGTCCAGGAAACGGGCGTCGTCGTCGACCATGCGCAGGCCGAGGGAGGCGTCGGCCGGGTGCGGGGCGACCCGGTCGTGCACGTACAGCGGCAGGAGCAGGGCCAGGGTCAGCAGGAACGCACCGGCCGCCACCAGGACCGTGCCCCGGGGCAGGCTCCGTCCAGGCTCCTGGGCCGTCCGCGTCGGGATCCTCACCCGCGCACCTCCTCGACGTCGTGACCGGCCTCGGGCAGGCGTACGGTTCCGTGGCTCGGCCCGGATCCGTTCTCGGACGGTGCGGTCTCCCGACGCTCGCCGTCGGCGTCGGCCGTGGCCCCCTCGGCGCCCTCCTCCGGCGTGCCCGAGGGGGGATCGTGCTCGGCTCCGCGCTGTCCCAGTGCGAGGACGAGACGGGCCATCGCGGGCAGGCACAGGACCTGCGGTACCCAGCCGCGCAGCGCCGTGCCGAGGGTCTCGGTGATGTCGTGGAAGGGCATGTTCACCACGAGGTGGGTCCCCGAGGCCATGGCCAGTCCGGCCAGGGCCAACGACACCGTGACCACCCACGGACCCGCCAGGTGGGGCAGGGCCCGGCCGCCCAGGGACGGTCGCCCGGGCTTCGCGTGGCGCAGTCGCCTGGGGGCCCGACGGGCCAGCCACCACAGGGTCAGCAGGATCACGCCGACCGCGGCCGCACCGGCCCAGCCCGCGATCCACACCCCGTAGGCCAGGCCCAGCGGCAGCACCACGCGCCGGGGCAGCCATCCGGGACCGGTGCCGGGCAGGGCGCGCGCACCGCGCGGGGGCTCGGCCGTGAGCCGCCTCCCGCCCGGCAGCCAGCGGCGCGGCCACAGCGCCAGCACGACGAGAAGGGCGGCCAGGGCCCCGCCCGCCACCAGCACACGGTGGTACACGGCGTCGGGGGTGTAGGTGAGGGTGACGGTGCCCGAGCTCGCCTCGGGAAGCACCCAGGCCTGTTTCCAGCCCTCCAGCCGCACCGGTTCGAGCGGACCGTCGCCGCCGTCGATCCGGGCCTCCCAGCCCTCGTTGAAGTTCTCGTTGACCACCAGGAGGCTGTCCTCGTCGACGTCCACGTCGAAGCGGCGCTCCCCCGGCCCCCAGGAGTGCACGGTGTCGACCTCGGCCATGCGGACCTCGGGCGTCCCTCCGGCGGTGCCGGGGCCGTCCCCGGTCCCGACGAGTGCCGAGCGCACCTGGTAGCGGTTGCCCGGGTCGACCACGATCCGGTTCTCGCCCTCGGTGAGGTCGAGGTCGGTGCACGTCTCGTAGCGCAACGGACGTCCGGTGAGCTGGTCCGCGAGGGTGCCGTCGCTGATCCTCGTCTCCACGCGCCGGTCGTTGACGCGCAGGGTCGGGCCCAGACCGCAGGTGGTGGACGCGTCGCCTTCGGGGAGCGGGTCCACGGCGGGGACCCCGGGGAGGTCGACCGTGCCGATCTCCAGGGCCTGCCCCTCGGGGCGCTCGAAGGTCACCCGGAGGGACGAGGCGGTCAGTTCCGCGAAGTCGACGCGACCGCTGCCGTCCAGCCATCCCTCACGGACGGTGCCGCCTCCCTCCACGGTGACGCGGATCGGCCGCATCACGCTGTCGGCGCGGGGAAACTCGACCCTCATGTGGTCGATCGAGGTCGGCTCGCCCAGCTCGACGTCGAGCCAGGGGGCCTTCTCCTCCGGGTCGGGGTACCAGACGGTGGTCTCGTCGTCGTCGAGCGCGCCCCGGCCCATGGCGGCGGGGTGGCCGACGGCCGTGGAGGAGCCGGTCACCCGGGGGTACCCGTCGGCGCGGTTGGCGGCGTTCTCCGCCTCCCGGGGGTCGGTGAGCACCACTTCGCCGGAGATGGAGTGCGGTCCGGCCGCGGCCTCCTCGGAGAGTTCGAAGGTGCGGTCGAGCCTGCTGGAGTCCTCACCGCTCACCTCCAGGCGCGGGTTGCACACCCACACGTGCGACCCCTCCATGCAGCCGGGGGCGGTGCCCGTCGACCCGGTGAAGAGGTGGGATCCGGCGTCGGCGGGCCCGGGCACCCGCAGGGTGCGGGTGGCCTCCAGACCGGGCAGGGAGATCATGGAGATCCCGACCCGGGTGCCGAAGCGGTACTCCGGTTCCCAGGCCAGTTCGTCGATCCGCACCCGCAGCGTGGTGGTGGGACCCGGCGGGGCGGCCAGCTCCTGGGGCTCGTCGGTGGCGGCCACGGCCGCCTCGGTGCGCCCCTCGTCGGTGACGAGGGTGACCCGCGAGGGCGGCGGCTCTCCGGACAGCTGCTCGAAGGCCACGCTCAGACCGCTGAGGTCCCGGGGCTCCTCGAACTCGACCTCGATCCACTGGCCGATGGCTCCCGCGAACGCGCTGGAGCGCCAGGCGGTGCCGAGGTCGGCGTCCAGGGCCGCGTGGGGGGCGTGCCCCGGGTCGCGGTCGCTGGCCCGGGACTCCACCCCGGCCTCGGAGCTCGACGCGGTCACCCCGGCCACGCCCAGGTCCTCGGCATGGGAGACGTACTCCTCCCAGGCGGGGTCCATGATGTCGGGCGCGGGGACGTCGCGCTCCAGCTCCTGGTCCTCGGTCAGGGTGGCGGAGACGTTGCGGCGCACGTCGGAGTAGACGACCTCGCGGCGCCGGACGGTGTCGGTGACGATCGTGTCCTCGGCGGCGACGGCGTCCGCGCCGGGGTCGTCCCCGATCAGGATCGGGCGGTCGTCGTTGACCATGCCCTGCTCGGCCAGGTGGAGGACGGACTCCGGGCCGCCGGTGACCCTGAGCGCGTCGCCCGAGGGCACGGTGCCGACCGTGGGCGCGGCGTCCTCCACCTCGTAGACGGTGAGGGACGGGTACGGCTGGTCGAACCACTGGGAGGCGGACGAGTGGTCGACCGAGCCGATCACCGGCCCGAACTCGGCGGCCTCACTGATGCCCGGGGAGTTCTGGAGCGACTGGTGGACACGGGCGGGCCAGCCGCCGTTGTTGCCCACCCGCTGGAGGTCGTTGCGGACGATCAGGTGGGTGACGCCCAGCCGGGCGAAGGTGTCCGCGAGCCCCTCGGACCCCCGCCCCGAGGAGACCCGCTGGTCGATCTCGTGGTTGATCCGCGAGATGCCGGAGGAGCCCCACGGGATGATCTGGTGGTTGGTCCAGGCGCCGGAGAGCAGCGGCTGCACGGGTTCGTCGAGCGGGCGGCCCCACTCGTACTCACCGCGCGCGGACCCGGGCAGCGCCATGGTCATGCCGCGCTCGTCGCCCCGGTCCTCCAGCCACTCCACGGCCTCGTACCAGTAGTCCGGGATCTCCTCGAACCCGCCCTTGGGGGCGATGCCGACGGTCGCGATGGGGGCGAGCGTGACGAGGAAGACGGCGGCGCTGGCCCCGGCCACGGTCCTGCGGACCCGGGCGACGGCCCCGGGGTCGCCGACGCCACGACGATCGGCCCAGTCGCGGGCGACCACGACCGGCAGGTGGGCGAGGCCCAGGACGATCGGCAGGCGGATGAGCGCGTCGAACTTGTGGACGTTGCGGAAGGGCGCGAGGGCGCCGTCGAACAGCTCGCGCATGGTCGGAGCGAAGGGGCCGGTGAGGGCACCGGTGTACCCGGCGACGACGATCGCGGTGCCCACCAGCAGGCAGCTGATGAGGAAGAGGCGTTCGGGCGTGCGCCGGTTGATCAGCCCCGCCAGGCCCAGCCCGGCGACCAGCGCGGTGACCGCGACCAGCCAGGGGGTCAGGGAGAGCTCCGCGCCCGAGGGCAGGGCGGTGTTGCCCATGTCGGGCAGGAAGCCCATCCAGTTGGAGGTGCCGCGCAGGGCGTTGAACAGGGACGTGATCCCCGTGGTGACGGCGGCGTCCTCCGTGTAGGGCATGAACGAGTACACGTACCGCGACATGATGAGCAGCGGGACTATGTACCAGAACGACGCGAGGACGAGCGCGCCCGACCACCACAGGATCAGCCGCCACTTGCGCGGCCCGCCCGCCCGGGTCAACAGGTAGAGGCCGGGGACGACCAGGACCGCCAGTTCGGAGGCGGCGTTGGTGCCGCCGCACAGGAGGAAGGCCAGCCCGGAGAGCAGCGCCATGCGCGCGGGCGGGTAGCCGTGTCGGGCGCCCAGGACGAGCGGCAGCAGGATCCACGGCATGAGCAGCATGGGCTGGAGCTCGGCCGAGTTGTACGAGAGCAGGGTGAGCACGCGCGGAGCGAGCGCGTAGGCCACACCGGCGATGATGCGGGTGTTGACGGTGCCCAGGCCCAGGGCCTCCGCGACCTTGTAGACCCCCACGAACGCGGCGATGAGCAGCACGGCCATCCACAGGCGCTGGATGAGCCACTCGGGCATGCCGAGCACGTCGAACAGCAGGTGGAAGGGGCCGTTGGGGAAGAAGTACCCGTAGGCCTGGTTCTGGAGCTGGCCGAAGTACGCGGCGTCCCACAGGTGCAGGGCGCGCTCCATGAACCCCAGGGGGTTGACCGTCAGGTCGATCTTGGTGTCGCTGACGATCCTGCCGGGGTCGATGCTCGCAGCCAGTGCTCCCAGGAGCAGACACACCGCGAGGACCTTGAGCCGCGCCAGCAGCCGCTCGTCCACTCCGCCCGGGGCGGTCGGTGTTCTGGAATCCTCCGGTTCGCGCCTGGCGGTGGATTCCGCCGAAGTCACATCTTCGCTTTCTTGCCTGCTGTGGGGTCGGGGGTGCCGGGGGCGGTGCGGGCGGGGGCGTCCAGACCGAGTTCGGCGGCGACCAGGCGGGTCATGCGGGCCCCGCTGGCCTCCCAGGTGAACCGGGACGCCCAGGCGCGGCAGGCCCGCCGCACCTCCTCGGAGCGCCGGGGGTCGGACAGTTCCGCCAGGGCACGGGAGACGACGTCCTGGAGGGTCTCGCCCTCGCGGACGAGCCATCCGGTCTCGCCGTCGCGGACCGAATCGCGAAGTCCGTCCACATCGTAGGCCACGGTGGGCACGCCGAGCCGTGCGGCCTCGATGACGGTGAGGCCCCACCCCTCGAACTCGGAGGCGGTCACGTGCAGGTGGCAGGAGGCCAGGACGGTGTCCTTGTCCTCCTCGGAGAGGAATCCGTGCAGGTCCACGCGCTCCTGGAGGCAGTCCCGCGCCACCTGCGTCGCGAGGTGTTCGCCCTCGGGCCCCCTGCCGATGATGTGGACGCGCAGGCCGGGGTGGGCGCCGTCGAGCGCGCGCACGAGGTCGACGACGCGGGAGACCCGCTTCTGCACGACGAGGCGGCCCAGGCTGACGAGCGCGGGGGCGGTGTCGGCGGTGAGCGGGGGCGGGGCGGTGTCCGTTCCGGGCGGGGCCGCGGGCAGGCCGCCGTTGTGGACGATCTCGATGGGCGCCCGCCAGCCGAGCTTGTCGCGCATGGCGGCGCGGGAGGACTCGGAGACGGTGACGGTGGTGCAGTTCCGGTAGACGCGGGAGGCCACGGCCGACTCCAGGAACCGCCCCAGCCAGGCCAGCGGCGCCGGGAAGTAGGCGTTGAACTGGAGGTCGTGGACGTGGTGGACCACGCTGACCACCCTGGTGCGGCGGCGCAGGACCAGCCGGGAGAAGAACGGGACGCCGTTCATGCAGTCGAAGGCGAGGTGGTACTCGCGTCTCCACAGGGCGAGCCAGGCCATGACGCGCGGGTAGACGGTGAACCGGCCGCCCATGCGACGGATGACGACGCCGTCCTTGGTCTCGACCCGGGCCTGGTGGGGTTCGCGGCTGGTCAGGAAGGTGACGATGGCGCCGCGTTCGGCCAGGTGGCGGCTGATCCGCCAGGCGTACTCCTCGGCGCCGCCGGCGGTGGACTGCCAGGGGTCGCGCCAGTTGATCATGACGATCCGGACGCCGTCGAGGCGGGGGCCGGGGTCGGTCCCGGGGTCGTCGGGTTCGACCCGCGCGGAGGTCGTGGCGGACTCGGGGGCCACGGCCGGGGAGGGAACGGTGGCCTGGGCGGGGGTGACCGTGGGGAGGTCGGGCTCCACCCGGGCTGGGACCTTCTGGAAGACCACACGCTCTCCTTCCGCGCGGTGCCCGGCGGACCCTGGCGCGCACTCGGAGAACACGCGTGCGCACGCTGGGCGAGCACTCGGGGGAAGCGTCGAGCGCACGCCGAAGGGGCCCGTCGACCGGGCGTCATTGGGGATGGTCGGTCACGAGGGGTGCGACCGTGGGGGCGGGGCGGGCGCCCCACTGGCGGCGGGGCGCCCGCCTGCCTCGGCAAGTACGGACGTCTAGCGGTCGCCGTAGTTGTAGAGGGTTTCGTTCACCGGTTCCGCGGTCGCCGTGGACTCGGTGGCGAGGTTGGTGGCCACCACGGTGGCACCCCCCGCCAGAGCCGCGCCGATCACGCAGGCGGCGATTACCTTGATCACTTGGGGATCTCCTTCCGCGCGCCCCGCTCCGTTCTTGGTTGGGGACGCTGGAACCCGAGACTAGAACCTGATCTAGCCATAGACCAGATGATTGCCCCAACTGTAACTAACCCACTGGTAACTTCCAACCCCGATCGCGGGTCTTTGTCCGCATTGATGTGCTGGTCATCCACTTCCAGAAGAGCCAGATCGGCACCTTCGACCACCGGGGAAAGGAACTCCGCCCCAGACCAGAACCGGTTCTCGACCGGCGCCGAGACGACCACGAAGCGGACCCCGAGGGCACCGAGGAGCTCCGCCAGGGCGTCGGGATCGGAGCGCCACCGCTCCCCTGGCAGGCCGGTCGCGGGATCGGGTTCGAGCAGGCGCGCGACCTCCCGGGCTCGGGCGTCCTCGCCGGTCACCACGACCCGGCCGCCGTCGGCCGTGCCGACGCTGAGGTCGTCGTTCCAGATCGTGCGGCGGTCGAACAGCTTCGTCGCCGGGTCGAGCACGACCACGGGCGTACCCGACCACTCCGGTCCCCGGTAGGCGCTCCAGGGCAGGACCAGCACCGCCCCCGGGCGGTCGTCGGCCGCCACCGCCTCCTGGGCCGCCACCCACTCCCTCGGATACTCCACCGGTGTCAGCCGTCCCCCGGCCCCCCACAGCAGTCCTGGCAACACCACCACGGGCGCCAGCACCACCAGTACCGCCGTCACCACCCGCCACAACGGGACCGGGGAGCCCCCGGGGCGTTCCCCCTCCCCAGTGGCCCCCGCTCGATCCCGGCCCGCCCCCTCATGGGCGGGCAGGACACGCAGCAGCCCCAGCACCACGGCGCCCGCTCCCAGCGCCTGCACCAGGGAGAGCGGCGCCAGGTACAGCTGGCCGTCACGGAGCGGACCGAACCCGGGCCACAGTCCGATCAGCGCGGCCAGGAACTCCCGGCCCGGAGCGGAGACCCCGAGGAGCGCGATCCCGAACCCGACCGCCGCCGACACCGACAGCCCGACCCCCACCACCGGGCGGGCCCGCCACAGCCACCAGACCCAGCCCGCCAGGGAGAGCGCGCACACCAGCGCCCGGGCCGTGGCGGTCACCGGTTCGCCGTAGCCGGGCGGCACAGCCCCCGCGTTCCACACCCCGCCCAGCAGGAGCAGCGACCCCACCGTGCCGAAGGGCGTGTCCGAGCGCGCAGCGAAGGCCTCCACCCCCGCGGGGTCCGTCGCGGCGCCGCTGGTCAGGGACGGCAGCAGCCACGGCAGCGACACCAGGACCAGAGCCAGGGCGAACAGGCCCGCGTTCCGCAGACGGCGCGGGCCGACCAGAGCCTGGGGACCGGCGGTGAGCGCGCTCAGCACCACCGAGGAGAACCCCCCGACGGCCGCCGGGACCAGTGCGCGGACCACCCCGGCCAGCCCCGTCCGGTCCGACGCCAACCGCACCACCGCCCACAGGACCCACGGCAGACCCGCGTACCCCAGGAGCACCGCCCACTGCCCCAGCAGCAGCCGCTCCGCCACGAACGGGTTCCACACGTACAGGACACCGGCGGCGGCCCCGGCGCCCAGCACGCGCCCGCCACCGGCGGACGCCCCGGGCGCCAGGCGGACCAGGAGCCGGAAGGCGCCCGCGCCCCCGACCGTGAACACCGCCAGCAGGGCCAGCGTCTGCACCGCGTCCCCGGGAAGCACGAGGGAGAGGGCGGCGACCACAGCGTCGCTCGGGATCGCCCTCGGGAAGCCGTCCGCGCCCGCCAGCACCGTGGGCAGCGAGAGTCCGGGGACGAAGAGCATGTCGTACCGGAGCACGTACCCCGGGCCGAGGGCGGGCCCCAGCGCGAGCGCCCCGGCGAGCAGGCCCACCAGCCAGGGCAGCGCTCCGACCGCCACACGCGCAGCGGTCCGCATCAGTGCTCCGAGAGGACGACGCTGCCGGAGTAGCCGCCCTCCACGTGGTCCCGGTGGCTGCGGACCACGATCTCGTGGGGACCGGACACCGACGCCGCCCAGCGCGGCCTCTCACCGACGGAGCCGAGGGAGCGCCAGCCGTCGCCGGATCCGGGACCCCGCCCGTCGAGGGGAGCGCAGGACTCGCGGGGTGCGGGGGCCGCCGGGACGGAGGCTTCGGGGGCGGGTTCGGGGTCGGCACGGGGCGGTTCCGGGCGCAGGGTGGGGGTCGGACCCGGCTCCTCGACCCCCGGTTCCGTGCCGCCGGGGACCTCCTGGTCGTCGGTGGCCGGGTTCCCCGGACGGGGGCCGGTCAGGTCGCGCGGGGTGGTGAACACGCGGCGGTCACCGGTGGCGGCCCGCCGGTCCGGAACGCACTCCAGCTGCCGGAGCCACACCTCGTAGTGCCCGGCCTCGGCCACGTCCTCCCACGTCACGAGGGACCCGCCGTCGTGCACGCGGACCCAGGAGGGTGCGGGCGGGGGGTCGTCGTCCCACACCAGCTGGAGGGGTTCGGACTCGGTGCCCTCGTCGCGGCCCTTGAGCGGACGCACGACGAACTCGTACCGGGCACCGCTGAAGAGCGATCCGACCAACACGAACCGGTCGTCATCGGCGCTCTCGACGTCGGCGGGGATCACCCCGGCGTCGTCGGGGTCCGGTTCCACCCGGCGCTGCACCACGCGGTAGTCGGTGGCCCCCGGCACGTTCTTCCAGCTCAGCAGCAGCCCGTCGTCGGTCTCCTCGTACTCGGGCTCGGGCGCGGTCAGCGGACCGGCGGAGAGCTCGGGCAGGGGGCGCGGGAACCCGTCCCCCACACCCAACGGCGCGGCCAGCGCGTCCGCGAAGGCGGCGGCGATCTTGAGTTCCCCGCGCACGTTGGGGTGGGTGGCGTCCCAGTTGTCGAAGGCCGGCGCGTACTCCCTGGCGACCTGCGCGACGACCACGGGCGAGGTGGCCGAGGTGAGCTGACCGGCGAGGTCGACCAGCCCCATGTTGAAGCGGGCGATCTCGTCGTTGATCCGGCGGTCGTCGTCGGTGCCGTCCACGTCGGGGAGCTCGCCCACCACGAAGCGGGCGTCGTCCAGCACCACGCGCACCGTGGAGACGGTCTCCGCGACGCCGTCGAGTGCCTGGTCCGCCCCGCCCCCGGCGAGGATGTCCTCGGTCCCGGCGAGCAGCAACAGGTACTGGGGGTCGTGCTCCGCGGCGACCTGCGCGATGTCGGAGGACAGCTCCCGCGCGGTGGCGCCCCAGCGCGCCGCGTGGTCGGTGTCGAAGTCGGGTTCGGCGTAGTTGAGGTCGCCGGGTTCCTCGGAGTCGAGGGAGTACATGTCGTCGCTGGGGCCGACGAAGTCGAACTCCACGTCCTGCTGGGACAGGTGGGACCACAGGTGGTAGCGCCAGGTGTGGTCCCCGCTGCTCCCCTGGGTGGCGGCGTCGCCCACCATCATGATCCGCAGTTCGCCGTCGGGCGGTCCGGGCACCGGAACGGGGGCGTCGTCGGCGGCGTCCCGCCCCCCGTCGAGCCCGCCCGAACCGGTCTGGAGGAGCAGCATGGTGACGGCCATGGCCGAGAGCATGACGCCGAGCAGGCCGAGCGGGCCCGGCTCGAACCGGGAGCCGGGGCGGCGCCAGACCACGAGGTCGCGCCAGTCGCGGTCACGCCAGTAGTCGGCGGTCAGCCGGTACGGAAGGCGCCACGACCAGCGGTTCCGACCGGCCTGGGCGGGGGCGTCGTCGTCGGCGCGGGGCGCCCGTCCGTCGGGGTCGCGCTGCTCGGGGATGGCGTCCTCGCCCGGGTCCTGCACCGTGCCCCATCTCTCGCCGCCGCGATAGCTACAGGTTCCTGTTCAGCACCGGAGCGACGACCCCCACCGTCAGCCCACCAGGGGGTAGTCACTCGCCAGACAAGACTAGAACTGGTTATATGGATGCCGTCAACCTTCTGGCCCAGCCTGGTCCAGCGGCACCGAGCCGAAAGGGCCCCCACCGTGATCGGACTCCTGGTCGCGCTGCTCTCCGCGCTGGTCTACACGATCGGCCTGACCGTGGAACAGCGGGCGCTGCACGGCTCCGAGTCGATCTCGATCAACCGGCCCCTCCACCTCGCCAGGGTACTGCTGGGTAACCCGAGGTGGGTGTTCGGATGCGTCTTCGCCGCCCTGGGCAGCGTGGGCCTGATCGTCTCCCTGGGCCTGGCCCCCGTGTCCGTGGCCCAGCCCGCCTTCGCCGCCGGTGTGGCCACCACCCTGCTGATCGTCACCCTGGTCCGGGGCGAGCGGATCACCCGGGGCGAGTACGTGGCGCTCGGCGTCATGCCGGTCGCCCTCGGCCTGCTCAGCCTGTCGACCGTGGACGGGGCCGAGACCGGGACCACGGCCAACACCCCGCTGCTGGTGGCCGTCAGCGTGGTCACCGTCGTGGCGTGCGTGGCCGTGATGGGGTTCGTGGGCGGCCGGGGCCGGTACGTGTCGGCGGCCGCCATGGGCGCCGCGGCCGGGCTCGCGCAGGGCAGTGCCGGGCTCCAGGGCAAGGGGCTGGGCGGTCTGCTGGCCGACAACGGCTTCCTGTCCGCGATCGTGCCCGCCCTGCTCTCACCCTTCCCCTACCTGTACGCGCTGGGCTGGGCGGTGGGGATCGTGCTCTTCCAGACCTCGCTCCAGCGCTCCCGGGCCTCCATCACGGCACCGGTGTCGAACGTGGTCGGCAACGTCTTCGTGGTCGTGGTCGGCACGCTGCTCTTCGGTGAGCAGCTGCCCGAGGACCCGCTCACGCTGGCGCTGCGGGTCGGCGGGTTCGCGCTGACCCTGGTCGTGGTGGTCCTGGTCCGGGGCAACGTGGCCCAGGCCGAGGCCGACACCAGCCGGCTGCGCGGCGAACCGACCCCCACCGGGACACGGGATCCGGGCGGGGCCGACCCCACCCGGACCACGGACGTTCGCTAGGCGGCGACGGAGACGGCCTGGCGCAGGCCGGGAGCGGCCACGTCGGCCCAGGCGCGCACGACGCTCTCGGGGCTGTGGGTCTCGTCCGAGGCCAGGATGAGGCCCGGCTCGGCCACCCAGGCGCCCAGGTCGGCCAGGAGGATGCGCAGGTCCTCCTCGATCCCGTGGCTGTTGCGCAGGTCGTCGACGACCGCCAGCGGCACCGCGACGGTGTGGCCCAGGCCGAGTTCGGGCAGTCGGTCCAGGAAGACCTTGAGCAGCCCCGTGTAGGTGCCGTGGACCTGGGGCGAGGCCACCAGGAGCACGTCGCTCCGGCTCACCCTCTCCAGGGCCTCGGTCACCGAGTCGGCGGACTCGGCCAGCAGGTCCTGGCCGAGCGCGGCCAGGTCGATGACCTCGGGAGTCGAGGTGACCCCGGCGCGGGTGGCGACCTCGGCGGCGGCGCGCAGCGCGGCGGTGTGCACGGAGGAGTGGGTCTGGGGAGCGGCGACTAGCACAGTGAAGCGAGTCATGGCGGAGAACTCCTGGGTTCGGTCAGAGCGAGCCGGATCGACCGGAAGGAACGCGGGGGGCGGTGATCGGAAGACACCGGAGGGGAACCGCTGTTCCTCGTGGACCTCGACCGAGTGGGACGTCGTCGTCCGGGACTCGTGTGCGGTGGTCCAGTCGGGGGTGCTCACACGGACCGGGAGAGATGGTCCGGGACCCAGGTGGGAGTCATGAGCGTCCGGTGTCTGCGTAAGGGCACGGGGGCACGGGTCAGAACCGTGGCGGGGCGGGGCCCCGCAGGGCGCTAGCTACGACAGAGCGCGCTCGCCTGCTGTCGAAGATCGACATGCAGGCGCTGGACAAGCAGCTCACCGGCGGACATGTCTCCATCATGAGGCGCGGCGGCCGCTATCGTCAATGCGTGCCGCCACCCCTCCTTGGGGGTGTCGGGCTCCGCGTGGGCCGGTCCACCTCGCGGACAACCGTCCCAGGGAGCGGGATCACCCTGCTCCGCTGGGGATACGCGACGGCCCGGAGGGGGCGCACGACCACCGGCGAACCGCGCGTTCACGGAAATGTAATTTACGACACACGAACCGACACCCCGCCCCACGGCGGTACCCCCCAGAGACAGGGAAGGCCCAGACATGGCCCAGACACCCCTCACCCTCACCGGCGCGCGCGTCATCACGGCCGACCGCACCCACGACGGCTGGATCCGGATCGAGAACGGTCGAGTCGCCGAGCTCGGCACGGGCGACCCCGGCCCGGGAGAACGGCACGACGTCGGCGGACGACTGGTCGCGCCCGGACTGGTCGACACGCACGTCCACGGCGGGGCGGGGCACGCGTTCCCCGAGGCCGACCCGGAGGGCGTGCGGGAGATCGTCGCCTTCAACCGCCGGTCCGGGGTGACCTCCCTGGTCGGCGGGCTGGTCGCGGCCACACCCGAGAACACGCTGCGCCAGGTCTCCGCGCTGGCCGACCTGTGCGAGGAGGGCGAGCTGGCCGGAATCTACCTGGAGGGGCCCTTCATCGCGCGCTCCAAGTGCGGGGCGCACGACCCCGAGCTGCTGCGCGACCCCGACACCAAGGAGTTCGACGCGTGGGTCGAGGCGGGCCGCGGCCACGTCCGCATGATCACGGTGGCGCCCGAACTGCCGGGCGCACTCGACCTGATCGGTGCCGCGCGCTCCTCCGACGTGGTCGCGGCGGTGGGTCACACCGAGGCCAGCTACGAGCAGACCCTCGCCGCGATCGACGCGGGGGCCACCGTGGCCACGCACGTCTACAACGCGATGCGGCCGTTGAACCACCGTGACCCGGGGCCCATCGCCGCGGTCCTGGGCGACGAGCGGGTGACGGTGGAGCTGATCCTGGACAACGTGCACGTCCACCCGGGCGCGGCCGGGCTGGTGTTCGACGCGGCCGGGGCCGAGCGCGTCTCGCTGGTGACCGACGCGATGTCCGCGACCGGCCTGGGCGACGGCGAGTACACCCTGGGCGACCTGCGGGTCCGGGTCGAGGACGGCGAGGCCCGCCTGGTGGAGAACGGGGCGATCGCCTCCAGCACCATCGTCCTCCCCCAGGCGGTCCGCAACGCGACGGCCCTGGGCGTGCCCGCAGCGGACGCGATCCGGTCGGCCTCCTCCGTCCCCGCCGCCGCCCTGGGCCTGGCCGACACGGGCCGGATCGAGGTCGGGGGCCACGCCGACCTCCTCGTCCTGGACGACGACCTCACGGTCTCCTCGGTGATGTACCGTGGCGGCTGGATTTCGGACACTTCGGTGTTCTAACGGCGTGTCGTGAGCACGGTACGGATGAGTAACTTGACCCTGAGCGACAATTGCGGACAGGGCGTCGAGGAAAGCACCGTGCCTGACACGAAAGGAACCACCATGGCTCAGTCGAGACAGGCCAACGACCAGCAGCCGACCCGCGTGCCCTCCGAGGAACGCGAACACCTCGGCAAGCTCGCAGGCGAGCTGACCCGCTACGAGGTCCAGGCGGAGGTGATGGACGAACCCGACCTGTGCCTGCGGGTGCGCAACCCCGTCTCGGTCTACGCGGTCGAGGACGTGATCTGCGAACGCCGCGAGCACGACTTCGCGTTCATCGCCTCGTTCGGGGTCCACCTGGGCAACAGCGGCAGTGTGTCGCTGACCGCCCACAAGGTGGCGTGGCTCGTCGGGGCCACCAAGGAGTAGGCGACGACCGACGGGGGCGATGCCGACGGGTACCGCCCCCGTCAGGCGTTTTCCGAGGGCTTGGTACCTTCGCCAGAGGTGACCCCGGACGCAAAGGACCTCCCGTGACCGCCTTCCGCTACGGGCTCGACCCCGTCGACGAGACCTTCTTCGAGACCGCGCCCATGCGCTGGCGGGTGGGCCTCGAACTCGCGGCCTCGCCCGACGAGGTCTGGGCGGGCCTCACCTCGGCCCGGCCGCTGTCCTGGTGCCGGGCCCTGCCCGAGGTGCTCCACACCTCCGAGGCGCCCTACGGCGTGGGCACCACCCGCGAGGCCAGCGTGCTCGGCACCTACCGGATCCGGGAGGAGTTCTTCCGCTGGGACGAGGCCGGACGGCGCAAGTCGTTCCACGCCACCGAGGCCACCCTCCCCCTGTTCAGCGCCTTCGCGGAGGACTACCACGTGCTGCCCTTCGACGTCGGCAGCAAGCTCGTGTGGTCGTTCGCCTTCGCCCCGTGGAAGGGCCTGGACAGCGCGGTCCAACTGGGGAAGCCCCTCACGGAGACCCTGCTCGCCTCCCTCGTGCGGGACACGCGAAACCACTTCGGTTCACTGACCGAAGTCCGCTGACCGCGCGGTCAGCGGTTCCTGATCCTCGCCAGCAGCTTGAAGGCGAGCCAGACCACGACGAGCATGGCCGCCAGACCCACCGCGCCGCCCACCACCGCGCCCAGCAGGGTCGCCACCCGGTCGGCGGCGTCGCCCTCCCACAGGGTCCTTCCCAGGCTGACCAGCGAGACCACCAGCACCGCCAGGAAGAACACGGTCACGGCCACGCCCGGCACGCCCCAGAAGAAGCGCCTCCCCGTGGGTTCGGGGCGCTCCTCCAGCACCGCCTCCGGCCCGACCACGGCCGCCCGAGCCCGCTTGAAGTAGGCGTGGGTCAGGTAGTGCCCGCACGGCTCCCAGCCCTCCGGGGCCAGGCGCCGCGCCATCCGCTCCCGCTCGCCACGGCCCAGCGCCGACTCCTGCCGGTACTCCCAGGCCTGCGGGGGCTCGTCCCGGTGGCTCACGAACCTGCCCTGCCGGTCCAGCCGGACGATCTCCCAGCCCTGGGCGCCCAGCTCGTTCATCCGCCCCTGGGCCACGAAGGAGTCCGCGCCCCACACCAGGGCCTCGGGCCCGGCCTCGGCGTCCTCTCCCGCGAGGTCGTCCGCGAACTCCGCGACGGGACCGAACTCCTCCTCCGGCTCCACACCGCTCTCGGCGACGAAGGCCGCGAGGTCGTCCACCGTCTCCCGGGTCCGCTCCTCGGTGACGCCACGGGCCCGCAGCAGGGTCTCCAGTTCGTCCATGTAGCTCATCCGATGCCGCCCTTCCTCAGTACCTCACGCACCGACGCGTCGAACTCCAGCCACGCGGCGCCCTGTTCGGCCAGGACCGCGCGGCCCTGGTCGGTCAGGTGGTAGTAGCGCCGCCCCGGCCCCTTCTCCGCCGCGCGGAACTCCGCGACGACGAGGCCCGCCTCCTCCAGCCGGTTCAGCACGGGATACAGGGTCCCGCCCTTGATCCGGCCGAACCCGGCCTCGTCCAGCCGGGCCGCCAGGGCGTAGCCGTAGCTCTCGCCCTCCGTGAGCCCGGCCAGGACCAGCAGGTCCAGGACCCCCTTCAACCAGCTCGATCGACGGTCCATCCGTTCTCCTTCACTGGCGTGGGGGCGCCCGGACCGGTGCGCCGTCGGTTGATCTACCTAGACCGTAGAGCAATCTAGTTAGGATAACAACCTATGTAGTCATACGGACTCCAGGGCGGAAGCGGGCTCCACGACGGGCACTCTCGGGCCGCACACCCCCAGGGCGCACACAGGCACCTTCCGCACCACCCCGGACACGACGACGCGCCCCACAGGGAGGAGGCCGGAGGCCCCCACACCACGGGGCGCGTCGGGCGCGAGCGCCAGCGAGTGCACATCGGGGGGTCCGGGGGGTCCGGGGGGTCGTCCCCCCGAAGAAACGACGAAGGCGACCCCGCGAGCGCGTTCACGCGCGAGCAGGGTCGCCTTCGAGACAAGTGGAGGTGGCGGGAATCGAACCCGCGTCCTTCAGCATCGAGCCAGGGCTTCTCCGGGTGCAGTCTGTAGTGTCGTTCTACTCGGCCCCAGCGCTTGTACAGACACATCGCTGACGGGCCCAGCCACGAAAATGTCCCGCTCAGGCCCCGTGGCCTGATCTGAGCGGTGAGTCATCTGAATGGTGCCGGATCCCGAGCCGATGACGAGCCCGGGCCGACAGAGTCGCTATCGCTTAGGCAGCGAGAGCGAACTCAGTGCGCTTGGAATTGGCACTTGAATTTACGCGAATGCAGGATTAACGAGGTCACAAACACAACCCTCGACCCGCTTCCCCTGGAACGGCTACCAAAGTCGAAACCGATCACCCCCTGTGAAGTTGTCAAGACCACCTGTCACCCGAGGGTTCCGGGCGGCCGACAAGCGAGTGAACGAGCACTCGCGTGATCGTCACTCTACCTGTTGAACGGTGTGGGAACCAAGCTGATTCCCCGCGACGGCGGGGGATTGCCCCGGGCAGGGAGAAACCCCCGTGAGGCGGACTCCAGAGCGGTCCACGCGGCTCACGGGGGCGGTCGGCCTGGGTGGGGCCGCCCTGGAAAGGCGACAGGGCCTCCCCCGAGACGAGGTCCTGCCTCTCACACTGGTCCGCTCCCCCTGGCGCGACACCAGTCACACGGAAAGACGCCGCCGGAGCACCCGTGGGTTGCTCCGGCGGCGTCCTGAATCCGTGTTCTCACCGGCCGTTTCTCACTGGCCGGCGAGGTCGGCTCCCGCCTCGCCCTCGACGCCGAGGCCCTCCGGCGGCGCGGACTCCTCGCCGGGAAGCCCCTCGGCCCCGGGAACGCCCTCGCTCCCGGGGACGGCACCGGTGGCCAGACCGTTGAGGAAGCTGGTCGCGGAGGTGACGGCGTACTGCTGGTACTGGCTCATCTGCGGGTCGATCTCGGCGAGCACCGCGAAGGCGACGTCCCCCTGGTAGCCCACGAACCAGTGCAGCGCGGTACCGTCCTGCTCGGCGCGGGCCGCCTGACCGTACACCTGCTCCTCACCGACGTTCACCTCGGGGATCCGGAGGGTGACCGCGTCGCGCAGCCCCTCCCGCACCACCTCCAGATGGGCCTCGTCCAGCTCGTTGGCGTTGGCCGGGCTGGGCCCCTCCTCCCGGACGAGGGTCGGGCCGTGCCAGGAACCGTCCGCGACGGCCCCGGCGGCCAGGGCCATGGAGAGCGGGCTGACCTGGACCCCGTGGTCACCGATCATGGCCGACGCCAGTTCCGCGTCGCCGTCCGCGATGTCCACGGTGCCCGGGGAGGCGGGCAGCGGCAGCTGCCAGTCGGCACCCAGACCGAGCCGCGCGGACACCTCGGTGAGCGTGTCGGCGCCGACCTCGGGCGCGATGTCGACGAAGCCGACGGTGCACATGTAGGTCATGTTGCGGACCAGTGTGGGGTTCTCCGCGAGGAAGCCGTTGCTGGGGTTGGTGAACACCTGGTCCCCCACCTCGGACTGGTACCCGCACGGCATGGCGCTGTCCGCCGTGGCGGCGCCGGACTCCAGGGCCGCCAGGGCCGACACCATGGTGAAGGTGCCGCCGGGGGCGTAGGAGCCGGTGAAGGCGGCGTCGTCAGCCGTGCTGCCGGAGGCGTTGGCCGCCGCGAGGACCTCGCCGTTGGTGGTGTCCACCGCCACGAGGTAGCCGTCGCCGGGCAGGGCCTCCAGCGCGTTCTCGGCGGCGTGCTGGGTGGCCAGGTCCAGGGTGGTCTCGACGCCGCCGCTGAGCACGCCCTCCCAGGACTCCAGGACGTCGGTCTGGTCGCCGTTCTCGCCCAGGCTGACCACCTGCGTGGTGGCGGTGCCGGCCAGCTCCTGCTGGAAGATGTTCTGGAGGCCGCTCAGGCCCACGGTGTCGCCCGCCTGGTAGGCGCCCGCGACACGGGAGGAGACGCGGTGCTCCGACGTGCCCGCGACCTCTCCGAGGACGGACGGGGCCACGGTCGGGGACAGGTTGACCTCGACCTCCTGGGTGTCGACGCCGGTGATGCTCCGGGCCTCGTTCAGGAGGGCGTCGTCCGCGTCGCGCATGAGCACCAGCGGCTGGAACTGCTCGGGCGGGGCGGAGCGCACGCGGTTGAGCAGCGGGTCGGGGTCCTCGTCGAGGAGCTCCGCGAGCTCGGTGACGCCCGCCTCCTTGTCCTCCATGTCGGCGGGCAGCACGCCGAAGGCGGTGACGCTGTCGGCGGAGACCAGGGGTTCGCCGGACCGGTCGAGGATCTGGCCCCGGTCCTTGATCTCGTAGCTGACGGCGAGGCGCTCGCCCTCGGAGAGGTCGGGGTGGATGACGCTGGGGGACCAGTCGATGACCCAGCCGGTGGGGCCGTTGGTCAGCGACATCCGCCCGGTGTAGTTCCACACCGGGTCACCGATGCCGAGGTCCGCGGTGGCGCCGAACTCGGCGCTCGCGGACCCGCCCTCCGTGGAGATCCGGCCGAGGTCGAACCGGATGGAGGCGAGGTCGAGCTGGTCGTGGACGTCGGTCAGCGCCCGCTCGACCTCCTCCGGGTCACCGGTGGTGTAGCGGGCGGCCTCGGCGTGGTTCCCGTCCTGCCAGGCGAGCAGGAAGGACCTGACTGCCACCTCGGGACTGGGGTGGGTCGTGCACGCCGCGAGACTCAGGGCGACGATCAGGCCACTGCTGGCGGCCGCGATCCTGCGGCCGAGGGGACGGGGGGACACCTTGTGTGTTCCTTTCAGGCGCCTCATGTGGGACAGCTCAACGCCGACGGCGAAGCGCGCGCTCCATGTCACGCTTGGCTTCGCGTTCGGCGATGGCATGGCGCTTGTCGTACTCACGCTTACCGCGAGCCAGAGCGATCTCCACCTTGGCCCGCCCGTCACTGAAGTACAGGGAGAGCGGGATCAGCGTGCGCCCGGGCTCCCGGGTCTTGCCGATCAGCCGGGAGATCTGCTCGCGGTGCAGGAGTAGCTTACGTGATCTGCGGGCCGAGTGGTTGGTCCAGGTGCCCTGTGAGTACTCGGGAATGTGCACGGCCTCCAGCCACACCTCACCGTCGTGGATGTGCGCGAAGCCGTCCACCAGGGAGGCGCGTCCCTCTCTCAGGGACTTCACCTCGGTGCCGGTCAGGACCAGCCCCGCCTCGTAGGTCTCGTCGAGGTGGTACTCGTGCCGGGCGCGGCGGTTCTGGGCGATCAGTTTCCGCCCGGTTTCCTTGGCCACGGTTGTCTCCCTTCATGCGTCCGGGGGGCCACGTCGTGTGGCCCCCCGGTACCCGGCGCCCGCCTGATTCCGGCGGTGACCCGTCAGACCTTCAGGTAGCGGCGCAGGGTGAGGAACGAGGTCACGGTGCACAGGAGCACACCGAGGATCATCGAGACTCCGATGACGTACAGCAGCGAGCCCGTGCCCAGGGCCACGTCGAACTGGAACCACTCCTCGATCTGGGTGAGCAGCGTGTACCTCGTGGCCACGATGAACCCGGACGCGATGACACCACCGATGAGACCGGCGATGGCGCCTTCCAGGAGGAAGGGCAGCTGGATGTAGAAGTTCGAGGCACCGACCAGGCGCATGATGCCGGTCTCCCGGCGGCGGCTGTAGGCCGACAGCCGGATGGTGTTGCCGATCAGCAGCGCGGCGGCGGCCAGCTGCACACCGGCGACCACCAGGGCGGCCCACTTGAGACCGTCGAGCAGCCCGAAGAACTGTTCGAGGACGCGCTGGTCGTTGGAGACGGAGTCGACACCCGCGGCCCCGTCGACGGCCGCGCGCACGGTGTCGTAGTTGTCGGGGTTGGTGAGCTGCACCCGGTAGTTCTCCGGGATGTCACCCTCCTGCGCGGCCTCCGCGAGGGCCTCGTTGGAGGAGCCGATGCGCTCCTGGAAGTCGGCCCAGGCCTCGGCGGCGGTGAGGTACCGGAAGTCCTCGACCTCGGACAGCGACGTCAGCTGCGCCTCGAGGGCCTCGCGGTCCTCCTCGGTCGCCGCGCCGTTCTCCTGGCAGGCCGCGGTCGGTGAGATGTCGTTGCACATGTAGATGGTCAGCGTGATCCGCTGGTCCCAGTAGTTGCGCATCTCGGAGACCTGCTGGTTGACCAGCAGACCGGCACCGAACAAGGCGAGGGAGATGGCCACGGTCGTGATGACCGCGATGGTCATCGTCAGGTTGCGACGTAGGCCGATCCACGTCTCGGAGAGAACGAATTGTGCTCGCATGATCTGTTAAAGGTCCATCCTTCGGGGCTTCGCCGTGCCGGTGGTCTCGCGGTCGCCGACCGCCCGGCGACGAGCGTGCCAGGGGTCAGTACGCCTGGCCGTAGACGCCGCGCGTCTGGTCGCGCACCACCAAGCCCTCTTCAAGCTCGATCACGCGCTTGCGCATCGAGTCGACGATGGCGGCGTCGTGCGTCGCCATGACGACGGTCGTGCCCGTGCGGTTGATTCGGTCCAGCACCTTCATGATGCCGATGGAGGTCGCCGGGTCGATGTTTCCGGTGGGCTCGTCGGCCAGCAGGATCTGCGGGCGGTTGACGAAGGCGCGGGCGATGGCCACGCGCTGCTGCTCACCACCGGAGAGTTCCCCGGGCATACGCCCGGCCTTGCCTTCGAGCCCCACGAGTTCGACGACCTCGGGGACGACCTTCTTGATGAACCGCCGGGGCTTGCCGATGACCTCCAGGGCGAAGGCGACGTTCTCGAAGACGTTCTTGTTCGGCAGCAGGCGGAAGTCCTGGAAGACGCAGCCGATGCGGCGGCGCAGGTGCGGGACCTTCCAGTTGGACAGGCGCGCGAGGTCCTTGCCCGCGACGTGCACCCGTCCCTCGTTGGGCTTCTCCTCCTTGAGCACCAGCCTGAGGAAGGTCGACTTGCCGGAGCCGGACGGGCCGACCAGGAAGACGAACTCGCTCTTGTCCACGTCGATGGAAACACCGTCGAGCGCGGGGCGCTTCTGAGTTGGGTACAGCTTGGTGACGTTATCGAAGTGGATCACAGGCGCATCACAAGGCTCTCGAAGGTATGGGCACCCGGCGGACTGAGCTCCGCGCGGGATCGTACCGGCCGCATGGCCACCGACAGTTTAGAGGGGGCAGGGGCCCGGATTGTCCAGGTCCTGTCGCACCCGAGAGATCTGTGGAGATCAGAGCACTATCGGACAACAGCCACGAGCATATCGGAGGTGTCAACCGATGATAACGTTCACATATAGCAGTTTCGGTAAAACTGCGGAGTCGTGCGCGTCACCGGCGGGCTACGGGGCGGGTTCCACCCCTCCTGGTTCCACTCGTGCGACCGGGCGTGGGGGGGGGGGGGGGGGGGGGGGGGGG
>NZ_CBDRIY010000061.1:0-27017 GCF_965344335.1 Nocardiopsis eucommiae
CCTCCCCTCGCCCCCCCCCCCCCCCCCCCCCCCGCCACCCGTTGACCACGGTCGCGGAGCGCATGACCGACGTGTTCGTCGGGATGGGCTTCGAGGTCGCCGAGGGTCCGGAGATCGAGGCGGAGTGGTTCAACTTCGACGCCCTCAACTTCCAGCCCGACCACCCGGCCCGCAGCATGCAGGACACCTTCTTCGTCGAGGGCCCCGACGGCGGCGAGTCCGGCCTGGTCATGCGCACGCACACCTCCCCGGTCCAGATCCGCGCGCTGCTCTCGCGCGAACTGCCGGTGTACGTGGTCGCGCCCGGCAAGACCTTCCGCACGGACGAGCTGGACGCCACGCACAGCCCGGTCTTCCACCAGTTGGAGGGCCTCGTGGTCGACAGGGGTATCACCCTGGCGCACCTGCGCGGCGCCATCGACGCCTTCGTCGAGTCCGTCTTCGGTGAGGGCCTGCGGACCCGCTTCCGCGCCTCCTACTTCCCGTTCACCGAGCCCTCCGCCGAGGTGGACATCGAGTGCTTCGTCTGCCGGGGCGCCTCCGTGGGCGACCCCGACCGGCCCTGCCGTACCTGCTCCAGCGAGGGCTGGATCGAGATCGGCGGCTGCGGCGTGGTGAACCCGCGCGTGCTCACCGCCGCCGGGGTGGACCCGGAGGTCTACAGCGGCTGGGCCTTCGGCCTGGGAATCGAACGGACACTGATGTTCGCGCACGGTGTGCGCGACATGCACGACATGGTCGAGGGCGACATCCGCTTCACCTCGGCCTTCGGGAGTGAGAACTGATGCGCGTCCCCCTGACCTGGCTGCGTGAGTACGTCGAGCTTCCGGCCGACGTCTCCGCCCGTGACCTCGCCTCCCGGCTGACCCTGGCCGGGCTGGAGGTCGAGACCGTCGACGAGCTCGGCACCGACCTGACCGGGCCCGTCGTCTTCGGCCGCGTGCTGGAGATCGAGGAGCTCACCGGCTTCAAGAAGCCCATCCGCCACTGCAGGGTGGACGTGGGCGCGGCCAACGGCACCGGTGAACCGCAGGAGATCGTCTGCGGCGCCCGCAACTTCGTCGAGGGCGACCTCGTCGTCGTCTCCCTGCCCGGCGCCGAACTGCCCGGGGGCTTCCGGATCGGCGCCCGCAAGACCTACGGGCGGATGTCGGCGGGCATGATCTGCTCCGCCACCGAACTCGGCCTGTGGGAGGACCACGACGGCATCGTCGTGCTCCCCGAGGGCTTCGCCGAGACCGGTGCGGACGCCATCGCCACCCTCGGCCTGCGCGAGGACGTCCTCGACATCGCCGTCACCCCCGACCGCGGGTACGCGCTGTCCCTGCGCGGCGTGGCGCGCGACGTCGCCGCCCTGTACGGGGTCGCGCTGCACGACCCCGCCGACGTCACCGTGGCCGATGCCACCGGGCCCGGCCACCCGGGTGCGATCGAGGACCCCGCGCGCTGCGACCGCCTCGTGCTGCGCGGCGCCACCGGCTTCGACCCGGAGGCGCCCACACCGCTGTGGATGAAGCGCCGCCTGCACCAGTGCGGGATCCGCCCCGTCTCCCTGGCCGTGGACGTCACCAACTACGTGATGCTCGAACTCGGTCAGCCGCTGCACGCCTGGGACCGCGACCGCGTCGACGGCGCGATCCGGGTCCGCCAGGCCGTGGCGGGGGAGAAGCTGGAGACCCTGGACCACGTCCAGCGCTCCCTGGACACCGACGACATCGTCGTCGCGGACGACTCCGGTGCCCAGGCCATCGCCGGTGTGATGGGCGGCCTCGACACCGAGATCGGCCTGGTCTCCACCAGCGTCCTGATCGAGGCCGCGCACTTCGACGCCATGAGCGTCGCGCGTGCCTCCCGTCGGCACCAGCTGTCCTCGGAGGCCTCCCGGCGCTTCGAGCGCGGCATCGACGCCGCCGCACAACTCGCCGCCGCCACCCGCGCCGTGGAGCTGCTGGCCGAACTCGGCGGCGCCACCGTCGAGACCGCCTACACGGTCGTCGACGAGTCCACTCCGCGCGAGCCCATCGTCATCCGGGCCTCCCACGCGGCGAGCGTGGCGGGGGTCGACTACCCCGAGGGCACCAGCGAGCGGTGGCTGCGCGCCGTCGGCTGCGCCGTCGAGACGGACGGGGACCTGCTCCGGGTCACCCCGCCCACCTGGCGGCCCGACGTCACCGACCCCAACGACCTCGCTGAGGAGATCATCCGCTTCGAGGGGTACGAGAACATCCCCTCGATCCGGCCCAGCGGTTCCGGACGGGGCCTGACCTCCGGTCAGCGCCTGCGCCGCGCGGTCGGCCGTGTCCTGGCCGACACCGGATTCAACGAGGTGCTGTCCTACCCGTTCACCGCCGAGCGGGACCTCGACGGTCTCCAGCTGGCCGCCGACGACCCGCGCCGGGCCAGCCTGCGCCTGGCCAACCCGCTCAGCGAGGAGGAGCCGCTGCTGCGGACCACCCTCCTGCCCGGGCTGTTCAAGGCCCTCGCCCGCAACGTGGGCCGTGGGCTCACCGACGTCGCCCTGTTCGAGACGGGCCTGGTGTACCTGCCTGTTCCCGGTGCCACCCGCGCCCCGATCCTGCCGGTGGACCGCGGCCCCGGCGCGGAGGAGCTCGCGCTCATCGACGCGGCCCTGCCCGAGCAGCCGCGCCGCGTGGGCGTGGTCGTGACCGGCGCCGCCGAGCGTGCGGGCTGGTGGGGCGAGGGGCGCGCGGCCACCTGGGCCGACGCGGTCCAGGCCGCCCGGGACGTCGCCCGGGTCGCCGGGGTGGACCTGGAGGTCGAGGCGGACACCCGTGCTCCGTGGCACCCCGGTCGCTGCGCCGCACTGTACGTGGGGGTGCAGGGCGAGCGCGTGCTCGTCGGCCACGCCGGCGAACTGCACCCGAGGGTCGTCAAGGCGTTCGGACTGCCGGAGCGCACCGCCGCGGCGGAGATCGACCTCGACGCTGTCGAGCGGGCCCGCTCCGACGCGCCCGCGCCGACGGTGTCGACCTACCCGGTGGCCACCCAGGACGTGGCCCTGGTCGTCGACGCCTCGGTGCCGGTCGGCCGGATCAGTGAGGCGCTGGCCGAGGGGGCCGGCCCCCTCCTGGAGAGTGTGCGGCTGTTCGACGTCTACACCGGCGAGCAGGTCGGTGAGGGGCGTAAGTCCGTGGCCTTCGCGCTGCGGTTCCGGGCCGAGGACCGGACGCTGACGGCCGAGGAGGCGGGCGCCGCGCGCGACGCCGCCGTCGCCCTGGCCACCGAGCGGACCGGCGCGGTCCTGCGCGGCTGATCCCGGTCGGCACCCGCCCCTCCGGGGAGAGGGGCGCCGACACGGCGGGCGGGGCGGGTTCTCCCTTGTGAGGGGGACGCGCCCCGCCCTTCGGCGTTCTCGCTGTGAGAGGCAGTCGGACCCCGCTCAGACGGAATGCGAGAAGACCCCCCTCCGTTGTGAAACATGCAGAGTGAGAGTTCGGATTTCAAGAAAATTGGAGGGGTGTCTTTCCAGCGTAGTAAGGGTTTTAGTGCGAGGCGGCGGGGGTAGCCGGAATGAAGTTTGGGTTTCGGGGCATGAAAGCTCGTTTTGGCTCTTGCTGTGGAGCGGCTTGAGAACTTAGCCTGCGAGTACCTGCCACGACCTGGGCGCCCAGGGAGGGGTCAGATCCGTTTTCCGCTGCGCGTTCTCGCGCATGTCACGGCTCGGAGGTCGCCATATGACCGAAACGGTTGTCTCGTCCGCGCTCGCTCCCAAGGAACACCGGGAGCCCAGCCGCCTCTGGCACACCTTCTGTGATATGAACACCGTGGCCAAGGGCCCGGAGTTCGTCGTGGCCCGCGCCGAGGGCGTGTGGCTCTGGGACCAGTTCGGTGACCGGTACCTGGACGGTACCGCCAGCCTCTGGTACTCCAACGTCGGGCACGGTCGCGCGGAGATCGCGGACGCGGTCCACCGACAGATGAGCACCCTGGACGCCTACACCGTCTACGGGGACTTCGCCAACGTACCCGCGATGGAGCTGAGCGAGCGACTCGCCGCCCACGCCCCGGTCGACGACCCGCGCGTCATCCTCACCTGCGGGGGAGGGGAGTCGATCGACACCGCCGCCAAGCTGGCGCGGGCCTACTGGGTCACGCAGGGCCAGCCGGAGCGGCAGCACCTGATCAGCCGGACCGGGGGGTACCACGGCCTCAACGGGTTCGGTACGAGCATGATCGGGATGGAACGCTTCCGTTCCGGCTACGGGAAGCTCATCGAGGACACCTCGGTGGTCCCGCACGACTCCGCCGCGGCCCTGGAGGCCGAGATCCTGCGGGTCGGGGCCGACCGCGTCGCCGCCTTCTTCGCGGAGCCGGTGATCGGCGCGGGCGGTGTCTTCCTGCCGCCGGAGCACTACTTCGCGGACGTGGCGCGGATCTGTCAGAAGTACGGTGTCCTCTTCGTCGTGGACAGCGTGATCTGCGGCTTCGCCCGTCTGGGGAACTGGTTCGGGATCGAGCGGTTCGGGGTCAGCCCGGACATGATCGTCTTCGCCAAGGGCGTCTCCAGCGGGTACCTGCCGCTGGGCGGGGTCGTGGTCAACGGTCGTGTGGCCGACCCCTTCTGGAACCAGGAGGGCAACCCGTTCCTGCACGGCACCACCTACGCGGGCCACCCGTCCGCGTGCGCCGCGGCCATGGCCAACCTGGACATCCTGGAGCGCGAGGACCTGTTCACGGTCTCCCGCGAGGTGGAGACCCACCTGGACTCCGCGCTGCGCGGGCTGGCCGACCACCCGCTGGTGGCCGAGGTCCGTTCCGGGGTCGGGGTGATGGGCGCGGTGGAACTCACGGAGGAGGCGCTGACCGAGCGTGGGATCACCACGGCGGAGGTCTTCTCGGAGGCCCGCGCGCGCGGCGTCATCGTCCGTCCGATTCCGAAGGCACTGCTGGTCTCGCCGCCCCTGATCATCACCTGGGAGCAGGTCGAGCACCTGACGTCCACCCTGTACGGGGCCCTGGACGCCGTCATGGACCGACACTGACGAGGGGGAGCCCGGGGTCTCCGGGCTCCCCGTGAAAGGACCCCACGGCAGGACGCGTAGAGCCCACCGGTGCACGGCGCCGGTGGGTTGATTATTTTCCTAGGAAACCTCTGTCGAGTACTGGTATCGTACGGTAATATTTACTGGGAAGATACTTCTTCGGGGTGCGTAGGGTCGACGTCCCCGGTCACACGGCAGGGGGCAGACCATGACGGCACAGGGAGACGCCACGGCGGAGCGGGACGGCGGGGAGGTCGCCGAACCGCTGGAGGCCGGTCCCAGCGGCGACGATCTGATCACGGCCTGGGGGCTGGTGCACGAGGCGATGAGCACGATCCAGCCGCGCCTGCTGCACGGGATCACCCCGGACGGCAGGGACATGGCGGGTCCGTGGTTCGAGGTCCTCATCCGCCTCCAGCGCACCCCCGGTCACCAGCTGCCGATGAGTCGTCTGGCGCGCGAGGTCAGCCTCAGCACGGGCGGGTTCACCAAGCTGGCGGACCGCCTGGAGAAGGAGGGCTACCTGGAACGACACAACTGCGCCAGTGACCGGCGCGTCGTCTACGCCACCCTCACCGAGAAGGGTCTGGAGTTCATCGTCGCGACGCGCGTGCGGCACGTCGAGCGTCTCCGGGAGCACGTGCTCGCGCCGCTGGGGGAGGCGGGGGTTAGACAACTCGCCGCCATCGCGCGTACGCTCCGTGACAGCGCTCGCGACTGAGGCGAACCCCGAACGGCGACTCTACGTAGTCGAATCCCCACTCTCGCGGGGTGTCGATCCACGTGAATGTGCCGAAAACATCCCATGCGCCTTCGTTCCCATGTAGGTTGGCCAGAGTTCGGGGGCCCATGCGGGGTGGGTCGGGAGCACTGAGGTTCCGGGGGGAACGAATGAGGCTGTTCACCACTGCTGCCCAGATGAGGCCCATTCCCCGGTCCTCTCGCTTCGCCAACGGTGGCGTCTCCTTCTGGTTCCGCGAGGACGGTCTGCCCGAACGGAGATCCCCCCTCCCCGGTGACGCCGACTACGACGTCTGCGTGGTCGGGGCCGGGTACACCGGTCTCTGGGCCGCTTACTACCTCAAGAAGGACCAGCCTGACCTGCGCGTCTGCGTCGTCGAGCGGGAGTTCGCCGGGTTCGGGGCGTCGGGGCGTAACGGAGGGTGGTTGTCCGCGGAGTTCTCCGGTTCCCAGGAGGACTACGCACGGTCACATGGCAAGCCCGCCATGATCGCGCTCCAGCGTGCCCTGATGAACACGGTGGACGAGGTGGTCGCGGTCACCGAGGCCGAGGGGATCGAGGCCGACGTCGTCAAGGGCGGCATGCGCCTGGTCGCCAGCAACGCGGCCCAGCACGAACGTCTCCGGGCCCACATCGACCACCTCCAGGACTGGGGCTACTGGCCCGACGACATCCACATGGTCGACCCGGACCACGCGCCCCCGATCACGGTGGACGGCGCGGTCGCCGCGGCCTACTCGCGGCACGCCGCCCGTGTCCACCCGGCCAAGCTGGTCACCGGTCTGGCCCGCGTGGTCGAGGCGCTGGGCGTCGAGATCTTCGAGGACACCCCGGTGACGGAGATCCGGCCCCGTGAGGGGTCCGAGCGTCCGTCCGTGGTCACCGAGCACGGCACCGTCCGCGCCGACCACGTGCTGCGGGCCACCGAGGGCTTCACCTCCACCCTGCGCGGGCAGCGCCGCCGGTGGCGTCCCATGTACTCCTCGATGATCGTCACCGAGCCGATCGCCGCGGAGCTGTGGGAGGACATCGGATGGGAGGGCCGTGAGCTCCTGCGGGACTCCGCCCACTCCTACGTCTATGCCCAGCGCACCGCCGACGACCGCATCGCCATCGGCGGCCGGGGCGCCCCGCACCGCCTCGGCGCCTCCGAGGACAACGAGGGGGCCACCGCGCCCCAGGCCATCGCCGAACTGTGGCGCTCCTTGACCGGGATGTTCCCCGGTGTCGCGGACGCCCCGATCGAGCACGCCTGGTCGGGCGTGCTCGGGGTGCCCCGGGACTGGTCACCGACGGTGAACCTGGACACCGCGTCCGGTCTGGGCTGGGCGGGCGGCTACTCCACCAGCGGCGTCTCCACCAGCAACCTCGCGGGTCGCACCCTGCGCGACCTGGTCCTGGGGCGCAGCAGCGACCTCACCCGCCTGCCGTGGGTCGGGCACGAGGTGCGCGGCTGGGAACCCGAGCCGCTGCGCTGGATGGGGACCCAGGTCGTGCGCGGTCTCTACCGGACGGCCGACCGCCGCGAGTCCCGGACCGAGGGCAAGGGCCACACCTCCCGCCTGGCCGACCTCGCCACGCGCATGCCCGGGAACTGACCCGCCGTCCCCCCGGCCGGGTCGCCGCTCGACCCGCCATACCCTCCCCGCGCACCCCCGCTTCGACCGCCGTCAGTTGCATAAAATTACACTGGCATGCATGATGGTTCAGTCCAAGCGAGTCAGAGAGGGTCTCACCATGGGATACACAGCGGCCATCGCCGGAGCCAGCGGCTACGCCGGGGGCGAGCTGCTGCGTCTGCTCCTGGGACACCCCGACATCGAGATCGGCGCCCTGACCGCGGGCAGCAACGCCGGGACCCCCCTGATCCAGCACCAGCCCCACCTGCTTCCGCTGGCCGACCGCACCCTCGTGCCCACCACCGTCGAGGAACTGCGCGGCCACGACGTCGTCTTCCTCGCCCTCCCGCACGGGCAGTCCGCCGACATCGCCCACCAGCTCGGTGACGACGTGCTGGTCGTGGACTGCGGTGCCGACTTCCGCCTGAACGACGCCGCCGCCTGGGAACGCTTCTACGGCACCCCGCACGCCGGGACCTGGCCCTACGGCCTCCCCGAACTCCCCGGCCAGCGCGACCGCCTCACCGGCGCCCGCCGGATCGCCGTCCCCGGCTGCCACGTCACCGTCGCCACCCTCGGCCTCTTCCCCGGCCTGGCCCAGCAGCTCGTCGAGACCGACCTCACCGTCGTGGCCGTCACCGGCACCTCCGGGGCGGGCAAGGCGCCCAAGCCCAACCTGGTCAGCAGCGAGATCATGGGAGCCCTCAGCCCCTACGGGGTCGGCGGCACCCACCGGCACAACCCCGAGATCGTCCAGAACCTCACCGCCGTCACCGGCGAACCGGTCCGCCTCTCCTTCACCCCGGTCCTGGCACCGCTGCCGCGCGGCATCCTCGCCACCTGCACCGCGCCCCTCAAACCCGGGGTCACCGCCGACCAGGTGCGCGCCGCCTACGAGACCACCTACGCCGACGAACCCTTCGTCCACCTGCTCCCCGAGGGCACCTGGCCCAACACCGCCATGACCCTCGCCGCCAACACCACGCTCGTACAGGTCACCGTGGACCCCGACGCCGGTCGCATGGTCGTCGTCGCCGCCCTGGACAACCTCACCAAGGGCACCGCCGGCGGAGCGGTCCAGAGCACCAACCTCGCCCTCGGCCTGCCCGAGACCACCGGCCTCCCGCTCGCCGCAGTCGCGCCCTAGGGAGTGCCGACATGAGCGTCACCGCGCCCCAGGGCTTCCGCGCCGCCGGTGTGACCACCGGAACCGGCACCGACCACACCCGTGACCTGGCCGTCGTCGTCAACGACGGCCCCGCACGCGCGGCCGGAGCGGTCTTCACCGACCACCCCGAGCCCGCCGCCCCCGTCCTGTGGACCCGGCAGGTCGTCGCGGGCGGACGCGTCCGCGCCGTCGTCCTCCACTCCGGCGGGGCCAACGCCGCCACCGGACCGCTCGGCTTCCAGGCCGCCCACGCCCAGGCCGAGCACACCGCCGACCTCCTGGCCGACTCCGCCGCCGAGGTCGCGCTCTGCTCTGCCGGGGAGGTCGGCACCGTACCGAGGACCGACCCCCTCAACACCGCCGTGGCGGACGCCCTCGCCCAGGCGGCCCGGGGCGGCGGGCTCGCCGCCGCCGACGCCGTCCGCACCGACGACACCGTCGCCAAGTTCGCCTTCCGACGCGGCGAGGGCGTCACCGTCGGCGGCATGGCCAAGGGCCCCGACGCCTCCGTCGGCTCCGCCCTGTGCGTCCTGACCACCGACGCCGCACTCACCCCCGAACAGTGCCAGCGCCTGGTCACCGACGCGACCGCCTCGGCTCTCGCCCCGCTGACCGGCACCAACGACACCGTCCTGCTGATGGCCAGCGGCGCGGCCCCGGTCACCCCGGACGAGCCGGCGGTCGCCCTCCTGCTCACCCGGGTCTGCGAGGAGCTCGCGGCCCAGATCGCGGCGGACACGCCCGCGTCCGTCACCTCCGAACCCGGATCCCCCCAGGACAGGCAGGCCCACCAGTGAACTCCGCGACACCCACCACGCAGGACCAGGCCCAGGCCATGGACAAGGCGGCGCACCTCATCGAGGCGCTGCCCTGGCTCTCCCGCTTCCACGGTCGCACGGTCGTGGTCAAGTACGGCGGCAACGCCATGATCAGCGAGGAGCTCCGGGTCCGCTTCGCGGAGTCCATCGTCTTCCTCTACTACGCGGGCCTGCGCCCCGTCGTCGTCCACGGCGGCGGACCCCAGATCAGCGCCATGCTGGACCGCTCCGGAGTGGAGTCCAGCTTCACCGCCGGGCTGCGGGTCACCACCGACGAGGCCATGGACATCGTCCGGATGGTCCTCACCGGGCAGGTCAACCGCGAGATCGTCGGGCTGGTCAACCAGCACGGCCCCTTTGCGGTCGGTATGTCCGGTGAGGACGCCAACCTCCTCTACGCCGAACGCAAGAGCGTGCAGGTGGACGGCGAGACCGTCGACATCGGCCGGGTTGGAGAGGTCAGCGAGGTCGACCCCGGAGCGGTCTCCGCGCTCATCGCGGACGGCCGCATCCCCGTGGTCTCCAGCGTCGCCCGAGCCGACGACGGCGGCGTCTACAACGTCAACGCCGACACCGCCGCCTCCGCGCTCGCCGTCGCCCTGGGAGCGAGCAAGCTCATCATGCTCACCGACGTCGAGGGCCTGTTCGCGGACTACCCGGCCAACACCGACCTCATCCGCCGCCTCAACGTGGACGAACTGCGCGCCCTCCTGCCCTCCCTCTCCGCGGGGATGCTCCCCAAGATGGAGGCCTGTCTGACGGCGGTCGAGGGCGGCGTGCCCCAGGCCCACATCATCGACGGTCGTGTGCCGCACTCCCTGCTCCTCGAGGTCTTCACCGACCTGGGCGTCGGCACGATGGTCGCCGACGAGGAGCTGGAGGCCGAACTCCTCTCCGGGAACGGCCACTACCCGCGCCCCTGGCGCCCCACCCACACCTCCGAACCGAACACGGGAGACCACAAGTGACCAGCAGCGACCTGAGGGAGCGCTTCGCCGCCTCGCTCATGCCCAACTACGGCGTGCCGCCGGTGGCCCTGGCCCTCGGGCGCGGCTGCGAGGTCTACGACGCCGACGGCCGCCAGTACCTCGACCTCATCGCGGGCATCGCCGTGTCCAGCCTGGGTCACGGCCACCCCGCCCTGGTCAAGGCGGTCGCCCACCAGGCGGCCACCCTCGCCCACACCAGCAACCTCTTCGTGCACGAGCGCGAGGTCCAGCTGGCCGAGCGCCTGGTCGAGCTGGTCGGCGGCGACGCCAAGGTGTTCTTCGCCAACTCCGGAACCGAGGCCAACGAGGCCGCGCTCAAGCTGGTCAAGCGCGCCGCCGGATCCGGCCGCCACTACTTCGTGGCCGCCGCCAAGGGCTTCCACGGCCGCTCCGCCGGGGCCCTCGCCCTGACCGGCAAGGACTCCATCCGCGAGCCCTTCGGCCCCTACGGCACGGATGTGCGCTTCGTTCCCCACGGCGACATCGACGCCCTCACCGAGGCGGTCGACGAGCACTGCGTGGCCGTGTTCGTCGAACCCACCCAGGGGGAGGCCGGAGTGGTCCCCGCCCCCGAGGGCTACCTCGCCGGGGTCCGCGCCCTGTGCGACCGCACCGGCGCCGCCTTCGTCCTGGACGAGATCCAGAGCGGCATCGGCCGCACCGGCCAGTGGTTCGCCCACCAGGAGGAGGGCGTGCGCCCCGACGTGCTCACCCTCGCCAAGGGCCTCGGCGGAGGGCTGCCCATCGGCGCCTGCGTCGGCTTCGGCCGCTTCGCGGACGCCTTCCAGAAGGGCGACCACGGCTCCACGTTCGGCGGGAACCCCGTGGCCTGCGCCGCCGCGCTGGCCGTCATCGACACCATCGAGACCGAGGGCCTGCTCGCCCACACCAAGGTGATGGGCGACCTGCTCGCCGAGCAGATCGAGGGCATCGACCACCCCCTCCTGTCCGGACAGCGCGGCAGCGGGCTCTGGCGCGCGCTCGTGCTCACCGGGCCGCACGCCGCGCACGTCCAGGAACAGGCGGCGGTCCGCGGCTTCCTGGTCAACGCGGTCGCGCCCGACGCGATCCGACTGGCCCCGCCCCTGGTGATCACCCCCGAGCAGATCGGTGTGTTCATCGAGGCCCTGCCCACCATCCTCGACGCCGCCGAAGCCGCCGCCACGAAGGAGCAGCAGTCATGACCCGCCACTTCCTGCGTGACGACGACCTCACGCCCGAGGAGCAGACCCGCGTCCTCGACCTGGCCGACGAGATGAAGCGGGACCGCTTCGCGTACCGTCCCCTGGCCGGGCCGCGCACCGTCGCCCTGCTCTTCGACAAGCCCTCGACCCGGACCCGGCTGTCCTTCTCCGTGGGCGTGGCCGACCTCGGCGGCAGCCCGCTGGTCCTGGACTCCGGCAGCACCCAGATGGGGCGCGGCGAACCGCTGGAGGACACCGCCCGCGTCCTGGAGCGCCAGGTCGCCGCCGTCGCCTGGCGCACCTTCTCCCAGGCCGACGTGGAGAACCTCGCCCGGCACATCGGCGTCCCGGTGATCAACGCGCTCACCGACGAGTTCCACCCCTGCCAGATCCTCGCCGACCTCCAGACGGTCCGCGAGGTCAAGGGCTTCCTGGCCGGGCTCACCCTCGCCTACCTCGGTGACGGCGCCAACAACATGTCCCACTCCTACCTCCTGGGCTGCGCCACCGCCGGGATGCACGTGCGGATCGGCGCCCCTGAGGGGTTCCACCCGGACGAGGTCGTGCTGACCCGGGCCCGCGAGATCGCGGAGGGCACCGGCGGATCGGTCACCGTCACCACCGACGCCCGGGAGGCGGCCGAGGGCGCCGACGTGGTGGCCACCGACACCTGGGTCTCCATGGGACAGGAGGACGAGAAGGAGGACCGCGAGGCCCCCTTCCGCCCCTACATCGTCGACGAGGCGCTCATGGCCGCCGCCCGGCCCGAGGCCGTCGTGCTGCACTGCCTGCCCGCGTACCGGGGCAAGGAGATCACCGCCGGGGTCATCGACGGCCCCCAGAGCGTGGTCTGGGACGAGGCCGAGAACCGGCGCCACGTGCAGAAGGCCCTGCTCACCCACCTGCTGGAGAGCAGCGACGACCCCGAGTCCGAGCCCGAGACGCGATGAGCCACGACCCCAGCGGCCCGGCCCCCATGACCAAGGCCGCCCGGCACGCCCGCATCACGGACGTCCTCACCCGTGAGGACGTCCGCTCCCAGGGGGAGCTGGCCAAGCGCCTCTCCGAGGCGGGGGTGCAGGTCACCCAGGCCACCCTCTCCCGGGACCTGGACGAACTGGGCGCGGTCAAACTCCGTACCGCCGACGGTCACCTGGCCTACGTGCTCCCGGGGGAGGGCGGCGAACGCCTTCAGCGCACCCGCCCCGACACCCTCAGCCTCGAACAGGTCTCCGGGGCCCGCCTCACCCGGCTGGCCGAGGACCTGCTCGTCTCGGCCGAGGCCTCCGCCAACATGGTCATCGTGCGTACCCCGCCGGGGGCCGCGCAGTACCTCGCCTCGGCCATCGACCACACGGACTTCCACGCCATCCTGGGGACCATCGCCGGGGACGACACCATCCTGGTGATCTCCCGCGACCCGCGGGGCGGGGAGGACCTGGCCGCGGCGCTGCTGCGGCTGGCCGACCGCAGACCCTGACGGCACGCGCCGTCGCACCCCGGCTCCGGACGGCCCAGGCGCCGTCCCGCACCACCCGAAACGTCACGAAGGAGACCACGATGGCCGACCAGCCCGAGGCCCTGCGCCTGTGGGGCGGCCGCTTCGAGGGCGGACCGGACCAGGCCCTGGCCCGCCTCTCGCTCAGCACCCACTTCGACTGGCGCCTCGCCCGCCACGACATCGCCGGATCGCGGGCCCACGCCCGCGCCCTGCACCGCGCGGAGCTGCTCACCGCCGACGAACTCGACCGCATGATCGCGGGGCTGGACCGGCTGGAGGCCGACGTGGCCTCGGGGGACTTCACCCCCGTGCTGGAGGACGAGGACGTGCACACCGCGCTGGAGCGCGGGTTCATCGAGCGGGTCGGAGCCGAACTCGGCGGACGGCTGCGCGCCGGGCGCTCCCGCAACGACCAGATCGCCACCCTGGTCCGTATGTACCTGCGGGAGGAGGCCCGGTCCATCGCCGACCAGCTCCTCGACCTCGTACGCGCCCTCGCGGACCAGGCCGGGGCCCACCCCGACGCCGCCATGCCGGGCCGTACCCACCTCCAGCACGCCCAGCCCGTCCTGCTCGCCCACCAGCTGATGGCGCACGCCTGGCCGCTGGTCCGCGACGTCGAACGGCTCCGGGACTGGGACCGCCGCGCGGCCGTCTCCCCGTACGGTTCCGGTGCCCTGGCCGGGTCCTCCCTGGGCCTGGACCCGGAGGCGGTCGCTGACGAACTCGGCTTCCCGGCGTCCTCGGAGAACTCCATCGACGGCACCGCCGCCCGCGACGTCGTCGCGGAGTTCGCCTTCGTCACCGCCATGATCGGCGTGGACCTGTCCCGGCTCTCGGAGGAGGTCATCCTGTGGGCGACGAAGGAGTTCTCCTTCATCACCCTCGACGACGCCTTCTCCACCGGCTCCTCGATCATGCCGCAGAAGAAGAACCCCGACGTGGCCGAACTCGCCCGGGGCAAGGCCGGCCGACTGGTCGGTGACCTCACCGGCCTGCTCACCACCCTCAAGGGGCTCCCGCTCGCCTACAACCGGGACCTCCAGGAGGACAAGGAACCGGTCTTCGACGCCGTGGACAGCCTGCACCTGCTGCTGCCCGCCATGACCGGCATGGTCGCCACGCTCACCTTCCACACCGACCGGATGGCCGAACTGGCCCCGCAGGGATTCTCCCTGGCCACGGACATCGCGGAGTGGCTGGTCCGTGAGCGCGTCCCCTTCCGTGACGCCCACGAGATCGCGGGTACCTGCGTTCGGGTGTGCGAGGAGCGCGGGATCGACCTGCCCGAGCTCACCGACGCCGACTTCGCGGAGATCTCCGAGCACCTGACCCCGGGCGTGCGCGAGGTCCTCACCGTCGCGGGCTCCCTGGCCTCCCGCGCGGGCCGGGGCGGGACCGCCCCTGTCCGCGTGGCGGAGCAGCTCGACCGGCTCCGCGCCGACGTCGAGGAGCACCGCAAGGCCTTCACGGCCTAGATCGTTGGTGTGCAATGTGTGCCCCGGTCAGTGGTCGTCCACGACCCCCTGACCGGGGCGCCGATCCGCCAGTGGTGCCGGATCACCGGGTTCATCGCCGGACGCGTTGGCACATCTCGGACCGGAGTGGTCCCCACCGGTGCGGCCCGGCGGTGTCGCGGCCCCGTCGGCCGTCCGCCGGACGGGCCGGATCAGTCCGAGCGGCGGGCGGCCCAGACGGAGCGCACGGTACGCACCGTCAGGTCGTCCCGGTGCGCGATCCCGCCCGGGTCCCCGCTGTCCAGCAGCCGGTCGAGCGCGGTCAGGTCCTCGGGCACCAGCGCGTCGACCACGCTCTCCCTCAGGCGGCGGAGGCTGGTGAGCGCGTACTCCACGACCACCGGGTCTCCGGAGCCCTCCAGCTCCGCCGTCAGGGTGCGTTCACCCTCGACACGGAACCCGTTGGCGGTCAGCTTCTCCGCCCAGTCCGCGCCCCGGTGCGGCACGTGACCGGTGTGCCACCGGTCGCTCACCGCGTGCAGGGCCTCCTCCAGCCCCGGTCGTTCCGCCGGGGCGTCCTCGGGCAGGAACCGAGGGAAGCCCGAGAGCTCGACCAGGGCGAGCAGCCCTCCGGGAGCGAGCAGGTCGCGGGTCCGGCGCAGGGCGAGGTCGGGGTCGGCCATGTGGTGCAGGGAGGCCGAGGCCCACACCAGGTCCGGTGAACCGAGGTCGGGCCAGTCGGCCTGGTCGAGGTCGGCCAGGAGCGTGCGCACGCGGTCGGCCACCCCGGCCTCCCGGGCCTTCGCCCGCAGCCGGTCGAGGTGCTCGGCCGAGGAGTCGACGGCGGTCACGCGCGCCTCCGGGAAGCGGGCGAGGAGCGGGAGGGTTCCGGCCCCGGTTCCGGCCCCCAGGTCGACGATCTCGCGCGGGTCTCCCACCAGGGGCAGCCAGGCGATGACGTCGTCGGTCAGCGGGGCCGTCACCCGTGCGTCGAGGTCGAGGATCAGGGCCTGGTCGTGCGCGCCGCGCTCGTGCGCGTGTTCCGTGGTGTGGCCGTGCCGGTTGTGTGCCGAGTGGTGTCCGTGCTGCTTGTGAGAGTGCGTCATGCGGCCAGGCTAGGCCGACCTTGCGTCAGTGGCAGCACTTCTTTCGCCAAAGGCAAGAGAGTCTCCTCGGGGGGTGCCGAACGCGCAAGTCCGTCCGCAGTCCGTCCGCCCAGGTTCAGGAGGGTGAGGTCTCGGCGCCGCCCCGCTGGTGGCCCCGGCGCGCGTCGCGGTCGAAGATCCCGAGGATCTCGCACGGACCACCCTCGGCCCCGATCGCGTGCGGAAGCATGGTCGGGAACTCGGCCGCCTGGTTCGTTTCGATCCGGATGCGCCGGTCGCCCAGGAGGAGCACCGCGGTTCCGGACAGCACGACCAGCCATTCCCGCCCCGGGTGCGCCCGCATCCGCGAGGGCTGGTCCGGCGGGGGGTCGGTCAGCCTCTGCCGCATGACGGTCATGCCGGGGTCGGCCCGCACCGGCCACCGGAGCGTTCCGTGGGCACCGTCCACCATCGGGCTGGAGACGACGTCGTCGGTGGCGCTCTCCACCAGTTGGTCCAGGGTGGTGTCCAACGCCCGGGCCAGGGTCACCAGGCTGTCCAGGGCCAGCCTCCGCTGCCCGTTCTCGATCCGGCTCAGGGTGGACTGGCTCAGCCGGGCCCGAGCGGCCAGCTCCTCCAGCGACCACCCCTGCGCCACCCGGAGGGCGCGGATGCGTCCCCGCACCAGGCGGTCCAGGTCTCGGTCCTCTTGCGTCATGGGCAGCAGCCTATGTCCTCGACGCATGGAACGCGGCGAGGTCGGACTTAAGCCCCCATCGTCTGACATGCGTGTACACACCACCCCAAGGGCGCGCGACGTGCCCGTGCCCGCGAGCGAATCCAATCTCCGATTCCCCACGCGCCCAGGGGAAGAGTGCGGTAGCGTCCTGAGTCTGCGGACACCGCACGTGTTTCCATCTGCGCGTACCGTGACGACCCGTGCGGGGACCGGCACGCACCAGGCGTGGTCTCCGGTGCCCGCGTCGAGTCCGTGGGAGGAGCGCAGTGGGTCAGCCAGTGAGCACGGGTCGCGGGCCCAGGTCCGGTAGCGGGCCAGGAATCAGAACACAGCTCAACCGGATCGTGCTGATCCCCAGTATCACCTTTCTCGCGCTGTTCATCCTGCTCAGCACGGCCACCCTCGCGCAGGCGCTGTCACTGCACCACTCCGTCACCGACGGCCGTGCGGGGGCCGACCTCGCCGGGGCGCTCACCGCACTCCAGGACGAACGCCGACTCAGCGTCGACTTCGTCACCGACCCCGGAGGCGAGACCCGTCAGGCGCTCGTCGAGGCCGCGCGAACGACCGACGAGACCCTCGCCCAGCTCCGCCAGGTACGCGAGACGCTGGAGGGCGAAGGAGACGAGCCCGAGGCGCTGGCCCTGGCGTTCTTCGGCTCCCTCGAGGACGTGCAGGCGCTGCGTACCGACAACCTCGCCGACCCCGGCGCGGTGGCCGACGTCCTGGACACCTACACCGGCGCCGTCGAGCAGGGCATCCGGCTCTACTCGACCACCGTCCAGGGCCTCGACGACGGGCTCGTCTCCGACGCCGCCTCCGAGGCCGACAACCTCCTGTGGGCCCAGGAGAGCTTCGGCCACGCCGACGCCGTCATCACCGCCGTGCTCGCCGAGAACGACCTCACCCGCTCGCACCAGGCCGAGATCGCCTCCCTCACGGGGGACACGCGCCGCAGGCTGAGCGCGGAGGAACCCCCCGACGAGCTCTCCGAGGGGCAGGGGCCCGTCGCCCGGGCCGAGACCGGCACGGACACCGCGGAGGCCGCCGAGGAGGACCAGGCCGCCAGCGTCGAGCGGATCACCCGCGGCGCCGCGTGGGCGCGGGCCATGGGGGTGGCCGACACCCTCGTCCAGCACGAGGCACCGGTGGAGGTCGACCCCATCACCGGGGAGCTCCACCGCGACCACGCCCCGCCCGCCGGCCTCGGCGCCTGGCGCGAGGCCGCCGACGAGGTCAACGCCGGGCTGACGGAGGTCACCACGGACAGGGTGGACAGCGTGGTGACCTCCACTGAGGAGGCCAGCTCGTGGATGTTCACGATGGCCCTCGGCGGCGGCATCACCTCGTTGTTCGCGGGAACGGTCGCCTACGGGGTGGCCGCAAGCTCCGCCAGCCGACTCACCTACCGACTGGCCAGGCTCCGCGCGGAGACGCTCGGGATCGCCCGCAGCGACCTCCCCCGAATCGTGCGCCGCCTGGAAGCGGGCGAGAGCGTGGACCTCGACACCGAGATGAAGCAGCTCGACCACGGCACCGACGAGGTCGGCCAGGTGGCGGACGCCTTCAACATCGCCCAGCGCACCGCTGTCGGCGCCGCTGTCAAGCAGTCCGACATCCGGGCGGGCGTCAGCCGGGTCTTCCTCGGCATCGCCCACCGCAACCAGTCCCTGGTGCAGCGCCAGCTCCAGCTCCTGGACCGGGTGGAGCGCGAGGAGGAGGACCCGGACCTGCTGGAGAGCCTCTTCCAGCTCGACCACCTCGCGACCCGGGGCCGCCGTCACGCCGAGAACCTCATCATCCTCGGCGGCGCCCAGCCCGGACGGCGCTGGCGCCACCCCGTCCCCCTCGTGGACATCCTGCGCGGCGCCATCTCCGAGACGGACGAGTACGCCCGCGTCGAACTCACCTCCGTGCCGGACCTGTCCCTGGTGGGAGCGGTCGTCGCCGACGTCATCCACCTGCTGGCCGAGCTGGTCGAGAACGCGACCGCCTACTCGCCACCCCACACGAACGTCACCATCGCCACCGACAACGTCCCCAAGGGCGTGGTGATCGAGATCGAGGACCGGGGCCTGGGGATGACGGAGGAGGTCCTGGACGAGAACAACGCCACGCTCGCGGAGGCACCCGAGTTCGACGTCATGACCCCCGGGACGGACGGCCGCCTCGGCCTGTTCGTCGTGGCCAGGCTCGCGCTCAAGCACGAGATCGGGGTGCAGCTGCGGCACTCGCCCTACGGAGGCACCCGCGCCGTGGTGCTCGTGCCCAGCGCCCTGGTGGTCTCCAGCGGCGGTGCGCCGGTGGAGCGTCCCCGAGCGGCGGTGCTCGCCCGCTCCGGATCGGTCCGCCCGGAACCCCACGCGGGTACCGAGCACGACGACCCCGCCGACCTGCTGGCGGCCGAGGCGGGCCCCCGGCACGCCCGCCCGGTCCTGCGGTCGGTCCCCGAACACGACGACCGGCCCGCGGACGAGACGGGCGACCACGTTCCCCACGGGCCGCTGCTGCGCCAGGTGCCGGACCTGACACCCGAACCCGAGCCGACCCCCGAGCCCGCGCACGGGCCCGGCGAGGAGCCCGGCCCCACGGGCCACGCGCCCCTGCCCCGAAGAGGAGGAGACGAGACGACGATCGGGACCAGACCGGACCGGGCCGGACTGCCACGGCGCAGGCGCCAGGCCAACCTCGCACCCCAGCTCCGCGACGACCCCTCGACCGGCGCGGATCCGCACGACACCGAACCGGTGTCGCAACGCAGCCCCGAACAGGCACGCCGCATGATGGACGCCTTCAGCGCCGGAACCCGACGCGGTCGAGCCGAGGAGATCGGCCACGAAGGGCTCGGGCACAGCAGTGATGACCAGGTCGGTGCAGGCGCCGACGACCACACAGGAGAGAGCGACTGAGATGGTGGGCATGAGCAAGGCCGCGGACAACCTGGACTGGCTCCTGGACGACCTGGTCGACCGTGTCGTGGGAGCCAGCCACGCGATCGTGCTGTCGGCCGACGGACTGCTGCTCGGACGCTCCCGGGGACTGATCTCGGACGACGCCGAGCATCTTTCCGCGGTGGCCTCCGCGTTCCAGAGCCTGGCCCGGGGCACCGGGCGCCACTTCGGCGGCGGGGACGTCCGTCAGACCGTGGTGGAGATGGAGCACTCGTACCTGTTCGTCACCGCGGCGGGCACCGGGGCCTGTCTGGCCGTCCTGGCGACCGAGGACGCCGACGTCGGACTGGTCGCCTACGAGATGAACCTCCGGGTCAAGAGGGTGGGTCAGTTCCTCACCGCGCCGCCACGACGGCCGGGCCACCTCACGGCCATGGGAGGCGGGAGCTCGTGAGCACCCCTGGTGAACAACGCGGCGGCTCGCTGTCGAGCGTGCCGCCCGTGAGGGAGGGGGAGGGCGTGGGCGGTCCCACGCGGCGCGCACACCCCACCTGGCACCGTGGTCGGGGCCACCCCACCTCCGAGGGTCCCGCCGCCGGGATCACGCCGGGGGACGCCCCTGCCGGGCCGCTGGTCCGTCCCTACACGATGACCCGGGGACGGACCCGACCGGGCAGCGCGGGACGCGGACTGGACCTGATCACGATCGTGATGGCGGCCCCCGACCGTGAGGACCGTGCCCGGGACCCCGAGCTCCAGGCGATCCTGACCCTGTGCCGCAGGCCCATTTCGGTCGCGGAGATCTCCGCGCGCCTGGACATCCCCCTGACCGTGGTCAAGGTGCTCCTCGGAGACCTGGTGGCCGAGGGGGACGTCCACACGCGGGCAGCGATGCCCGTGGCCCAGCTTCCCGAGAAGAAAGTACTTCAGGCGGTACTCGATGGCATCCGCAGACTCTGAGAACCGACCGGGAGCGCAGGAGGCGCGTGAGGCGCCGGAGGCGATACCCCAAGCGGTCAAGATCATCATCGCCGGAGGGTTCGGCGCGGGAAAGACGACGATGGTGGCCTCCGTCAGCGAGATCACCCCGCTCAGCACCGAGGAGGTGATGACCGAGGCCAGCCAGGGGGTCGACGACCTCGGGGGAGTGGAGAACAAGACCACCACGACGGTCGCCCTGGACTTCGGTCGTATCACCATCAACGAGGACATCGTGCTGTACCTGTTCGGTACACCGGGGCAGGACCGCTTCTGGTTCATGTGGGACGAGCTGGTGGAGGGCGCCCTGGGTGCCGTGGTGCTGGCCGACACGCGTCGGCTGGACACCTGCTTCCACGCGGTGGACTTCTTCGAGCGCCGGGGCGTGCCGTTCGTGGTCGCGGTCAACCAGTTCGACGGTGCGGCGCACTACGAGGCGGGGGAGGTACGGGAGGCGTTGGACATACCGGCGGAGGTGCCGCTGCTGATGGCAGACGCCAGGGAGCGCGAGTCGTCCAAGGAGGTCCTCGTCCAGCTGGTGACCCACGTCATCAACGGTCGTCGTCCGGTACTCAGCGGTTGAGCGGGCGACCCCGCCAGTCGGAGCCGGGTCGGTCCGTTGTACGTTCAGGAGAAACGCCCGTGAATGTGGTGTTGAACGCTACAATGTCGCGGCAGTGACCACCCGCTTTGACAGCGCGCCCCATCCACTTCTCGTCTGAATCCTGGTATGCGAAACTCTGACCGACTTCCCCCACGCGAACTGCCCAAGCGGCGTTCCGGACGCCACCGCAACCCGCTGTCCTTCGACAACTGGTTCGGTACCCCCACCCTGATCATGGCGGTCCCGGGCACGGCCGAACAGGCCAGGGACGCCGACGGTGAGTTGATCGGTGCCCGAATGGCCGATCTCGTCCGGGCCTACCGCCCCGAGGTGACGATCAGGTTCGGGCACACCGAGGGCCACGAACTGGGTATCGGTGAGGCTCTGGCCGACCTGGAGGAGTCCGAGGGCCGACCGCTCGCCGGTGTCGTCGTCCCCCTGGTCACGGCGCCGCACGGGGGCACCAACGCCGCGATCGAGGCGGCCGTGGCCCACACCCGCGCGGACGTCCGCGTCACCGAGGGGCTGGGCCCGCACCCCATGCTGGCCGAGGTGCTGCACCTGCGACTGGCCGAGGCCGGGTTCGTGCGCGCCGACCGTATGCGCCTGATCAGTGTGACCGCCCGCAACACCACCATGGCCGACGGCGTCGTCGTCGGGGCCGTCGGGGGTGAGGGGGCCGTGGGAGCCGCCGGCGTCACCGCCGTCCTGCTCGCGGCCCGGCTCGGGCTGACGGTGCTCCCGGCGGACCTGGAGAACGAGGCCTCGATCGAGCAGGTCGTGGCCCAGCTGCGCCAGGGCGGCTGCCAGCGCCCGGTCATCGCGCCGAGCGCCCTGGGGCCGGAGGTTCCGCCCCGGTACCTGGCCGACCTCGCCGAGCGCCACGGCGCCCGGCCCGGCGCTCCCCTGGGGGCGGACAGCCTCCTGGGCAAGATCGCCGCGCTGCGCTACGCCGAGGTGCTCAACTCGCTCGGTGTGGAGCAGCCGCCCACCGCCGAGGAGCTGCCCGCCCCGGTGGGTTCCCGACACCGTCCCGAGTCCTGACTCCGCGACACGCCCCGCCAGGACCCCGTCGAACAGGGCCGCCCGGACCACCGGGCGGCCCTGTTCGCGTTGATCGGGGGGTGACCTGCCCCTTCACGTCGGATTCGCCCCTCCTCCACGCGCGCGCCGCGACCGTCCCCACAAGCTCGTATAACTAGTCGTGATTGTTTGACAACGTACGGCAATGATTTTTCGATAGCCTCGGCAGGACCGAAAGCCGCCGCGGCACCTCCCCAGGACGCCCCGGCACCCGCACGGGCTGGAGGGGGCCATGCGAAGAACACACGCGTCCACCCGGACGATCCGCGGGCAGCTCAACCGGATCGTGCTCATCCCGAGCCTGTGCTTCCTCGCGCTCTGGCTCATCGTGGCCACGCTCGGCACGGCTCAGGCCGCGCAGCTGATGAGCGCCGTGAGCCAGGCCAGGGAGGGCACGGAGATCCTGTCCCGGGCCGCGACCGAGCTGCGCGCCGAACGCCGACTGACCATGGTCCACCTGGGAGTCCAGGACGGCGGAGGGGAGGCGACCCGCCAGGACGACCTGGAGGAACAGCGCGACACCACCGACGGTGCCCTGACCGAGGCCGTGGCCCTGGCCGAGAGGCTGGAGGACGGCAGGGACGTCGAGGTGAACCGCAACTCCGCCCTGGTGACCGGAGCCCCCGACCGCCTGGAGGCCCTGCGCTCCACGGTCGACGCCCGCACCGCCAACCGGGGGGAGGCCCTCAGCGGCTACGGCGACCTCCTGGGGACCCTCACCGACACCGTCATCGCGCTGCTGCACACCACCGACGGCGGGGAGAACCTCACCGACGCCGTCCTCACCAGGGAGCTCCTGGCCGCGCGGGAGGAGTACGCGACCGCCGACGCCCTCCTCGCGGGGGTCATCGCGGCGGAGCGGATGACCTACGAGGAGACGGCGCACTTCACCTTCCTCACCGCCTCCTACCGCTCCACCCTCCACACCGTCAGCCACGCCATGCACCCCAGCATCCGCGCGGCCCACGAGGCCCTGGTCCAGGATGACGTGTGGACCAGGGCGGAGGGGTTCAGCCGCAGGGTCGTCACCCGTCCGCCGGTCGCCCAGAACGACGACGCCCTCCCCGGCCAGGAGCCCCTCACCGAGTGGAACTCCGCCATCGACATCGAGGCCAACGACTGGGACACCTCCTCGGCCGTCGCCGCCGGTTCCCTGGACGACATCTCCCGGTCCCAGATCGAACGCACCGTGGACCTGGCCTGGAGCGCCGCCCTGCTCAGGGTCACCCTGGGCGTCGCCGCCGCGGCCGTCACCCTCCTCGGCGGGGTGGTGGCCATCGCGCTCGTGGGCCGCTCCTCGCGCCGCCTCACCGAACGCCTGACCTGCCTGCGCGAACAGATCCTGGACCGGGACGCCGACCTGCCGGAGATCATCGAGCGGGCCCAGCGCGGCGACAAGGTCGACGTGGTGGACGAGCTCCCGGCCCTGGACGAGGAGGGAGACGACGAGATCGGCCAGGTGGCGGACGCCTTCGACAGCGCCCAGATCACCGCGGTGGAGGCCGCCGTCCGCCAGGCGGAGATCCGACGGGGCGCCAACCGGGCCTTCCTGGGGATCGCCTTCCGCAACCAGACCCTGGTCCAACGCCAACTGCGCCTGCTCGACGAGATCGAGTACAGGGAACAGGACCCCGAGGCGCTGCGTCGGCTCTTCCGCCTGGACCACCTGGCCACCCGTGCCCGGCGCTACGCGGACAACCTCATCATCCTGGGCGGCGGCCAGTCCGCCCGCCGGTGGCGTCAGCCGCGCCCCCTCGTGGACGTGCTGCGCGCCTCCATCGCGGAGACCGAGGACTTCGAACGCGTGCGGCTCACGTCCGCGCCCCGGGTGCTCATGCACGGCCAGGTCGTGGCGGACGTCGTGCACCTCCTGGCCGAGCTGGTGGAGAACGCGACCCAGTTCTCGCCCGCCGGGACCACCGTGGACGTCGGGTGCTCCCCGGTCGGGGGCGGTCTGATCGTGGAGATCGAGGACCGCGGGCTGGGCATGTCCGAGCAGGGCTACGCGGCGGCCGAGCGCACGCTCACCCGGCCGCCGGAGTTCGACGTCATGGCCCTGCCCGACGACCCGCGTCTGGGTCTGTTCGTCGTGGCCCGCCTGGCCGAACGGCACGGCATCCGCGTGTGGCTGCACCCCTCGCCCTACGGCGGCACCCTGGCGACCGCGCTCATCCCGGACAGCCTGCTGGAGCCCGTGGACAACCCGGTCCCGGTCACGGGTTCCCCGGCCGGGGTCCCGGCCTTCCCCGGCGCGCTCGGTCACCTGGCGCACCAGGGGCCGACCCAACAGACGGGACCCCAGGGGCCGTTCGGCCAGTCCGGGCCGCAGGGGGTCCCCGGCCACCACGACCGGGCCCCCCGCACCGGGCCCCAGGCGGGGACCGGCCCCCAGGCGCACTCCGGCCCCCAGCCGCAGGTCCACTCAGGTCCCCAGCCCCAGGCGGTGCCCCGGCCGCCCAGCGGCGAGCAGTACCGGGTCGGCGCCTCGGAGCCCCGGAGGCCCTACGGCGCCTCCGGGGGACGGCTCCCGCACCGCCGGTCGGCGCAGCGCGACCGAGGCGGCTCCACCGGGCCGTCCCTGCGCCTCGACTCCGGGGAGCAGGAGCCCCTCGACCCCGCGCCGTCCGACGTCTCGCCCTTCACGACACCACCAGGAGGACACAGTGAGCGCTGAGGGCCGCCACGCCCGTCGCCTGACGGAGCGTGGCGCGGCCGACCGCACCGACGGGAACGGCCCCAGACCCGCCGACGAGGGAGAGGACGCGGAGAACGAGAGGTTCCTGCGGCCCTACGCCATCGACGTCGGAACCACGGAGCGGGCCGCGCCGCCCACCGCGGACACCGCCGAACTGGACCTGCTCACCCTCGTGGTGGCCGCCCGTACCCCCGGCCGCCACGAGTGGCTGCGCCCCGAGCGGGAGGCCATCCTCAACCACGCCCGGCGGGCCCGGACCGTGGCGGAGCTCGCCGCCGAGGTCGGACTCCCCATGGGCCAGGTGCGTTCGATGGTCACCCGCATGGTCTCCGAGGGGTCGCTCCAGTCCTGCGGCCCGTCCCGGCCCCTGGGCCGCGAGGACATCCTGCACGCCGTCCTGGTCGGACTGCGCTCGCTGTGACCCCGGGCCGCGACGCCCGTGTTCCACGTCACCCGGTGCCCAACTCGCGGACACCGGGTTGCTAGCGTGCGCCCATGCGCAGCACCGAACACATCGGCATCATCGGAGCGGGGATCGTCGGACTGGCCCTGGCCCGCCACATCACCCTCCACCGCCCCGGCACCCGAGTCACCGTCCTGGAGAAGGAGAACCGGGTCGCCGCGCACCAGACCGGCCACAACAGCGGCGTCGTCCACGCCGGGCTCTACTACCGCCCGGGATCGCTCAAGGCGACCCTCTGCCGGAGGGGGGTCGGTCTGCTCAGGGACTACTGCGCGGAGAACGACCTGCCCTACGAGGAGGCGGGCAAGCTCCTCGTCGCGGTGAACTCGGAGGAGGAGGCGCGCCTGGACGACATCGAGGCGAAGGCCAAGGAGAACGGGGTCCCCGGGGTCGCCCGCCTCGGCCCCGAGGGGCTGCGGGAGGTCGAACCCCACGCGGTCGGGGTCGGGGCGCTGCACTCTCCCACCACCGCCATCACGGACTTCGTCGCGGTCGCGGAGCAGCTCGCGGACGACGTGCGCCGTTCCGGTGGCCGGGTCCTGCTCAACACCCCGGTCATCGACCTCCGTCAGGACCTCGACGGTACCGAGGCCCTCACCGGGGACCCCAAGGGGGAGCGGGTCATCCACCGGTTCGACCGGATGGTCCTGTGCGGCGGACTCCAGAGCGACCAGCTCGCCCGCATGGCGGGAGGCGGCACCGACCCGCGGGTCGTCCCCTTCCGGGGTCACTACCACGAGCTCGTTCCCGAACGCCGTGAGCTCGTGCGCGGACTGCTCTACCCGGTGCCCGACCCCCGGTACCCGTTCCTGGGCGTGCACCTGACCCGCCACGTGCACGGCGAAGTCATGGCGGGCCCCAACGCCATCCTCGCCCTGGCCCGGGAGGGGTACCGCGCCCGCGACCTGCACGCCCGTGAGTTCGCCCAGACGCTCGCCTGGCCGGGTTTCTGGCGGCTGGCCCGCCAGCACTGGACCGTCGGCGCGCGGGAGACACTGGTCTCGGCCTCCAAGGCGGTGTTCGCCGGGCAGGCCCGCCGCCTGCTTCCCGAGCTCACCGCCGCCGACCTGCGCCCGGCGCCCGCCGGAGTGCGGGCCCAGGCCCTGGGCCGGGACGGCGGCCTCCTGGACGACTTCCACGTGGACACCCACGGCCGTGTCGTGTGTGTCCGCAACGCCCCCTCACCGGCGGCGACCTCGTCCCTGGCGATCGCGGAGTTCCTGTACGACCACCACGTCGACGGCGCGCGCTAGGCTCCGGCCCTCGGGTACACCTTGGGGGAGCACCCCGGGCCCCGGTCCGCGCGGGGGAGTGCCACGAACGGACGGGGGAGTACCCCGGCCCTCAGGGCCACCCGGGGAGAACCTCGGGTGGCCCGGGCCCTCCTCCGGCCGGTGTGTCGGAACGGAGTTATCCACAGGTTCGAGGACACTCTGGTTCTGACCGCCCGCCCGGCGGAGCATGGAATCACCGGTCACTCGGGACGGTCCCGAGCCCGCCGGTGGAGGTGACCATGCGTCTGACCAGGTGGGCCTCGACGGCCCTCGCCGTCGTGCTCGCACTCGTTCTCACGGCGGCCGTGTCCGCCGTCGGCCCCCGAGGAGGACCCTTGGACGGATTCACCATCGGCCACCTGCCCGCGAAGGTCGGTCCCCAGGCCTCGGCCTCGGACTTCACCTACGAGTGGGGGGAGGTCTCCTTCACCCAACGGGCCTGGGAACAGGCCAAGGAGGGCGGCGGGTTCGAGGTGCTGCTCCAGGTCCTGGTCCTGAGGAGCGAGCAGCTCACCGACCTGGAGGCGGTCCGTGCCTTCCTCACCCGCTACCACGAGCGCGACGCGGACACCTGGGAGCTCGGGGACTTCGACAACAACGGAACCGGCGGGATGTACGGCGGCTCCGAGGCCTTCTGGACACCCGCGCCGGGCGTCGCCGTCGAGGTCCGCGACCCCTTCGGCCTCATCGGTGAGGAGGAGATCCTGGCCACCGCGCGCGGAGT
>NZ_CBDRIY010000062.1:0-26035 GCF_965344335.1 Nocardiopsis eucommiae
GGCCCGGTGGCGACGCGAGGACACCGCGCCGCGTGCGTCCGTCGAGGGTGGTGACGGACAACGGGCGGGAGGAGTGGTCCGGACACCGCGCCCGAGGGCGACCTACCCTGGTGTCATGGCCACACGCGCAGACACCCCAGACGACGCCCCCGCGCACGAGGCGATCACCCTCCTGCTCGTCCGGCACGGCATGACCGACGCCACCGGGCCGCGCCTGGCCGGGCGGGCGCCCGGCGTCCACCTCAACGACGTGGGGCGCGACCAGGCCTCCCGCCTGGCCGAACGACTGGCGGGGCTGGCCCCCGCCGCGCTCGTGTCCAGCCCGCTCGAACGCTGCCAGGAGACGTCCGAGGCCATCGCCGAGCGCCTTGGCACCCCCGTCACCACGGACGACAGGTTCGTCGAGTGCGACTACGGCAGCTGGACCGGCCGCTCCCTCACCGACCTGGCCGCCGAGCCCCTGTGGCGGGTGGTCCAGGACCACCCCAGCGCCGCCCGCTTCCCCGGCGGGGAGGCCCTGGCCACGACCTCCGCGCGCGCGGTCGAGGCCGTCCGGGACTGGAACGGGCGACTACTCGAACAGGCCCGTCCCGGGTCCGCCCCTCCCGTGTACGTGGTCTGCGGCCACGGCGACGTGGTCAAGGCGATCGTCGCCGACGCCCTGGGCATGCACCTGGACCTCTTCCAGCGCCTGCGCGTCGACCCGTGTTCGGTCACCTCCCTCACCTACACGCGGACCCGGCCCTTCCTGAACAAGCTGAACGACACCGGGGAGCCCCTGGCCGGAGCCCTGCCCACGGCGGCGGAGACCCGGGGTGACGCGGCGGTCGGTGGCGGAGCGGGCCAGGCGCCCGAGGCGGACGCGGGGACGCCCCGCCCCTGACCGTGGCGGTATCTCGCACCGCGTCACCGTCATCCCTTAGGGTGCTATCCATGCCCGTCTTTCAGTTCAACCCGCCGGAACGGTTCGTCGCCGGGACCGTCGGCCAGCCTGGGGACCGCACCTTCTTCCTCCAGGCCGTCGGCGAGGGTCGCATCACCAGCGTCGTGCTGGAGAAGTCCCAGGTGGAGGCCCTGGCCACCCGTATCGAGGAGCTGCTGGAAGAGGTGCACCGCCGCTTCGGAGCGCCGCCGGACGACGTCGCGCCGCCCGAGGACGACGGTCCGCTGCAACAGCCCATCGAGCAGGACTTCCGGGTGGGCACCCTCGCCCTGGCGTGGGACGCCGAGGTGGCCCGCGTCATCATCGAGGCCCAGGAGATCGACGAGACCGCCACCGAGGAGCTGGTCGAGGACGACGACGAGGAGGAGCTGGAGGTCTTCGCGGAGGAGGCCCCCGCCCACCGTGACGTCCTGCGTGTCTACCTCAGGCCCGGAGAGGCGCGCGCCTTCGCCGGACGCGCCCTGAAGGTCGTCTCCGCCGGGCGCCCCGACTGCCCGCTCTGCGGCCGTCCGCTCGACCCCAACGGTCACATCTGCGCGCGCCAGAACGGCTACCGCCCGGACCGTCTCGTCTGAGGCACCTCGTGGACGACGACACCTGCGGTTCCCCGACCGCCGCCGAACCGCCGCCGACGGCGACCACGGCGGCCTTCGGCGGACTCACCCCCGAGGAGGGGCTGGACCTCCTGCGCCGGGGGGAGATCACGGTGGAGGGGCGCCTGACGGCGGCCTCCAACGCCACCCTGTACTGCACGGTCTCCGACGGCGACCGTTCCGCCGTGTGCGTGTACAAGCCGGTGGCGGGGGAGCGGCCCCTGTGGGACTTCCCCGACGGCACGCTCGCCGGGCGTGAGGTGTCGGCCTACGCGGTCTCCGAGGCGCTCGGCTGGTCCGTGGTGCCGCCCACCGTCCACCGGGACGGCCCCTACGGCGAGGGCATGGTCCAGCTGTGGGTGCACGGCGACACCACCGTCGACCTCGTCGCGCTCTCCCGTGAGACCGAGCACGCGGGGCTGCGCCGGATGGCCGTCCTGGACGCGGTGATCAACAACTCCGACCGCAAGATCGGCCACCTGCTCCCCACGCCGGAGGGGCACCTGTACGGCTGCGACCACGGGGTGTCCTTCGCGGAGGACTACAAGCTGCGCACGGTCCTGTGGCAGTGGCAGGGGCAGCCCCTCACCGACGAGGCGCTGATCGCCCTGGCCTCCCTGCGCACCAGGCTGCGCGCCTCGGACGATCCGCTCGGCGCGACGCTGGCCACCCACCTGACCGGGCCCGAGGCCTACGCGGTGCGCGAACGCGTGGACCTGCTCATCCACCACGGCATCCACCCCTACCCGGCCCCTGACTGGCCCTCCGTCCCCTGGCCTCCCGTGTGACCTGTGTGAGCAGTCTCAACCGCCCAACACGCGGATACCGGTCGGTAGGAATGGCGCCTTAGTGGTCCGTACCTGCACAATGGGGCACGTGAGCAACGAGTGGAACTACCTTTTCGACATGGACGGCGTGCTCGTACGCGAGGAGCACCTGATCCCCGGAGCGGACACGCTCATCGCGGAGCTGCGCGAGCAGGGGACCCCGTTCATGGTGTTGACGAACAACTCCATCTACACCCCGCGCGACCTGAGGGCGCGGCTGCTCAACACCGGGCTGGACATCCCCGAGGAGTCCATCTGGACCTCCGCCCTGGCCACGGCCCAGTTCCTCCAGACCCAGCGCCCCGGCGGCTCGGCCTACGTGGTCGGTGAGTCGGGCCTGACCACCGCCCTGCACAACGTGGGCTACGTGATGACCGAGCGCGACCCCGACTACGTGGTGCTGGGGGAGACCCGCACCTACAGCTTCGAGGCCATCACCCGGGCGATCCGCCTGGTGCGCAACGGCGCCCGGTTCATCGCCACCAACCCCGACGAGACCGGGCCCAGCGCGGAGGGGCCGCTCCCCGCGACCGGCGCCGTCGCCGCGCTGATCGAGAAGGCCACCGGCCGCCGCCCCTACTTCGTGGGCAAGCCGAACCCCCTCATGATGCGCTCGGCGCTGCGCCGGATCGGCGCGCACTCGGAGAACACCCTCATGGTCGGTGACCGCATGGACACCGACGTGCTCAGCGGCCTGGAGGCCGGACTCCAGACCGTCCTGGTGCTCTCGGGCATCTCCGGCCGCGACACCGCCGACCAGTTCCCGTACCGGCCCACCCGGGTGCTCGGCTCGGTCAAGGAGCTCGTGGGTCACACCCAGGACCCCTTCGGCACCGAGGCCTGACCGGTCCCGGACCCGGACACGACGACGGGGGCGGTGGATCTCACGTCCACCGCCCCCGTATCCGTCGTGGGGCAGGCCCTCGGGCCGTCCCAGGGGTCAGGCGCTCTGCCGCTGCTTGGCGATCTCCTCGACCTTCGCCGCCTCTTCGCGGCGGCGGGCGCGGAGCAGTTCCAGCCGCTCGGCGAGAACCTCCTCCAGATCCTCCATGCTGCGGCGTTCGAGCAGCATGTCCCAGTGGGTGCGGACCGGTTTGGTGTTCTTGGGTTCCTCGCCGCCGCCGTCACGGCGCAGTGCGCGGTCGCCGCAGAAACGGCATTCCCATTCGGCGGGGATTTCGGCCTCGGTCGCGAAGGTGACCGAGAAGCGGTGACCCCGGGTACAGTCGTAGGTGACTTCCTGCCGGGGAGCCAGGTCGGTGTTGCGGTCGTTCTCGTAGCTCGTCGCCCCGAGCCGTGTGCCGCGAAGTGCTCGCTCGGCCATCGTGTGGGTGCCTCCAGGCGCTTGTGCGGTCTCGCGGGGTGTAACGCGTCGGTCCACGTCAAGATTCCCCACTGACCTGAGGTCGAACCTCCCCGGCGGACGCGGGAGCCCGCCCGCGCCACGAGGGCCCGCCTCACCGAGCCCCTCCGGTGGTTGTGACCTGCACCACCCTAGGGGTCGGGGCCCCGAAGTCCGCGCACCCACCCCGACACACCCGACGCCGGACGCCGGGGCCGCCCCTCCGTCCGGCACCCGGTCCGGCGTGGTCCGGGGCCCCCGAGGTCGGTGAGGTCCTATTCGGACGGTCCCGTATTCGCACGTCGGCGCGGTTTGGGAAAGGCGCACGGGGATTCGGTCCGCGTTCCGCCGGGATTCTCCGGGAGATCGATTCGCTCCGATCCGGTGATGTGTCGACCCTCGTGTCGTATCGCGGGCTTTGTCTGATAACTCCAGTAATTGTCATTGTTCTGACATGGGAGGCAGTTGGGTCAAGTGGTATCTTTGCTCGCTGTGTGAACAAAGGGCAGGTTGAAGGCCGTGCGACCGCCTATGTAACACAACAGTGCACGTGGGCCGAGGATGCCCGTCCGGCGTGCCCTTCGGCGTGTACAAAGAGTGAGGACGTGTCCGGACATGGAGCACCATGACTGACCAGACCCCCCGTCCCGACGGAGCACCGCCCCTGGCGTCGACCACCCCGCGCTGGCTGCTCGTCCTGGTACCGGCCCTGCCCGCCTGGGGGTGGGCGCTCTGGGCGACCCGACCCGACGGGTGGGCCCCGGTCCTGGCCGCCGGAGGGATCGCGCTCCTGCTGATCCTCGTCCTGGCGCTCCTCCTGGGCCGCCGGGACCGCGAGGCCGCCGAGCTGCGCGCCCGCGTCGACCGGGCCCATGCCGAGACAGCGGCGCTCTCCACGGAACTCCTGCCCCGGATGGTCGAGCAGCTGCGCTCCGGTGACTCCGCCGAGACCGTCCTGCACCGGATGCCCGAGGTGGCGGACCCCGCGATCGCCGCCGCCCTGCGGAGCGTGGCCACCGAGATCTCCGCCTCCGAACGCCGCCGCTCCGCCGCCATGGCCGCGTGTGCGACCGCCGCCGGACGGGTCCAGGCGCTGTCCACCACCATGCTCGCCGATCTGCGCCGCATGCAGGAGCGTCACGGAGACGGCGACGCCGGGGCCGACGTCCTCGGTGACCTCATGCGCCTGGACCACACCACCGCGCAGACCGGCCGGGTGGCCGACAGCATCGCGATCCTCACCGGCGCCAGATCGGGCCGCCGCTGGGGCCGGGCCATCCCCATGGAGAGCGTCCTGCGCGGCGCCATGGGCCGCATCGGTGCCTACCAGCGGGTGCGCACCCACAGCGTCACCAACCTGGCGGTCGCCGGGTTCGCCGCCGAGGGCGTCATCCACGCCCTGGCCGAGATCCTCGACAACGCGGCCAAGTTCTCCCCGCCCACCGCCGAGGTCCACGTCCACGTGGAGGAGGTCCAGGCGGGGATCGCCGTCATGGTCGAGGACGGCGGCCTCGTCATGGGCGAGGAGGCGCTGCGCCGGGCCCGCGACGCGGTCAGCGACGGCCTCGACATCACCACCATCTCCGGGACCCGCCTGGGACTCTCGGTCGTGGGCCGTATCGCGCAGCGCTACGGCCTCGAAGTCTCCTTCCGCTCCTCCTCCAGGGGCGGTACCGCCGTGGTCCTGCTCCTGCCGCAGCGCATCGTGAAACCGCTGCCCGCCAGCGTCCCCGCACAGCCGATCACCGTTCCCGAGCCCTCCTCCCGCGAGACGGCGGCCTCCGCCGACACGGCCCCCGCCCCCAGGGCGGACAGCGGACTGCCCATGCGCCGCCGGGGCCGGTCCCTCGCGGCGGCGGAACGCAACCGGCCCGCCCCCAAGGAGGCCGGCCCCCGCACCCCGTCCCAGGGGTTCGGCGCGTTCCGCTCCGCCGTGCGCGGCCAGGAGACGACCGACTCACCGAAGGAAGCATGATGGACCTCAAGACGCTGACCTGGCTGCTCGAAGGCCTGCTGGAGCGCACCCCCGGCACCCGACACGCCCTCGTGCTCTCCCGGGACGGCCTCAAGCTGTGCCACACCGCCGCGTTGGGCAACGACAGCGCCGACCACCTGGCCGCGATCGCGGCAGGGGTGCAGAGCCTCGCGCACAGCGCCTCCGTGGAGTTCGGTGACGGCCGCGGCGGCGTCCGGCAGGCGATGGCCGAGTTCTACGGCGGTCTCCTCTTCATCGTCGAGGCGGGGCACGGCACCCACCTCGCGGTCATCACCAGCGGTGAGGCCGAGCCCGGGCTGGTCGGCCACAACATGAACGAACTGGTCGAGCAGATGGGCGAGCACCTCACCACGCCGTCCCGAGTCGGAGCCGAAGCGGAGTGAGCCCGTACCGACGGGAGAGCCCGGACCGGCTCTACATCATCACCTCGGGCCGCAGCCGTGGCGCCGACGACTCCCTGGACGCCGTCGCCCTCATCGTCGCGGAGAGCGCGCCCGTCCCCGGTATGCAGTCCGAACACGCCGCCATCCTGCGCCTGTGCGTGAACCCCATGGCGGTCGTGGAGGTCGCGGCCCACCTGCGCCTGCCCGTGGCGGTCACCCGGATCCTGCTCACCGACCTCCTCGACACCGGCCGGGTCACCGCCCGCCACCCGGCCCCGGCGCCCTCACCGGCGCACCCCCTCGCCTCCCCGGACGTGTTGGAGAAGGTGCTCGTTGCACTCCACAACCTCTGAACCCGCTCGCACTGACCAGCCGGTCACCCCGCTGGCCGACAGCACCGAACAGGCCCTGAAGATCGCCGTGGTCGGTGGATTCGGGGTCGGCAAGACCACCATGGTCAGCTCCGTCAGCGAGATCCGCCCGCTGACCACCGAGGAGACCATGACGCGTGCCGGGGCGGGCATCGACGACCTCGAGGGAGTCGAGGGCAAGCGCACCACCACCGTGGCCTTCGACTTCGGCCGCATCACCCTCAACGCCACCTCGGTCCTCTACCTGTTCGGCGCGCCCGGCCAGGAACGCTTCTGGTTCCTGTGGGACCGGCTGTTCACCGGCGCCCTGGGCGCGGTCGTGCTGGTCGACACCCGGCGCCTGGAGGACTGCTTCTACGCCATCGACCGACTGGAGGACCAGGGAACGCCCTTCGTCGTGGCGCACAACGACTTCGGCGCGTCCGAGCACACGTTGGAGGACGTGCGCACCGCCCTGGACCTGGACCCGGGCATCCCCCTGCTCCGCTGCGACGCCCGCGAGCGCGACTCGGCCAAGAGGGTGCTCATCGCCCTGGTGGAGCACGTGCGCTCCCTGATCACGGAAGGTGCCCGATGACCGGCTGTCCCGTCCAGCTGCACGGACCCGAGTTCCAGTCCGACCCGGGCGGCCTCTACGAGAGGATGCGGGCCGAGCACGGTCCGGTCGTGCCCGTGCGCATGGAGGGCGACGTCCCCGCCTGGCTGGTCGTCGGCTACCGGGAACTGCACCGGGTCATGAACGACACGACGACGTTCGCCCGCAGCTCCAGCCGCTGGAACTCCTGGCACCTGGTCCCCGCCGACTGGCCGATGCTGCCGATGGTGATCCAGCTGCCGTCGGTGCTCTACTCCGAGGGCGCCGAGCACCGCCGCCGCACCGGCGCGCTCGGCGACGCGCTGTCCGGCACCGACCTGCACGAGCTGCGCACCACCACCGCGCGCATGGCCGACCGGCTCATCGACGCGTTCTGCGCCACCGACGGCACGGACCTGCGCACCTCCTACACGGCGCGGCTGCCCGCGCTCGTGCTCAGCTGGATGTACGGCCTGGACGACCCGCGCGGCGACCGCCTCGCCGACGACATGAACACCATGATCGACGGTGGCCCCGACGCCATGGTCGCCCAGCAGGCGCTGATGGCCGCCATGGGCGAGCTGGTGGCGGAGCGCCGGGCCAGGCCCGGGCCGGACGTGGTCTCGCGCCTGCTCGGCCACCCCGCCCGGTACAGCGACGAGGAGGCGGTCCCCGAGCTCATCGTCCTGCTGGGCGGCGGGAACCAGCCGACGGCGGAGTGGCTGGGCAACGCGCTCCGGCTGATGTTCACCGACGAACGCTTCGGCGCGTCCATCGCCGGTGCCCGCAACAGCGTGCAGGAGGCCCTGAACGAGGTCCTGTGGGAGGACACCCCCACCCAGATCCACGCGGGCCGCTTCGCCGCGCACGACGTGGAGCTGGGAGGCCAGGTCATCCGCCAGGGCGACCTGGTGCTCCTCGGGATCTCGGGCGCCAACCGGGACCCCCTCGTGCGTTCCACCGCGGGCCGGATCGGTGACCGTGGCAGCCAGGCCCACCTGTCGTTCTCACACGGCCCCCACCAGTGCCCCTACCCGGCCCGGGAGATCGCGGAGATCATCGCCGTCACCGGCGTCGAGGTGCTGGTGGACCGGCTCCCCGACATCGAGCTGGCGGTGCCCGCCGAGGAGCTGCGCTGGCGCCCCTCGCCCTGGGTGCGGGGGGTCGCCTCCCTGCCCGTGACCTTCACCCCGACCGAACCCTACGGGGGCCACTGACCGTCAGTCCTCGTGTGCCCCGATCCCCGCGTCCTCCCCACCATCCCCCGAACCGACCCGAGGAGTGCACCGATGTCCTGCCCCGTTCAGCATGGAAACGCCGGAACCGTCACCCTGGACCCCTACGTCGCGAACCTGCGCGCCGAACGCGAGATCCTCCACGCCGCAGGTCCGGTCACCCGTGTGGAGCTGCCCGACGGGGTGACCGCCTGGGCCGTCACCCACCACGAGGCCGCCCGCGCCGCGCTCACCGACCCGCGTCTGGTGAAGGACGTCGCCCACTGGGACGACTACCAGCAGGGTCGGATCCCCGAGGCGTGGCCGCTGATGAGCACCATCCCGCCCACCCCCACCAACCTCCTCGGCACTGACGGAGCCGAGCACAAGCGCCTGCGCCTGCTCACCGCCAAGGCGTTCTCGGCCCGGAGTGTGGAGCGCCTGCGCCCCCGCGTCCACGACCTGACCGTCCAGCTCCTGGATGATCTGGAGGCCGGGGCGGACCAGCCGCTGGACCTCAAGGACGCCTTCGCCTTCAAACTCCCGATGAGCGTGATCGGTGAGCTCTACGGCGTGGACGAGGCCGAGTACGGCTACCTCCGTGAGATGTACGTGAAGTTCTTCAGCGCGGTCACCGGGCCCGAGGAGTTCCTGGAGACCTACGCGACCCTGGAGCGCTACTACGAGGGCATGATCGCCGCGAAGCGCGCCAACCCGGGCGACGACCTGACCACCGAGCTCCTCAACGCCGGAGAGAACGGCGACGCGCTCACGGACCTGGAGGTCCGCGGGACCCTCCAGGTCGTCGTGGCGGCCGGGCACGAGACCACGGTCAACCTGCTGTGCAACGCCGTACGCGCCCTGCTGGCCCACCCCGAGCAGTTCGACCTGGTCAAGGAGGGCAGGGTCGGCTGGGACACGGTCGTGGAGGAGACCCTGCGCTTCGACCCGCCCACCTCCAACATGATCTTCCGGTTCGCCACCGAGGACGTGGAGCTCGGCGGCCGGACCATCCGCAAGGGGGAGGCCCTGATGACCTCCTACGGCGCGATCAGTCGCGACCGTGACGAGCACGGCGAGGAACCGCACCCGGACACCTTCGACCTGACCCGGGAGAAGGGGCGCCACATGTCCTTCGGGTACGGGCCGCACGTGTGCCCGGGCTCCCACCTGGCCCGCATGGAGGGCCAGATCGCCCTGCCGCTGCTGTTCGAGCGCTTCCCCGACCTCCGGCTCGCCGTTCCGGACGAGAAGCTGGAGAACCACCCCTCCATCGTGGTCAACAGCCTCAAGGAACTGCCGGTCCTGCTGCGTCCGGGCTCCTAGACCGTCTCTCCCGGGGCGTTCCCGAACGACCGAGCGCCCCGGGGCTCGCAGAGCGGGCAGTGGGAACGAACCGGGGTCGCCGACGCGTGTCGGCGACCCCGGTCGCGCGTCCGAGGGCGCGCTGGGGAGTGGGGGCAGGCCCGTGCGGAGCGGTCCCCGCGCCGTCGCGCGGAGCGTTCGATCGGATGCTCCGACGGGGATCACGGTGAGGCGAACGGCGCACGGGGAGCGGCCACACCCGGTGTGTGGCCACCGCGCGGCGGTGTCGGGACTCGGCCGAAAGACTGAGGAAGTGCACAGACTTCGGTGCGTTCGCCACGTCTCGGTGATCCCAGGGCACCGACCATCGTCACGCCCGCGTTCGTTCCTTCGGTGGACCCGCCGGTGGCGTCCCGCTCACTACATTGCCTTCCACGCCCCCAACCCAGCCCCCTGAGGACCGACACAGGGTCGGCGGGTCCGAACAGGCAAGGAGCCGCAGTGGGTACAGCGACCAGATGGACCAGCGCGGGTGCGACCGTGGTCACGGCCGGTCTCGCACTCTCCCTGAGCGGTGCTCCGCCAGCCGCCTCCACGGACGAGCCGGGAGCAGCCGAGGACCGGGCACTGGCCGCGTTCCACGACCAGGACGTGGACTGGCACGCGTGCGAGGACTTCTACCTCGTCGGCCTCGACTGCGCGACGGTGGAGGTTCCCCTCGACTACGGCGACCCCGAGGGCGAACGCGTCCACCTGGGCGTGAGCCGCAGCCCCGCCGAGGTCGAGGGGGAGGAGCACCAGGGGGTCCTGTTCACCAACCCCGGGGGTCCCGGGGTCCCCGCACGCAAGTTCGCGAGCGACATCGGCTCCACCCCCGTGGGACGGGCCTTCGACGTCATCGGGATGGACCCGCGTGGTCTGGGCGCCTCCACCTGGCTCGACTGCGGGCAGGACCCGCCCTCTCTGGCCCGGCACCCCGACGATGAGGAGATCGAGCGGATCTTCGACCAGCAGCGGGAGTACGCCGAGGCGTGCGACGAGGCCCAGGGTGACCTGCGGCCCCACTTCACCACCGCCAACACCGCCCGCGACATGGACGTCGTCCGCGCCGTGCTGGGCGAGGAGCGCATCGACTACCTCGGTGCCTCCTACGGGACGTACCTGGGCGCGGTCTACGGGAGCCTCTTTCCCGAACGGCTCGACCGTGCCGTGCTGGACTCGGCCGTCGACCCCGACGGACTCTGGCACGAGAATCTGCTGAGCCAGGCCGCCGCCGACACGGCCAATGTCACCCGCCTCACGGACTGGATCGCCGAGCGGGACGAGGTGTTCGGACTCGGGGACACACACGAGCAGGTTCTGACCGCGCTCGTGCGGACCGCCGAGCGGCTGCGTGAGGAGCCGCGAGAGGGCGAAGACGGTATGACCTACGACGAAAGCTACTTCCGCAACCTGGTGAGCGCGTCGGCCAAGGACCAGGGGACCTGGGACGCGTCGGCCCTGCTGCTGAAGGGCCTGGTTGAGGGGACACCGCTCCCGGAGGCCCCCGAAGCCCCCGAGCCCCCGGAGACCCCGGAACCCCCCGAGGACCCGGAGGAAGCCGAGGAACAGCTGGAGCGGATGACGGGGCCGCCCCACCTGGCCGAGGCGCTCCTGTGCGAAGCGGAGTGGCCCACGGACCCGGACCAGTACCGGTCGGACATGCGCGAGCTCAGGGACGCCCACCCGTTCGGCACCGGCGCGGGCACCGCGGGACCCGGGGTGTGCCTCTACTCCGAGAGTCAGCCGACCGAGCCCCTGGTCGAACTGACCCGCGAGTGGGAGACCCCGGCGCTCGTGATCGCGGGTGAGTTCGACGCCAGCACCCACTACGCAGGCGGCGTGGCCATGGCCCAGAGGCTGGACAGCCCCCTGGTGACCGTGGTCGACGACGGCGCGCACATCTACTACAACCCCCAGTTCCTGGGCAACGAGGAGGACGTCCGACACCCGTGTGTCGCCGACGCCGTGGAGTCCTACCTTCTCGACGGCCTGGTCCCGGAGGACACGGACTGCCACGACCGCCCCCGCCCGACGGCCGCTGCGGATGAGAACCCCACCCCCTGACCCGAAGGGGCCTCCGGCGAGGCGGGGATTCGTGTCCCCCCTCGCCGGAGGCCCCTGGTGGTCGCGCACATCCAGACCTCCTGGTGCCCGAAGACCAGGCACCGGGGGTCCGCCCGAGCCAGCTCACGACCTGTGACCGGGCTCAGAGGTTCAGGCGGCCACACCTCCGGCCCAGCGGGTGGTACTCACTCTGATCAGAATGAGTGCCAGGGACCGCCCTCCGGCGTTGTTAAGCGCAGCGAAGATGACAGCGGTCGGCGCGCGGGGAGGTCAGCTTCTGCGGCGTCAGCGGACGTGTCTGATGCTGCCTGGTCACCGTTTTCACCAACAGGTGATGGCCAGTGCTCAGGCAATACCACTTTCTCCGCCGGAGAACACGGCCCTCTCGAAGGACACCGTCCCACCAGCGAACACGGCCCCTCGAAGGACACCTCCCCATCTGCGAGCTCAGACCCGAAATACATCCTCAGGCTCATCGAACGTATATCGGATGAGAAGTCCGATGTTTTCGTGCTTGCGTGTGCCACAGAGTGCCGTTTTGTCCCTTCACTTCCGAAAATTGCTGTCGTTTCGTGTCAAGGGGTGCCGCCCGGTGACGTCCCGGTCCAGAACTGCCGAGCACAAATGGAGCACACAACCCGGGGATGCGTCCGATGGTGGGGGCGAAGAATCGGGTGGGCCGATGCTCCACGCTTATCGCCCTATGTGTCTTATTGATTCCCCCAGGTAGTTGCTTTGTGGCAACTGTTGTCGGGGGCCACATGTGGACGCCACGACCCGATGCCGGTACCCAGTACCCCACATGGGGCTTGAAGAGGCCTGGGTGGTGTGCTGCACCCTGGTGTTCTCGCTGCGCACAGCACCACCACCGCTACGTTCTGCTGTAGTGCCGATTAAACCTACCCAAAGGCCCCCTCGCTCTGGGTGATGGTGGTGACGGTGGGTTGATCGCGCCCCGGCGAGCAGCGCTCCTAGTCTTCCCGGGCCGCATCCCCACACCCGCCCCGGATCCTCGCCCGTCCCAGGCCCCGGTTCGGGTGTGGATGCGCTGTCATCCCCTGATCCCCCTTTCCTTGGAGCGTTCCCCCTTTGAGACCCCACCCCGTGCGTACGGTCGTGGCCACCACGGCCGCCGCCACGCTCACCCTCGGATTGCTGTCGGCCCCACCCGCCTGGGCTGATGAAGGCCCGCACTCACCCGCTGACCGCACCGTCCCGATCCCCGAGACCTGGGAGCCGGGTGAGGCCAACACCGACCCCAGGGGCGGGGACCCGCCCGAGGTGCCCTGGACCCCGCCGGGCAGCGACCCCGAAGCCCGCACCGCCGAGGACCCCGAGGCTTTGGTGGGTACGTGTGCTGATGGCATCAACCGGGGGATCCAGCCCTGGTATCCGTTGGAGCGCCACCAGATCAGCGACCGCTTGGAGATGGCGGTCAACACCAACAACGGCAACCTGGTCGTCCAGCACCGGGACCTGACCGTGGCCGGGACGGGTCTGGACCTGTCGGTTTCCTCCTTCTACAACTCCGCCCGTTCCTATGACGGGTGGACCCAGACGCATGGCCGCCACGTCGGGCTGAACATCTTTTCCGACTCCATCATCTTCCAGGGCCCCTCCGGGTACTGCGAGAGATTCGACATCGACCAGGAGGACGGGTCGTTCATCTCCCCGGCCGGGCTCAACGCCGACTTGGTGGAGTTGGACAACGGCCACTACGCGCTCACCTTCCACCGAGGCGAGCACGAGGACCAGGTGTGGACCTTCACCGCCCAGGGCTGGTGGTACTCCCAGGCCGACCGCAACGGCAACACCCACCGGCTGCGCTATGACTCCGAGGGGCACCTGGCCTCGATCGTGGACACCCAGGACCGGGTGACCTCCTTTGACTGGCAAGGCAGCGAGTTCGAACCCGAACTGGTCGAGATCACCGACCCGGTCGGCCAAAGCGCCACCGTTCAGGAGTGGGAGGGCGGCCAACTGGTCGGATTGGTGGACCGTGCCGGTGACGAGTTGGCGTTCGACTACACCGACAGCGGCCAGCTCACCTCGATCACCGACGCCACTGGGGCCACCTGGTCCGTCGGCTACAACGACGACGGCCAGGTCTCCTCACTCACCGTCCCTGACGGCTCCGAGGGCGGGGCGAGCACCTTCTATGCCTACGACGCCACCTTCGCCAACACCGAGACGGTGGTGAGCGACCCCAACGGCGGGGAATCGACCTTCACCTTCGATGACCAGGGCCGCCAGACCGAAGCGGTGGACCAGGTCGGCAACACCCGCTCCCAGACCTGGACCGCCAACTCCGACGTCGCTTCGACCACCGACGCTCTGGAAGCCTCGGTCACCTATGACTTCGATGAGTTCAACAACCTCATCGGCACCGAACTGCCCACCGGCGCGGCTACCTCGGTGGGGTTCGCTGACACCGCCAATCCGGCCAAACCCACCAGCGTCACCACCCCCAGCGGCGATGAGCTGTCGCTGTCCTACGACGACGCGGGCAACCTGACCCGCGCGGTCCAGGAGGACATGGACATCGACGTGACCTCGCTGTCCTACACGGGCCAGGGTTTGGTGTCGTCGGTGACTGACGCTAACGGGAACGAGACCACGTTCTCCTACGACAGCGTCGGGAACCTCACTGAGATGGCCGAGCCGGGCCCGATCGGCGCGACCACCTTCGGCTACGACTCGCTCTCGCGGGTCACCTCGGTGACCGACGGAAACGGCACCAGGTTGGACTACGGGTACGACCGCCTGGACCGGATCGTGTCCATCTCCCACGACGGCGACGTGCTCCAGAGCATCGAGTACGACGGCAACGGCCGCCAAACGGCGACACACACCGACCAGGCCACCACCACCTGGTCCTACAACGGCCGCGGCGACCTGAACGCATCCGAGCGCACCGACTCCACCGGGACCGAGGCGACCAGCTACACCCACGACGCGGCCGGGAACGTCACCTCGATCACCGAACACGGCAACACCACCACCTACGCTTACGACGCCGCATTCCGCCTCACATCCCTGGTTGACCACACGGGTGCGGAGACCACCTTCTCCTCTGACGCGAACAACCGGCGCACCTCGATCGTGCATCCGGACGGGGCCGAAGAGGCACGCTCCTACGATGCTTCGGGCCGCCTGACCTCCATTACCACCACTGGCGCTGCCGACCAGACCCTGGTGGAGGCCTCCTACACCTGGGGCACCGCCGAGGGCGAGGACAGCGCCCAATTGCAGTCGCGCACCGTCAACGGCGAAACGGAGAACTTCACCTACGACGGGCTGCAGCGCCTGACCAGCAACGGCACCGTGGACTACACCTACGACGACGTCGGCAACCTGCTAGAAGCGGGGGAGGAGGAGTTCAGCTACAACGACGCCGACCAGCCCACCACCGCCCGCGGTGAGGACGTGGCCCACGATGAGGCTGGGAACATGACCGGCCGGGGCGAGTACGTCTACGAGTACTCGGTGACCAAGCAGAACACCCGCATCGACGACGGCGACGGTGACCTGGCCGCGTGGTTGAGCTATGACACCACCGACCAGACCCAGATGCGCGGCGTCACCGACGTCCACGACGGCGACCGGATCGAGCGCCAGCTGTCCAACACCGCCCTCGGGGTCACCAACATCGCCTCCGAAGGCGAGCGCACCAGCTTCGTGCGTGACCCCAACGGTGAGTTGATCTCGATGGTGGCCTGGGACGGCGACGAGCGCTTCCACTACACCCTGGACCACCAGAACACCGTCCTGGCCCTGACTGCCGAGGGTTCGGAGGCCGATGCGCCGGACGCGGTCTACGCATACAGCCCCTACGGCGAGCAGAACAGTGACACCCTGGAAGACACCCGGGCCGGAGAGCTGAACCCGTTCGGCTACACCGGGGCCTACCAGTTCCAGGACGGGACCGTGCACCTGTCCCACCGCTTCTACGACACCTTCACCCTGGGCTTCACCCAACCGGACCCCTCCCGCCAGGAGCTGAACAACCACACCTACGCTGCGTGCGATCCCATCAACAACACCGACCCCACGGGACTCCAATCCTATGGCGCATGCATGTTGGAGAACATCGTCGTAGGTTTCGCCGTCGGTGGAATGGTTGGCATGGGATGGGGCGCCGTCGCAGGCGCTGTCGGTGGTTCCATTCTTGGTCCAGCAGGCACGCTCGCAGGTGGGGTTGGTGGAGCAAGTGTGGGCATGCTTTATGGAGTGGCTCAAGGAGCTATCGGCGGTGTAGTCACCGGCGCACTAATGTGTTAATTGATCAAGCTAATAAATTTCAATGAACGAAACAGGGATGAATAAGAAAACAGTCTTGGTCGTCCTTTTCGGCCTGCTTGCTTCTTCCTCGTGGGCGCTGCTGATGCACATGATTATGGGAGGTGGGTTCGCAGTCTATCTCCTGGTTGGTGTGCTAGTCTGCTTCTCATTTCTTGGTGTTAGAGAGATTCTGCGGAGAAAATCGAAGCGATGAAATTCCATCTCAATGTTCGAGGCTTCTCCCTTGGGGTGTATGAGTAGTATTCTGCGAGGGGGTTCATGAATCGAACATGATCCACTAAATCGGCCCGCGATTCTTTCGCGGGCCGATTTCTAATTTCATGAAAAAGGGCTAACGGTAATAAATTCTCGGAATTTCCGCTTCGTGGAAGTAGTGCCCTTGCGTGTTGTGAGATGATTTTTCCATGATTCACAGATTGCCTGCGGCTGGGATTGCTCTCCCATTGGTTGATGGTCGACGATAGGTGTGTGAATAGCTTGGCAGAAGTGAAGCAAGGTATTTTTTTGCAGATGGACTGATCTTGGAATCCTCATCGTCCGTTAGGTGCGAGCAAGTGGTGTGTGTCGGGATCGCCTCCCGTCACTCGTCACCGCTCTTCACCCGAGGATCCAGAAGCGAAGTCTCCTCTGTGCGGTTGGCTTCTAGACTCTGGCTCATGCCGAGAACCCTGTACCTGGTGTTGTCCGGAGCCGCCGCGCCGGAAGGGGTGACCGAGCTCGTCCAGGCCCTGCACAGCCACGGCTGGCACGTGACGATGCTGTCCACTCCCACAGGCACGGACTTCCACGACCAGGACCGGCTCGCGGAGTTGACGGGGGAACCGGTGCGCGTGGCGTTCCGCAAGCCTAGCCAGGGCAAGCCCCTGCCGCCCGCTGACGTGGTGTTGGCATGTCCGCTGACCTTCAACTCCACGAACAAGTTCGCCCAGGGGCTGGCGGCCAACTTCGCGATCGCCCTGCTCTGCGAGATGGTCGGCTACGGGGTACCCACCGTGGTGGTGCCGCACTGCAAACCCCAACTCGCTACCCACCCGGCCTTCGTTCGCTCCCTGGAAACGCTGCGCGCAATGGAGCCGGTCACCGTCCTGCACGACCCAGACGCCCCCTACGAGGACCGTCTGCCCTCCTGGCAGCGGGTCATCGACACCGTCAACCGCCTCTGACCCAAGGTCACAGCGTGGCCTCCCCGCTCGCTGCCAGCGCTCGAATCCTGGCTCGCCCAGGGCGAACGCGGTCTTCGTATCCCCGAAACGCGGGAAGGCTGGACCGGATCGGCCCAGGCACGGGGTGGGCGAGAGGACGGTATTCGCGAGTTCTGCTGCGACCGCGCTCCTGCTGAAGAGCACACCAGGAGCACGCATTCGCGGTCCGATCTGGGAGCTTGTCCTGCGCCACAGGAGTCACCCTCGGCTGTCCCAGCGGCCTCGGAGGTCTGCCCGCAGCAGAAAGAGCGTCCACACCCAGTCGGGCTCCTCTACGGTGAGGCGATCCAACCCCGAGAGCCGTAGGAGTGCGTATGGACGCGATCACCGGTACAGCCGCAGGTGTGCCCTTCACCGCCCTCCCGCCATCCGGGGAGGTCGACGGCCCCGCGCCGTTGATCGTGACCTGGCACATGCTGGACGCGCCCCGCACGGACGTGGCCTTCGCGGCGGCCCTGCCCATGGCCGGTGTCCCTTCCTGGCGGGTCCACCTGGGTATGCCGCTGTGTGGTTCGCGGATGGTCGGGGGCCGTCTCGACAGACACGTCGAACTCGCTCGCGAGGACATCCTGCTGGCGTACTTCGGCCCGATCATCCGCCAGGCCGCGGAGGAGTTCCCGGCCGCGCTGGCCGAGCTGCGCCGCCAACTGCCGGTGGACGACCAGCCCATCGGGATCCTCGGCGCTTCGCTCGGCGGGGCGGTGGCGCTTCAGGTCCTCACGGCCCCGCCGACTCCGATCGGGGCGGTCGCGCTCGTCAATCCGGCCGTGCGGGTGAGTTCTGGCGTCGAACTCCTCGCCGCCGGGCTCGGCCAGCCCTACGGTTGGACCGCCGAATCCCGCAGCGCCGCCGAGGGCCTGGACTTCGTCGCCCGCGCCGGAGAGCTGAGCGGGGAGCCACCACTGTTGCTGGTCAGCGGCGAGCACGACCATCCGACGTTGCGTGAGGATGCTTCTTCCCTGGTCAGCGAGCTTCGTGGACGGTACGCGCGTCCCGAGGAGGTCGAGCTGACGACGGTGCCGGGCCTGGCCCACCCGTTGGCCGACGAGCCCGGGCTCGAACCGGCTCCCCAGGCGCCCGCGACGGTGGCGGTCGACGGAGTGCTCACCCAGTGGTTCGTCCGGCGGTTCGCGACGCGGTGAACAGCGGTCGGCAGGCGTTCCCAGGGCCCGTGAGGCGGGTCGAGGCGACGGGGGAGCCTGCCCGCGCGAGGCGCGGGCAGGCGTGAACGACCACTGTCGACCCGGGGCCCGTAGGGGGATGCGGCTCAGGCCACGGGACTGGAATCGACCCGCTGTGAACGGTCCCCGCCACCGAGGACGTTGAAGACCACGTTGAGGATGAGAGCCGAGGCCGTGGCGGTCACGATGCCCGAGTGCAGGATCATCGTGGCCCAGTCCGGGAAGGTCGCGAAGAAGTCGGGCGAGACGATCGACAGGATGCCGAAGCCCAGCGACACGGCCACGATCACCATGTTCTGGTTGTCCTCGTAGTCCACCTTGCCGAGGGTCTGGATCCCGGCGGCCGCCACCGAACCGAACAGCACCAGACCGGCGCCGCCCAGGACGGGTGAGGGGATCATCGCGACGACCCGGCCCAGGATCGGGAAGAGGCCCATCACCAGCAGCAGGACGGCGCCCGCGGCCACCACGTAGCGGCTCCGCACCTTGTTGAGCGCGATCAAGCCGATGTTCTGGCTGAACGTGCTGCCCGGGAAGGAGTTGAACAGGGGGCCGACAACCGCCGTCGCCGCGTCGGCGCGCAGGCCGTCGGCCAGGCGGCGGCCGTCCACCTTGCTGCCGACGACGGCACTCACCGCGAGGATGTCGGCCATGCCCTCGGACAGGATCACGATCATCATGACGCACATGGTGATGATCGCGGCGACCTGGAACTCGGGGGTGCCGAAGTGGAACGGCGTGGGCAGGGAGAACACCGGGCCCTGGCCCACCGCGCCGAAGTCGACCTCGCCGAGGGCGGCGGCGAACAGGGTGCCCAGCACCATGCCCAGGAGGATGGAGGCCCGGCCCCACACGCCGCGCAGCACCCGGGACAGCACCAGGATGACGAGCAGGGTTCCCCCGCCCAGCAGCAGGTTCGTGTCGGAGGGGGTCCCGGTCTCGCTGTTGTCGGTGATCCAGCCGATGGCGACGGGGATCAGGGAGAGTCCGACGACGGTGATCACGCTGCCGGTGACCACCGGGGGGAAGAAGCGGATCAGGCTGGCCATCACCGGGGCGATGAGGATGCCGAACAGCCCGGCGACGATCGAGGCACCGAAGACGGCGGGCAGTCCGCTGGACTCACCGATCGCGGTCATCGCGGTGATCGGGATGAACGAGGCGCCGATCACCAGCGGCATGCGCATGCCGAACCGCCACACGCCCAGCGTCTGGACCAGCGTCATCAGACCGGCGACCAGCAGGGCCGCGCTGATGATCAGACCGGTCTCCACCGGGTCCAGGCCCACGGCGGCGGCCATGATGAGCGGTGGGGTCACGACCCCGGCGTACAGGGCGAGAATGTGCTGGACACCGTAGGTGACCAGGAACCGCAGGGGCGGACGCTCGTCCTCGGGCCGCTCGGTGGCGGCGGGGGTCCGGTCTTCGGACACGGTGTCCGAGCCGCCCTTGGGGAACTTCATCGTGGTGGGGCCTTCCGGTGTGGATCGATCGCGCTCCAAATCATCGGATGATCCGAATTGACATGCAAATTCGGGGGGTTCGACTGGAGGAAGACACAAAAGCACACAGCGGGAGGGCGATCACCCTGCGTCAGGGAGGGCAGGTCGGGTGTCCCCTGACCGGGAGCCGGGTCGGATCCCGCACCGCCCTGTCGGACGGCCTTCCGGCCCGAGACGGGCTTCCGGGAGACGCGTCGGGGCCCGGTCGTGGACACCTCCACGACCGGGCCCCGACGTGACGAAGAACGCCCTCCCGGCCTCCGCCGCCGACCCGTGCGACGGACACCCGGACTCAGCCCCGGGCACCGCCGCTCAGGACCCGCTCGACCAGGTCCGGGGCGAGCGTGCCGTACCCGGTCGCCGCCCACGCACTCTCCTCGGCGGGCACCGCGTAGTACGGCGTCGGCCGGTCCCGGAGGGAGTCCAGGACGGCCTTCGGCGGCACGTGGGCGCGGACGTCGCGTCGGCAGTCGGGGCAGGCCGGGACCGTCGTCGCGCGAGGGCTGGCCGGTACTCGCAGTCTGACCGGGGCCTTCACTCCCTGGTGCCGGGGGTCGAAGAAGCAGTGGCGGGGGGTCGGCCCGGCGGTCAGCGCCGCTTCGCAGTGGTCCAGCAGCACGCGCACCCCGACGAGGTCGGACACGTCCTCGGCGGTGTCCAGCACGCGCCCGGCTGCCTCGTAGGCGGCCAGTGCCCTCGCGGCCCGCGAGCGCGGACCCTCGAAGCCGGCCACCCTGCGACCGTACGAGGGCAGGTCCCGGACGAGATCTCGGCGCAGCTCCTCCCGAGCGGCGGACTCCACCGTGTCGACCACGGCCTCCGAGAGCGGGACGACCCGGACCGGTCGGAGCGCGCGTCGGCGCAGGGCCCACAGGACCAGGACCACGAGGGGGAGAGCGGCGACCAGCACGACCACCAGGGAGACGGTGCGGCCCTGTTCGGAGCCGGAGGCCAGCCGCTCGTACTCGCGAGCCGCCGCCCGTTCGTCACCCAGCAGGTCGAGGACGAGGTCGAGCCGGTCGTCCAGGCTGGCGCGGGCCATGTCGGGGCGTTCGTTGACCACGGCCAGGGCCATGCGCACCGTGTCCGAGGACGGACCGGGTGTCCGGGCGCCGTCGGAGCGCGCGGAGACCACGGTGGGACCGGAGCCCACCACGAGGTAGGTCCCCTCCGTCTCGGCCCGGTTGACCAGCGCGGTGGCCATCGACCGGGGCGCGTTCTGCCAGGGAGTGACGGCGACGTACACGTGTGGCAGCTCACGGGTGAGGCGTTCGCTGAGCTCCACGGCCCGTGCCTCGGACAGGATCGTCGACCGGTCGCCGTCGAGGTGCCGGTCGGGGTGGACGTACACGGGGTCCACGGCCAGGTGTTCGGCGACGACCACCGGGCTGAGGATCCGGTCCGGGACGGAGCCCCCCGGGGAGGCCGAGGCGGGGCCCGCCCCCAGGACCAGCAGGGAGAGGACGAGGGGGGCGAGGGCGCGGATCATGAGGGGACTCCCAGCAGTGTGCGGACCTGTGCGAAGGGCTCACGGCCGCTCAGGGCGGCCTCGGCCCAGGGGTCGTCCACGTCGGACACGTGCACGCGGCGCCCCTCGTGTCGGAGGTACATCCCCTGTCTGTGGATCGCGGACGTGTCCGCGCACTCCGCGCACACCCTCCATCGGCGCCGGACGCCGCCCAGGTGGAAGTCCCGCCGCTCCGTGGCGGGCGCGTGCAGGGGGTTGTTCCGGCAGGGAGCGGACTCCTCCGCGTGGGGGTGGACGAGCGCCCTGCGTCCGTGACGCGCCAGGACCATCCCGCAGACCAGTGCCGTGACCGGGAGACCGGGGGAGGAGGCGATGAGTCCCGCCGCGTCGTAGGCCTCCCGAGCGCGGGGCAGCCCCCGGTGGCCCGGAGGGGTCGCCTCGAACTCGCGGCGCAGCGCCCGCAGTTCCCGGGCCAGCCTGCTCCTCACCCGGCCGCGGGGGCCACGGCTCGCGGCCGGGAACCAGACCCCCGTGTCCACGTCGGGCGCGGGGGAGAAGCGACGATCGGACCACCTCAGGCACAGGAGCGCGATCAGCGTACCGACCAGGAGCCCCGGGGCCGCCAACGGCCACGCCTGGTCGCCGCGCGACGTGATGTGGTGGGTCCGCTGCTCCACGTCGGGGCCGGCGTCGCGAGTGAGCGGTGTGGCCTCCACGTGGGCCCTCGGGGACTCCTCCAGCACCGGGACGATGCCGGAGACGATGTCCGCGGGTCGGAGGTCGTCCGGCAGGTCCGACTCTTCGAGCACGGGCGTGAGGGGGCTGTCGAAGGCCGCCGTGGCCGACCGGCCGTCCGTGGTCACCGCCACGTAGACGCCGTCGGCGCCGCTCACCTCGTGCAGGGCGTGCAGGAACAGGGTGGGCTGGCCGCCGGTCTCGTCCGTCGGCGGAGCCGCGTACATGACCACGAACAGGGGGACGTCGCCGCCGAACGCCCCGGAGACCTCGGCCTCCATCGCGCTCCGGGCCTCCTCGTCGGGCTGTCCGGGGAACAGGTGGCTCACGTGCACCGGGTTCCGAGCGAGCTCCTCGGCCACGCGGACGACCCGGGTCAGGTCGTCGATCTCCGCCACGTCGCGCGGGCCCTCGACGGAGCTCCCCGCCAGGGCCGTGGCCCCGGGGAGGAGTACCGACCCTGACAGCGCGCCCAGCGTGAGCGCCAGAAGACGGAGGGACCTCATGACGTGCTCCTCCCGAACCGGCGGAACGCCGTGACGCCCACCATCACCAGCAGGGCGGTGACCAGGGTGCTCCCCGTGAAGACCGCCGTCGCGGGCCAGGTGACGGTGAGCCAGCGCTGGGTCGGCCACCCCGCGGGGACGGAGTCCGGCTCCGGCTCGGCCCCGAGGCTCCGGACGTACTCGGTCTCGGCGCGGGCGGTCCGTTCTCCCAGGTTCGGGAAGGTGGCGGCGCGCAGCAGTCGGTCGAGCTGTTCGCGCGGGTCCTCCGGGTAGGCACCGGTGTAGGACGTGTAGGTGGCGGACTCCGAGGGAAGTCCCGCCCCGTCCAGGTGCGCGGCGCCCACGTGGTTCGTGTGGGGTGAGAACACCACGAGCGGGCGATCGCTCTCGCGGCGCACCGCGTCGGCCAGCCAGCCGAGATCGGTGTGGGTGGGGTGGGCGACCACCAGGACGTCCAGGGGCACGCCCTCCTCACCGACACGGGCACGCAGGTCGGCGGCGAGCTCCCACCGGTCCAGACGACCGGCGAGCTCCTCGCTGACGAACACGCCGCCATGGCGGTCCAGCATGTCCGCGTAGAAGCCGGGGGAGTTCTCGGTCGGATCGGCCCGGGCCGGGGCGGCGAACCCGGCGACCAGCACCGCGACGAGCGAGAACAGCAGGGGCAGGGGATTCCGACGGCCTGGGGGACGCGGCATGGGAAGCCTTCTTCTCATGTTCTGTTGTTTTGTATCACCTTATGTCGCCCCCCGCCGTCGGACCGGACCCGCCCCCGACCGGTTACCTCACGCGTCGGACCCGCCCCCGACCGGTTACCTCGCGCGTCGGACCCGGGACTCGTCCCACACCGGCTCGTCCGACTCGTACACGCGGCCGTCGGCCCCGAACACGACGAAACGGTCGAAGCCCCGCGCGAACCAGCGGTCGTGGGTGACCGCCAGCACCGTTCCCTGGTAGGCGTCCAGCGCCGCCTCCAGCGCCTCCGCCGAGACCACGTCCAGGTTGTCCGTGGGCTCGTCGAGCAGCAGCATCGTGGTGCCCGACAGCTCCAGCAGCAGCACCTGGAACCGGGCCTGCTGGCCACCGGACAGGGTGTCGAAGGGCTGCTCGGCGCTGAGGGCCAGCTCGTAGCGGTCCAGGGCCCGACCCGCCTCGTCCCGGGGCAGCCCGCGGCGGTTGCCCTGCCCGCTGTGCAGGATGTCGAGCAGGGTCCGGCCGACGAACTCCGGGTGCTCGTGGGTCTGCGCGAACCACCCGGGCAGCACCCGGGCGCCCAACCGGGCCCGCCCGGTGTGCGGCACCGGTTCGATCCGGGCCCGCTCCTCCTCGGGTACCAGCGAGGACGCGGGGTCGTCGCCGCCCCCGGCGAGCAACCGGAGGAAGTGCGACTTGCCCGAACCGTTGGAGCCCAGCACCGCGACCCGCTCGTCGTACCAGACCTCCAGGTCGAAGGGGCGCATCAGACCGGTGAGCTCCAGGTTCTCGCACACCAGGGCGCGCTTGCCGGTACGCCCGCCGCGCAGCCGCATCCGCAGGTTCTGGTCCCGGGGCTGCTGCTGCGGCGGACCCGCCTCCTCGAACCTGCTCAGCCGGGTCCGCGCGGACTGGTACCGCGTGGCCATGTCCGAGTTGTAGGACGCCTTCTGCTTGTACATGGACACCAGGGCCCGGAGCTTGGCGTGCTCCTCGTCCCAGCGTTTGCGCAGCTCGTCCAGGCGGGCGAACCGCTCACGCCGGGCCTCGTGGTAGGTGTCGAAGGCGCCGCCGTGCACCCACACGTCGTTGCCCGCAGCGCCGAGCTCCACCGTGACGATCCGGTCGGGGACCCGGCTGAGCAGTTCGCGGTCGTGGGAGACGAACAGGACCGACTTGGGGGTGGCGCGCAGGGCCTCCTCCAGCCAGCGCTTGCCGGGCACGTCCAGGTAGTTGTCCGGCTCGTCCAACAACAGCACCGGCGCGGGGCCCCGCAGCAGGGCCTCGATGACCAGGCGTTTCTGTTCACCGCCGGAGAGTGTGCGCACCTCGCGCCACCGGCAGCGCTCGTAGGCGACCCCCAGGGCGGCCACACAGCACTGGTCCCACACCACCTCGGCCTCGTAGCCCCCGGCGTCGCCGTACCGGGCGATCGCCTCGGCGTAGCGCATCTGCGTGGCCTCGTCCTCGGAGAGCATCATGGCCGTCTCGGCCGCCTCCAGGTCTGCGTGGGCCCGGCGCACCGTCGTGGGGGAGACCGACACCAGGAGCTCGTGCACGGTGGTGGCGTCCCGCACGTGCCCCACGAACTGCGGCATCACGCCCAGCTCGCCGTCGACGGTGAGCGCGCCGGACTGGGGCGGGAACTCGCCGCGCACCAGCCGCAGCAGGGTGCTCTTGCCCGCGCCGTTGGCGCCCACGAGCGCGGTCTTGGACCCCTCACCGACCCGGAAGGACACTCCGTCCAGCAGCACCCTCCCGTCGGGCAGGGTGTGTGTGACCTGGTTGACGTCGACGTAGCCCACGACCGCTCTTCTCCACTGCTCACGACTCCCGCGCACGCTCGGGCGGCGCGGAAGGTCAGCGTTCCACGGGGCCCGGGGCCGGGCAATCGGTTTTCCGTCCCGTGCGGGACCTTAAGAGTCCCTTAGCTGACACCTAAGGTCCGGTGAAACCCGATGTGTGTGCGTTCACCCCTGTTCTACGGTCTTCTCGCCGGTCAGAGACCGGTCGGGACGATTCCCGGGTCAGCGGCGGAGAAAGGCGGCGGGGTGACTCTCACACAGGGAGCGGCGGGCACACACGAGGTGACGGAGTCGGCCCATCGAGCCTGCTGCGCCGATCCCCGCGAGCGCCCGGTTCCGATCGAGCGCATGTCGATGCTGTCCAACCAGGCGTCCGTCGCCCTGGTCGGCCCGGACGCGCGTCTGCTCTGGTTCTGCCACCCCGAGCCGGACTCCCACGCCCTGTTCGCGGAGGTCCTGGACGGCCGCCAGGCGGGCGTCTTCGCGATCTCGCCCGCCCACGGGCGCATGCCGCTCGGCCAGCGCTACCTGCCGGGCACGATGACCGTGCGCACCCGCTGGTCCCGCCTGTCCGTGACCGACTACCTCGACCATGGCACCGAGCCGGGCCGTACCGACCTCGTCCGGGTCGTCGAGGGCTCGACGCCGGTGGACGTCGAGTTCGCCCCCCGCCCCGACTTCGGCCGCGCGCCCGTCCGCATCGTCGCGGAGGACGACGGACTACGTGTCCACGGGGCAGACTTCCCCCTGGTCCTGCGCTCCCCGGGGGTGCGTTGGCACATCGAGTCGGAGGACGGCCGGGACACCGCCCGGGCCGCCCTCGAACCGCTCCCGGGCGAACCGGTGGTGTTGGAGCTGCGGTGCGGATCCGACTCCCTGACCGCGCACCCCGTCGCCGAGACCGACCGCCGCACGGTCACCGAGGACGCCTGGACCGAATGGCTGTCCGGGGTGCGGCTCCCCGCCACCCAACGCGATCTGGTCGCG
>NZ_CBDRIY010000063.1:0-25655 GCF_965344335.1 Nocardiopsis eucommiae
CCGCCGCTCGGGCGGGGACGCCACGGGTCAGTTCTGCTCGTTCTTCTCCCGGCTGCGCATCCAGCGGATCTCGGCGTCGATGAACGCGTCGATCTCGCCGTCGAGGACGCCGGAGGTGTTGCCGGTCTCGGCGCCGGTGCGCACGTCCTTCACGCTCTGGTACGGGTGCAGGACGTAGTTGCGCATCTGGGTTCCCCAGCTGCTCACCGAGTCACCGCGGATCTCGTCCAGCGCGGCCTGCTCCTCCTCGCGCTTGCGGGCGAGGAGCTTGGCCTGGAGCATCGACATCGCGGTCGCCTTGTTCTGCAACTGCGAGCGCTCGTTCTGGCAGGAGACCACGATGCCCGTGGGCATGTGGGTGATGCGCACGGCGGAGTCGGTGGTGTTGACGCCCTGACCGCCGGGACCACTGGAGCGGTACACGTCCACCCGCAGCTCGGTCTCGTCGATCTCGATGTGGTCGCTCTGCTCCACCATCGGGACGACGTCCACGCCCGCGAACGACGTCTGGCGCCGGTTCTGGTTGTCGAACGGCGAGATGCGCACCAGCCGGTGGGTGCCGTGCTCGCCCCGCAGGGTGCCGTAGGCGAAGGGGGCCTTGACCGCGAACGAGGTGGACTTGATGCCCGCCTCCTCCGCGTAGGAGGTCTCGTAGACGTCCGTGGGGTAGCCGTGCCGCTCCGCCCAGCGCAGGTACATGCGCTGGAGCATCTGCGCCCAGTCGGCCGCGTCGACGCCGCCGGCCTGGGAGTTGATGGTGACGATCGCTTCGCTCTCGTCGTGCGGCCCGTTGAGGAGCGTGCGCACCTCCAGCTCACCGATCTCCTTGCGGAGCTGTTCGAGCTCACGGTCGGCCTCGGCCCTGGTGTCGGGGTCGTCCTCGGCCTCGGCGAGCTCGTAGAGCACCCCGAGGTCGTCGAGGCGCTGCCCGATGCCGTTGACCTTGTTGACCATGGACTCCAGGCTGGAGAGCTGGCGCGTCACCTTCTGCGCGTTGGCCTGGTCGGCCCACAGTTCGGGGTCCGCGGACTGCTCGCGCAGTTCGGCGATCTGGGTCTGCATCGCCTCCAGGTCCAACACGGCGGTCACACTCGCCAGGGTCGCCGCGAGTTCCTTGATTTTCTCTGCTGGGTCCAGTTCTGCCACGGGACCCAGTGTAGGTCCCAGCGGGAGGGCGCCCCCCACTCGTGCCCGCCGACCCCGCCCGGAGAGGCCGCCGTCACGGTTCGGGTCCCGGGGCGGGCACGGGCCCGGACACGCCGGAGGGGCGCCCGGTCGTCCGGACGCCCCTCCGTGCTCGGTCGGCTAGTCGACCAGCGAGCGGATCGACCGCAGGGCCACCGAGAGGGTGGCCAGGTCGAAGCGCTCGTTCTCCTGGATTTCCGAGAGCGTGATCCCGGCGCGCTGCACCGAGTCCTCGTTCTGCTCGGCCCAGGTGGCGATCAGCTCCTCGTTGGAGCCCTCGCCGCCGGACTCCAGCACCCGGTTGGTGAGGTCCGCGTGCGCCGAGTACAGGTCGTCGCGCAGCGCCGAACGCGCCATCGTGCCCCAGCGGTCGTCCCGGGGCAGGTCGATGATCCGCTCACGCCACCAGCTGATGTTGAACCGGTCGGCCAGCTCGAAGTAGAGGCTGGCGACCCGGTCGGCCGGCTGGCCGGTGCGGTGCGCGATCTCCACCAGGTCCAGAGTGGAGTAGGCCGGGACCATCACGGCGACGCGCTCCGCGAGGTCCTCGGGCACGCCCAGCGAGGTGTACCGGTCGCGGCGCTCCTCGAAGGCCTCCAGGTCGCGTCCGCGCAGCAGCTCCCGGAGCTGCGGCAGCACCTCGCCCACGCCCTCCGCGAAGAAGCCGATCTCGCTGGCGAGGTCGAACGGGAAGGTCCGGTTGCGCAGCAGCCACCGGGCGGAGCGCTCGGCCAGCTTGCGGATCTCCAGCAGCAGCACCAGCTGGCTGTCCACGGAGATCTCGTGGTCCAGCTCCTCGATCTCGCCCCAGTACTGGCGCAGGCCCAGGATCTCCTGCGTGACCAGGTAGGCGCGGGTGATGTCCGCGGCGCTGGAGCCCAGCTCCTCGTTGAGGCGGAACGCGAAGGTCGTGCCCGACCGGTTGACCATCTGGTTGGTCACCTGGTTGACGATGATCTCGCGGCGCAGCGGGTGCGACTGCACACCGGCGGCGAAGCGGTCCAGCCGCAGCGGAGTCGGGAAGTAGTCCGTCAGGGTCGACGCCAGGTACGGGTCGTCGGCCAGGTCGGACAGCCCGATCTGCTCCTTGAGGCTGATCTTGGTGTAGGAGAGCAGCGTGGCGAACTCGGGGCCGGTCAGCCCCTTGCCCTGGGCACGGCGCTCGGCGATCGCCTTGTCGGAGGGCAGGTCCTCCTGCTTGCGCTTGAGGACCTTGGTGCGCTCCAGGTGACGCATGTAGCGGCCGTGGACGTGCAGCATCTCGTGGGTCTGCTTGCGCGCGGCCGCCAGGACGGCGTTCTGGGAGTAGTTGTTGTCCAGGACCAGCGACGCGACCTCGTCGGTCATGTCGATGAACAGCTGGTCGCGGTCGGCCTTGGCCATCTCGCCGGACCGCACCTCGCGGTCGAGCATGATCTTGATGTTGACCTCGTGGTCGGAGGTGTCCACACCGGCGGAGTTGTCGATGAAGTCACTGTTGACCCGGCCGCCCTCCCGGGCGAACTCGATACGGGCGGGCTGGGTCAGGCCCAGGTTGCCGCCCTCACCGACCACCTTCACGCGCAGCTCGGTGGCGTCCACCCGCACCTGGTCGTTGGCCTTGTCGCCCGCGTCCGCGTGGGTCTGGCCGCTGGCCTTGACGTAGGTGCCGATCCCGCCGTTCCACAGCAGGTCCACCGGCGAGGTGAGCACGCACCGGATGAGCTCGTCCGGGGTGAGCGCCGTGACGCCCTCGTCGATCCCCAGGACCTCGCGGACCTGCGGGGTGATCGGGACGGACTTCGCGGTGCGCGGGTACACGCCGCCGCCCTCGGAGATCAGCGACGGGTCGTAGCTCTCCCAGGTGCTGCGCGGCAGGCGGAACAGGCGCTCGCGCTCGGTCCACGAGACGGCCGGGTCCGGGTTCGGGTCGAGGAACACGTGCCGGTGGTCGAAGGCGGCCACGAGCTTGATCTTGCGGGACAGCAGCATGCCGTTGCCGAAGACGTCACCGGACATGTCACCGATGCCGACGACGGTGAAGGGCTGCTCCTGGACGTTGACGCCCATCTCGCGGAAGTTGTACTTCACCGACTCCCACGCGCCCCGGGCGGTGATGCCCATGGCCTTGTGGTCGTAGCCCACGGAGCCGCCGCTGGCGAAGGCGTCGCCCAGCCAGAAGCCGCGTTCCTCGGAGATCGCGTTGGCGGTGTCGGAGAAGGTCGCGGTGCCCTTGTCGGCGGCGACCACCAGGTAGGAGTCGTCGCCGTCGTGCAGCACGGTGCGCTCGGGGTGCACGACCCGGCCGTCGACCAGGTTGTCGGTGACGTCCAGCAGGCCGCTGATGAACTGCTTGTAGCAGGACACGACCTCGGCCATGACCTCCTCGCGGCCTCCGCCGGCGGGCAGGCGCTTGCAGACGAACCCGCCCTTGGCGCCGCTCGGCACGATGACGGAGTTCTTGACCATCTGCGCCTTGACCAGGCCGAGGATCTCCGTGCGGAAGTCCTCGAACCGGTCCGACCAGCGCAGGCCGCCGCGGGCGACGGAGCCGAAGCGCAGGTGGACGCCCTCGACGCGCGGCGAGTACACGTACATCTCGAACCGGGGCCGCGGGTGGGGCAGGTCCGGGATCTCCTGCGGGTTGAGCTTGAGCACCAGGTAGGGGCGCCCCTCGGCGCCGCCCTGGTAGTGGTTGGTGCGCAGGGTGGCCTGGATGACCGCGAGGAACGAGCGCAGGATGCGGTCGTGGTCCAGGCTGGCCACACCGTCCAGCTCGCTCTCGATCTTGCCGACGATCACGTCGCCGCGCTCGGCGCGTCCCTCGTCGGGCTGGTCGGGGTCGAAGCGGGCCTCGAAGAGCTCCACGAGCAGGTTGGCGATCCCGACGTTGGCGACGAGGACGTCGGCCAGGTAGTCGGGGGTGAAGGTCGATCCGGTCTGGCGCAGGTACTTGGCGTAGGCGCGCAGCACGGTGAGCTGACGCCAGTCGAGTCCGGCGCGCACGACCAGGGCGTTGAACCGGTCGGACTCACCGAGGTCGCGCCAGGAGGCGTCGAAGGCGTCCTCGAAGAGGGCCTTGAGACGGCCCGGGGAGAGGTCGGAGGCCTCCAGCGGGCCCAGGCCGAAGTCGTAGATCCAGACCCGGCCCACCCCGCCGACGGTGATGTCGTAGGGCAGTTCGTCGACGACCTCCACGCCCAGGTGTTCCAGGACCGGCAGGACCTGGGAGAGCGAGATGGGCTGACCGATCCGGGCCAGGCGGAAGCGCCAGGTCCCGGGGGCGGCGCCCTCGGGCTGGTGGAGGCTGGCGGAGAACTCGCCCTCGCGGTCCTCGTCGGAGGTGCGCTGGAGCAGTTCCTCGATGCGGAGGATGTCCCGGGCGGCGACCCTGGGGTCGTTGTCGATCTTGTAGGCCTCGGTGAGCCCGGGGCCGTAGCGCTCCTTGAGCGTGGTGGCGCGGGTGGGGCCGAACTCGTCGACGAGCGCGTCGTCGAAGTCGGCGTCCCAGGAGCGGGCCGCCTGGCGGACCTTCTCCTCCAGCTCGACCTGGTCGATGTCCGCGAGGGTCTGTCCGCTCTGGGCGCGGGCCACCAGGTAGAGGCGGGCCAGCGGGGCGGCGCCGATCATCACGTTGTGGTCCATGGTGGCGCCGTGGAAGGCGTCGGCCAGGACCTTCTGGATGTCGAGGCGCACCTGGGTGCTGTACTCGTCACGCGGCATGTACACGAAGCAGGACATGTAGCGGCCGCCGTACGGGTCGCGGCGCATGAACAGCTTGGTGCCGCGCCGGTCGCGGAGCCGCAGCACGCCGCGCACGATGCTGTAGAGCTCGCCCACGGGGATCTGGAGGAGTTCCTCGCGCGGGAAGGTCTCCAGGAGCTCGATCAGGTCCTTGCCGTCGTAGCTGTCGGCCTCGAACCCGGCCAGGGCCAGGACCTCGGCCTGCTTGCGGCGCAGGATCGGGATCTGCGCGATGCTGCTGGTGTTGGCCTGGGACGAGAACAGGCCGAGGAAGCGGCGCTCCCCGACGATGTTGCCCTGGGCGTCGAACTTCTTGACGCTGATGTAGTCCAGGTACTTGGGCCGGTAGACGGTGGCGCGGGAGTTGGCCTTGGTGAGCACCAGCAGGTAGGGCTCGCGGGCCTTGCCGCGGATCTCCGGGGGCAGCGCCGAGAACCGGGTGGAGGCGGACGGGTCCATGCGCAGGATGCCCAGGCCGCTGCCGGGCTCGGGGCGCAGGGAGTCGTCGCCGTTCTCGTCGGTCACCAGGGCGTACTCGCGGTAGCCGAGGAAGGTGAAGTGGCGCGAGGCGATCCAGCGCAGGAAGTCGACGCTCTCCCCGATCTCGCGGGGGTCGACGCCGCCGGCGACCAGGCGGTCCGGGTAGGCGGAGAGCTCGTCGGCGATCCGGATGACCCGGTCGCTCATCTTGGCGGAGTCCTCGTCGGCGTAGCGGACGTCGTTGAGGACGCGCTCCAGCCGGGTGGTGATCTCCTTGACGCGCTCGGGGTCGCTCTGCCGGTCGATCTCGATGTGCATCCACGACTCGTCGACGGGCAGGAGGCCCTCGCCGCCGATCTCCGGGTCGATCTCCATGAGGCGGCCGGACAGGTCACGGCCGACGGTCATCTGCGGGTGGATGATCAGCCGCACACCGGCGCCCAGGTCGCTGAGGGCCATGGTCACGGAGGAGACGAGGAAGGGCGCGTTGTCCGTGACGATCTCGACGATGCTGGTCTGCTGTTCCCAGCCGTCCCGTTCGAGCGTCGGCGTGTGGACGCGGACCTTGGCCCGGCCCGGCGCACGCTCGGCGCCGAAGGCGTGGTGGACCTCGGCGGTCCCGCAGATCTGCTCGGGGCTGCGCCCGCTGATCTCCTCGGGGTCCGTGTGCCGGTAGTAGAGGGGAAGGAAGGCGCGGACCGCGTCGGCGGCCTCGGGGCTCAGTCGGTCCCCCGGACTCCACCGGGAGGCCGCGTCCTTGAGCAGCTTCTGGAGGATGACGTCGGATTGCCCGGACATAGGGATCTCTCACTCCTTTGTGAGCAACGTCGCACGAGCGCGGAAGTGGACACCCGGTCATGTGACGTGTGTGGCTCGTCAAGCGACCTGTGAACTTCTGTGGCTGGCTTGTGAATTCTCGTGAGGTCCTTGGGCCGCAAGGATCCCACGAGGGCGTTGGTTGGGTTGGTACCTGTGCGCACAGGTGGCGTCAAACGAGGTCGGGACGTCGTTGTCCCGGCCTCTGCACGGCCCCCACTCAGTGGGGACCGACCCCAGGCTACTGCTTTTCGCGCACGAGAACAGGACCAACACCGTTACAGCACGGTTACGCACTGTAAGACCTGGATTGCGGCGAACACCGGAGGAGCCGTGTGCCCGGTGCGGTCACCGCGTCGTGGCCTGGTGGACGGCGGTCATCACGGCCCGGGGATCGCTCAGGTCCGGGAGCACGATCTGCGCTCCGGCGTCCCGCAACTGCCCCTCGGTCGTGGACCCGTTGAGCACCGCGACGGGGATCGCGCCGCCGATCAGGGCCGCGCGCACGTCCGGGGCGGAGCCGGTGACGAACACCGTCTCGTCCTCGGCGTAGGCCCGGCCGCCCTCACCGGAGGCGTGCAGCCTGATGGACTGGATCAGGCTGGACTTGGGGTAGTTGACGGAGCCGAACCCGCCCACCGCGAGGTTGAGGTGGGTGTCCAGGCCGAAGGCCACCAGCTTGGCGATGGCGTTGGCCCGGGTGCTGCCGCTCACCACGGTCTGCACGGTGTCCGGCAGCGCGGCCACGGCGGCGAGGGAGGCGGCGGCGCCGGGCATGACCCGGCCCTTGGCCAGGAGCTGTTCGTGGCGGGAGGCGAAGGAGGCCTCCAGGGCGGCGAGGAAGTCGCCCAGGACCTCGGTGTCGGGTTCGAGCTCGACGTAGTTGCGGGCGCAGAACTCGAAGAACATCTCGGAGTCGGTGCGGCCCGAGGCCGAGGTCAGGTAGACCAGCGGCTCGCCCGTGACCTTCTCGAAGGCCTCGGCGTAGGCGGCCCGCATCACCTGTCCCACGTCGAGGAGGGTGAGGTCGATGTTCCATAGCACCAGGCGGCTGATGGCTGACTCCTCGGCGTCGGGGTTCGGGGACGCCACCATTGTGCCGGATGGGCGATTCAGGGAGGAAACGGAGTCCGAACCCGGCCATCGCGGGAGCGGCGGGGCCATCTCCCGCGTCCCACCCCCGCGGACGCCTCTGAGCGGACGTACCCCTCCCCCGAAGGAAGGTTCCATGACCGGATTCCGGAAGCTCTCACTGCTCGCCGCGACGGCGGTGGTTCTGACTGCCTGCTCCCCCGGCGGCCCGCCCCGTGACGGGACGGCGGTCGTCGGCGACGATCCCCGCGTCGTCGTCCACGACCTCTCGTTCGGTCCGGACATGCTCCTCGTCCTGACCCTGGAGTACGTGCCGGAACACGGTTGCCTCCTGGTGCGCACGATCGACGCCGAGACCGGGGAACCCGGGGAGGTGCTGACGCCGATCTGGCCGAGCGACGTGGAGCCCCTGAACACGGGAGGGCGGGCCGGGGTCACCGTTCCGGAGGTGGGTGAGTTGGTGGATGGTGACTCCTTCACCAGCGGGGGCTCCCACACGGACGCCTCCGAGCTGGACGAGGTCCCCGACCTGCCCGGAGAGTGCCTGCCGGAGGGCGGGTTCGTCACGATCAACCAGGGTTCGGTGGAGAGAGGTGCCCCCGTCCCGGGCCAGGAGTGACGCGCGGGGCACACGGCGTCTCGACTGCTGGCCGGATGGGGCCACTCCCCCGTTCCCGCTCCTTCCGAGGCGTACCGTGATGGTCCCCGCGCCCCCTGGAGGCCCCGTGGACGGCAGAGGCGTGCTCGCCCTGACAGCAGGTCTGATCGGCGGCATGTTCCTGGTGCTCTACTTCGGGATGGGACTCCTGCACCGGGTGTTGGACGGTGACGGTTCCGCGCTCGGGCCGCTGCTCCTCCTCGTCTCGGGGACCGTGGTGGCGTTCGCCGCCCTCAACGCGTGGCTGGACTGGGACTCCGACGGCGGGAGCGGTGGTGGCAGCGGCGGTGGCGGTGGCACGGGCAGCAGCGGAGACGGTGGGGACGGAGGGGGCGACGGCGGCGGCTGAGCCCGACGCAGCCCCGCAGAGGCAACGCCCACCGTTCGTGATCCGGGCGGGCATCGGGGGCAAGGAATCTTGTCCCGGGCCAGGAGTGACGCGCGAGGCACACCCGACGGCGTCCCAGCCCGTGGCAGGGCCGGGACGCGGACACGGGCACCTCAGAGGTGCGAGGGACGAGCGGCGATCAACTGCGCGAAGGCGGCCCACTCGGCGGCCCCGATCGGCAGGAAGCCGTGGTCGGGGTTCTTGGAGTCACGGATGGCCGCACCGGTGGGCAGGTCAGCGACCTCGACGCAGTTTTCCTGGGCGGATGAGTAGGAGGACTTGCGGAAGGCCGGAGCGACCTGGGCGACCTCGACACAGTTGTCCTGGGCGGATGAGTAGGAGGACTTGCGGAACTCCAGCAACATGATCAGGCTCGCTTGTCGTGCTCGGCGGCGATGGATTCGATGAGGTCGAGGGACTTCTTCGGGCCCAAGGCCAGGTTGTGGACGCCGTCGAAGATCAGCCTATGCCGGTCGACGTAGGCCTCGTCCTCCACATACAGGGACTCCACCCCGGTGGAGATACTGACAATCCCTGGTTCGGGACTCGGAAATTCCAAGAGCGAGAAGGCACCATCCATCGCGGTGTGCCCACCGACCTCGAAAGGCACCACCAACAACGTGACTTTGTAGTGCGCTGCCATCCCTACCAAGAAGCGGAGCTGTTCGGCCATCACCTTGGCGGAACCAACCACTCTGCGAAGGGCCGCTTCATCAATGACGCATACGAGCTGTGGCCCGCTGGGTGCATCGAGCACACCCCGGCGGGCCATCCGGGACTCCACCTTGCGCTGAGTGTCCTCAGGCGGAACGATCTGACTCGCCTCGAAGATCGCCGCAGCATAGCTGGGAGTCTGGAGAAGTCCGGGGATCAGCAAGGCCTCATAGGAACGGATTCGGACCGCTTCTGCCTCCAGGTCAGGCAGGGACCCTGGGAAAAGGTCCGCGTACTTGTGCCAATCGCTGCGTCCGCGAGCCTCCTCGGTCAGACTGAGAAGGTGCGCCCGGTCATCCCCCTCCACCTCGTAGAGGTCGAGCAAGGCTTCCACATCCGCGCGCTTGGGGAACTTCCACTCGTTGCGTTCAGAGCGGGTCAGCTTGCCCGTGGACCACTTGAGCTTCCCAGCCACCGCTGCCGCCGACATCCCCCGATCCTCGCGGAGCTTCTTCAGCGCGGCCGACAGCCTGCGCCGTCGCACCCCGGGCGAATGACCACCAGCCACGAAAACTCCTTCCAGACAGCGCTTTGGTGTCTCGATCGTAGTAGTCGACCATCGCGAGGCAGTTTTTTAAGTCAGTCAGGAAAATTACTTGTAATCATGACTGGCTAGAATCATACTGGAGCCAGTGGGACACCCATACCGGGTGTCGCCTCCTCTACGTAGGGAGCTGACTCCATGGCGTCAACCTTCGTGCCTGATGTCGAGCTGTACACCGAGGTCATCCAGATCATCCGGGGCGGTGAGCCCGACGAGAACGGGATCTCGCTGGCGGGGCGGATCTCGCCGCTGACCCCGAGCTACAACACGCAGACCTGCGCGTGCTCCTGCGTGGCGATCGGGCACAGCTTCTGGGAACGGCTCGACCGGCTGAACCCCTACCGGAAGGACAGCGACATCTGGATGCGTGTCCTCCTGGAGGGCGACGACGAGGGCGGTCTTCCCGAAGGGGCGAGTGTCATCGAGACGAGGCGGGTGAGCTACCTCGTCCGCTAGAGCCCACTCCGTGCCGTTGGGCGGCGCCGCATTCGTCACGCGGCGCCGCCCAACCGCACGGCCGGACACACCCACCCCCACCAGGCCTCGAACCAGCGTCCCGAGGCACCACGGCGCTCAGACGACACGGGCTAGTGGTTCTCCCCCATCGCGGCACGCAACCAGTCCATCGGTTCTCCAGCGAGTACCGCCTCCGCCAGCGCCTTCCCACTCCGGGTCTTGATCCGTGCCTTGGAGTTGTCGATCCAGCGCTGAGCCGTACCGTGCCCCTGGGCCCGGTACTCCACCCCCTGCACGAGGCATTCCAGCTTGTCCGCGTCCTTGGCGCACACGGCTTCGGCCGTCTCCTGTGCCTCGTACTCCGCAACCGCGCCGCGCACCAGCTCCGCCAGGGGCGCGGGCATTCCCTCGGTCTGGTCCACGGCGATCTCCAGGGGATCAACCGACCCCTGGACGTACTTCCGTCCGAGGTGGTTGACGTCTCCTGTACGGGTCTCCCCGGTGTCGTGCCAGGTCGCGATGAGCGCCGCCCGCGCGGGGTCCGCTCCCTCCATCGACGCCAGAACGGAGGCAATCAGGGAGGTGCGCCAGGAGTGTTCAGTAACGGATTCGGGGTCTCGGACTCCCGCCATCCACCACCCCGTGCGACGCTGGTTCTTGAGCGTCCCGGCCTCGTGGAGGAACTGAGCGGTACGGGTGGTCTCGTCCATGGGAACCTGCCTTCTACGCCTTCGCGAGGCGGATCGCGTATCGGATGCCATCAAGTTCACGGCGCACGGCCGGACCCCCTCAGCACCCTTGCCGACCCTGTCTTCCTCCCGTAGTTCCACGCCTACACGGCGTGCTCCCACTCGCCAAAGGGTGCTCGGACCCGGCACACCCCGGCGCCGAGGTCGGCTTCCAGGGAGAACTCCGCCAGAGCGGGCCAACCCTCCCCTGCCAGGAGGTCGTGGGCGGCACGCAGGCGCTCGACCAGATCCGTCGGGCCTCCCCCGTGGGCGGCGCCGTCCGGCCACAGGTAGGCCCAGGAGCCGTCCGGAACGCCGAGGTAGATGATGAGTCCGACGTCACCGCTGAACGGACGCATCCCTATCCCGATACGGACCCCGGGAAGCATGAGCATGAGCCGGGTGACGCGATCGTCCTCGGTCAGGTCCTCCACCGCGAAGGGCAGGACTCGGGTGCCTTCCGACTCGCGTCCCATCCCGGGGAACTCTCCCCGGGGAACCCTCTGGGTACGGTCCCGCATGAAGAACGACTCGCACACGAACGGTCCGGCGGCACTCTTGGGGCCCGTACGTCGCAGGACGGTGACCGGACTGGAGTGTGCATCCGAATTCGGCCCCCAGGGCACCACGATCCGCGCGTCCGGACCCACACAGTCGATCCATCCGCTGGGAACCCGGCTCACCGCACAGGTCGCGATGACCGCGTCGTAGTCGGTGCCTGCGGGTGGCTCCGTACCGTGGACCACCGTCACATCGGTTCCAGACAGGCTCCGTTCCGCACGTTGAGCCACCGTGGGGTCGATCTCGATCGAGGTCACGGATCCGGTGGGTCCGACGAGGGAGGCGAGGATCGCGGCGTTCCAGCCGGTCCCGGTACCGATCTCCAGCACCCGCATACCCGGCTCGACCCCGGCGGCCTCGATCATGTCGGCCATGAGTTGCGGCGCCGATGAGGACGATGTGGGGGTGTTGACAGCACCACTGCCCCCGTCGTTGGCCTGTGTCACCACCGGGTCACTGGCGTAGACGTAGGCGGCCCACCGTTGGGGATCCGCCGAGCGGATGAGGGGCAGCCCCTGGATGTCGGGCCAGACCAGGTCGGGGATGAACCGGTGCCGGGGATGGTCGGCGAAGGCCGCACGGATCGCGTCTGTGGTGGTGAGCCCGGCAGCGAGCTCAGCGTGCATCCGTTGAAAGTCGGCCACTACCGCTTCCTCCCTGTCCCGCCGCAGTCCTTACAGGTCACCACTTCCTTGTCCTTACCCCACCCCTTCTTCTCTCCATCCGAGTAGATGATGAAGGTTCCCTCACCACCACAGGCACCGCACTTGCCTTCGGCCATGACGAGCCTCCTCGTTCCAGGGGTGCGTGAGGGGTACAGATCCCTCGCCCACGGGGGGTTCCCGAACAGCGCTCCACGAAGATCCGACTCCGGGTCACCCCGTGGCGACACTCAGCACCATCTGAGCACGGGTGGCTTAAGCCAGTCAAGGCACTGGCTCAAACCACTTGCGTAGGATGTCCGCATGACTTCTGAGGAGCGCGAAGAGCAACCACCCCCCAGCAGAAGAATTGCCGATCACCTGCGCACGGCAATTCAGGACGGAGACCTTCTCCCTGGGGAAAAGCTGCCCTCCGAACGCGATCTCGCACAGACGCACGGAACCGCCCGTAACACCGCTCGTGAGGCGGTCCGCATTCTCGCGGAGGAGGGACTGGTCGACCGTCGGCACGGTTCCGGCGTGTTCGTACGGGAACGACGGAAGGCACTCCGGTTCGGGGCCGATCGGTACTCCCGACGTCTGCGGGAGGGGACGGGGCTCTCCCCCTACCGTGCGGAACTCGCGAAGCAGGGCCTGATCCCCCGTGTGGACTGCGTGTCCATCGAGCGCGTGATCGCTCCTACGGAGATCATCGAAAGGCTGGGACTGTCCGCCGAGGCACCGGACGTGGTCCGCAGGGAGAACTGGTACTACGCGTCGGATGGCGCGTCCGAACACCCAGTCCAGGTGGGGGTCACGTACGTGCCCTGGCGCATCGCCGAGGGGACCCCCCTGGCGACCTCGGCGAACCTGGGCAGGGGCAGCCTGTACGCCCGTTTCGAGGAACGCGGACACCGAATCACCCGGAGCCGTGAGGAGGTGTCCGCGCGTATGCCCTCTCCCGAGGAGGCGCGCGGGCTCATGCTGCCCACCGGAGTTCCGGTTCTGGAAGTGCTGCACACCGGGTTCGACCAGGCGGGCCGTCCCTTCGAGGTGACGCGCTTCGTCATGAGGGCAGACCTGGCGGCGCTGGACTACGACATGGCGGTGGAGGAGAGTGATGACTGACCGAGTGCGGGTCCGGGAGCGGACCGAGGCCGACCTGGTGGCGCTGAGCGACCTCCTCGTCCGGGTGCACGCGCACGACGGCTATCCGGTGGAGGGCGTCGCCCACCCCCGGGCCTGGCTGACCGACCCGGGGTTCCTCCGCTCCTGGGTGGCCGAACACGACGGCGCGATTGTGGGGCAGGTGAGTCTGGCCGAACCCGAGGGGGCGGACGCGGTCGCGCTGTGGAGCGAACGGACCGGACGCGCCTCCGACGAGGCCGCCGTCCTCGCCCGTCTCTTCGTCAGCCCCGGGGCGCGCGGTCGGGGCGTGGGCGCGTCCCTCACCCGCACGGTGATGGACCACGCCAGCCTGCACGGCTCGGCCCTGGTGCTGGACGTGATGGCCAAGGACCGGGCCGCCACCCGCCTGTACGAACGCCTGGGCTGGGAGCGTCTGGGCGCGATCACGCACGCCTTCGACGGATCCCCCGGGGTACCCGCGTACTGCTACGTCTGGGACTCCTCGACCAGGTAGCGGATCTCCTGGACCGCGAACCACATGAGCTCGTGGTCCTCGGCGGCTTCGGAGGCCGGCTCGGCCGCGGCCTCGGCGATGTCGTCCGCCGCGTCGGTGTCATCCAGGTGCGCGGACCGGAGCTTCTTGTAGGGCACGCCGCCCCGGACGGTGACGCGGGCGACCCCGTCCGCGTGGCGGGCCTCGTGCTCCACGGCGGCGTCGGGCATCTCGGCGGCGAGGACCACGCGGCGGCGGGGCGCCCCGGGGTCCTCGGACAGCATGCGCAGGGAGGCCTCGGCCGCCGCGTACATGGCGTCGTACTCGGCCTCCTCGGGGTCCCCGTCGGGACCGGCATCGGCGGTGAAGGCCGGGAGGGCCTCCCCCTCCAGTCGACCCCGGTCGAGCAGGGCCGCGAGCGCGGGGACGGTACTGGGCAGGAAGACGTACATGGGCTCTCCAGGCGGGATCGGGTCCCTACGAGTTTCCCAAAGAACCCGACGAGGTCAGACCGGCTGCCGCTGGTGGTCGTCCTCCGGGGCCAGGAAGCGGGACAGCGCCCGACGGGTGCTCTCCACGTCCGTGTGCAGGATCCCGGTCATCCCCAGGGACTCGGCGGTCTCGATGTTGTGCGCCAGGTCGTCGATGAACACGCAGTCCTCGGGCTCCAGGCCCAGCTGCTCGCAGGTGAGCAGGTAGATGCGCTCCTCGGGCTTGCGCATGCCCACCTCGCCGGAGATCACCACCGTGTCGAAGGTGGCCGCGAAGTGGTCACGCGGGTATCCGTTGCCCCAGGAGTTGGACAGCAGCGCGGTCGCGTGTCCGCTCCCCCGGGCCGAACGCAGGGTCTCGTACATGCCGTCGACCGGGTCGAAGTGCGCGAACATGCGCTCGATCAGACCCTGCGCCCGTACCGGGGCGCCGTGGGTGGAGCGCAGCAGGGCGGCGAGGTCGCGTTCGAACAGGTGGGTCTCGATCTCGCCGCGTTCCAGGGCGTGCACGGGGTTGTCCGGCACGCTGTCGTCGAAGTACGGACGCATGACCTCGTGGTAGTGCTCGATGTCGATGCGGTCGGACCTGAGCCAGGCCCGGATTCCCTCGGGCAGGGGTGGGGTGAGCACACCGCCCCAGTCGGAGATGACCCCTCGTCGGGTGCCGTTCATCCGGTCGCCTCCTTCGGTGATCGCCATGGGGACCACCCGCCCGGACCTGTGCGGAGCCGACGGAGCCGGACGGGGACCGGGTTCTTCCCGTTCCCCGTCCGGTTCAACCGCGCGTCACCCGGTGGCGACCCGGTGGCGTCAGTAGCCGAGTCCGGTTCCGGAGGCCACGTCGGCACCGGGGATGTCCACCGGCAGTGTCCCGGAGGGGTCGACCTCTCCGGCGATCACCCGGGCGGCAGCCACCCGGGAGACCTCGACCGCCGAGTACAGGGCCAGGTAGGCGTCGACGTCCGGGAAGGCCTCCAGGTCGTAGGGGCCGCCCTGGGCGACCACGACCACCGGGGTGCCCTGGGAGCGCCCCGCGGCCACCATCCCGCGCTGCTCCTCGGAGCCCCGCGCGTTCCGGGTGCCGACCACCAGCACGTCCTCGCCGCCGTCCACGACCTCCAGTCCGGCGTCGGTCAGCGCCGGGGCGATCCGGTCGGCGCCCTCACCCTGGACGCGCACGCGCGTGCCCGCGTCCAGCGGTAGGAGGTCCGCCTCGTTCCGGACCAGGGTGACCGAGGCGTCGGCCACCCGCTGGGCGGCCTCGGCGTGCTCGGGGTTCTCCATGGCCGCGTCGGCCTGGGCCGGGTCGGCGGACTCGCGTTCCAGGACGCCGCGCTTCTCCTTGAGTGTGAGGACGCGCAGCACGGACTGGTCGATGCGCTCCTCGGTGAGGCGTCCGCTCTCGACCGCCTCCCGGATCGCCGCCACGGCGGCTCCGGGGTCCGGCGGCATGAGGAGCTGGTCCACCCCCGCCTCCACCACGCGGACGGCGACCTCGCCGTCGTCGTGGGTCTGGCGCACGCCCTCCATGTTGAGGGCGTCAGTGGTGACCACCCCGTCGTAGCCGAGCTCGCCGCGCAGGATCTCGTCGATGATCACCGGCGACAGGGTGGCCGGGTCCTCGCCCGGGTCCAGCTGCGGCATGAGCACGTGCGCGGTCATGATGGCGTCCACGCCCGCGTCCACGGCGGCCCGGAACGGCGGCAGGTGCTCGGCCTCCCAGCGGTCCCGGGGCAGGTCGATCACGGGCAGCCCCGTGTGGCTGTCGACGTCGGTGTCGCCGTGTCCGGGGAAGTGCTTGATGACCGGCACGACGCCGTGCTCGGAGTAGGCGTCGGACTCGGCCAGCACCATCTCCGACACCAGTTCCGGGTCGGAGCCGAAGGAGCGGATACCGATGACCGGGTTGTTGGGGTCGGTGTTGACGTCGGCGTCGGGCGCGTAGTTCATGTTGACGCCGACCGCGAGGAGCTCGTCCGCCGTGGTCGACGCCCGCAGCGCGGCGAGGTCGGTGTCACGGGTGGCACCGACTGCCATGGCATCGGGGAACAGGGTGCCCACGGGCATGCGCACCACGAGGCCCTGTTCCTGGTCGATGCTGACGAACAGGGGCACCCCCTGACCGACCTCGGCCGCCTGGTCCTGCATCCCCGCCGACATCCGCGCGATCTGCTCGGCGTCGTTCAGGTTGGCGTCGAAGTAGATGACGCCGCCGGGCCGGTGCGCCTCGATCTGGGCGGCGTTGTCGGCGGCCGTGGTGCCCTGCGCGGTCAGGACCAGGAGCTGGCCGATCTTGTCGTCCAGGTCCATCTCGGCGAGCAGCTGCGGGGCAAGGACCGGCTCGAAGGGCTCGGCCGTGGCCTCCGCACCGGGGTCGTTCTCGGGCGAGGTGTCCACCTCCTCGGGTGTGGTGCAGGCTGTGGTGATCAGGGTGAGGGCCACGCAGGCCGGGGCCAGGGCGCGTGGCACGGACGATCTCATAAGGGACTTCATCTCCGCCGGATCGCTGGTTGCGGCCGGAGACTACCCGTTCGCCGGAGCGGGCAGGACACACCCCGCCGTGGCGGGGGGCGGGGGCTCACTCCCAGACGAACAGGACCTCCCCCGGCTCGACCGCTCCCGCGGCCAGGTCCGCGAGGCCGCCCGGCTGGGCGTCCAGGGCCACCACCGGCACGACCGAGGGTCGACCGGCGGCGGCGACCGCGCCGGGCGACCAGCGGATCACCGGTGTGCCCGCCGCCACCTCCGTGCCCTCCTCGGCCAGGAGGGTGAACCCCTCCCCCGCGAGCTGCACGGTGTCGATGCCCAGGTGGACGAGGACACCGCGTCTGTTGTCGGCGGCCATGACCACGTAGGCGTGCGGGTGGAGCTTGACGAGGGTCCCGGCGATCGGGGCGACCGCCTCGTGTTCGGACTCCTGGCCGCCCTCCTGTCCCGGTTCGGGGTGGACGGCCACACCGGGGCCGACCATGCTCTGGGAGAACACCGGATCGGGGACCGTGTCCAGGGACATGGCGGTTCCGGCGACGGGCGAGAGTACGCGCAGCGCACCGTTCAGGTCTGACATGGAGGAGGTCTTCCCTGGGAGGGGGACTTAACCCGGAAAAGGGGCGGCCAAAAGAGCACAAAGGCCCGACTTTGCCGAACCCCTATTCCAGCAGGTCCTGGATGTCGTCGGTGAGGGAGTCCGCCTCCGGGCCCACCACGACCTGGACCACGTTGCCCGAGACCAGGACGCCGTGCGCGCCCGCCGCCCGGAGGTCGGCCTCCCGGACCAGAGCGGGATCACTGACCTCAGTGCGCAGCCGCGTGATGCAGGCCTCGATGTCCTCGATGTTGGCCGCGCCGCCCAAACCGGCGACGATCGCCGTTGCCTTGTCCGACATGTGCCCTCCGTGCTCTACCCGGGATCACGTGACCCGGGGGGTCTGAGCCGAGCTTAGAGGTGGTGTGCCTCACACGCCAGGGTCGGCACGGTGGTCGATCGTCGCCGGGGGCGCCGGGCTCAGCCGGAGCGGCCGGGATCCCCGCCGCTCGGGCCGTCCGGGCCGGCCCCGGTCGTGCCGTCCGCCGTGGCCGGGGCCGTGTGCGGTGTTCCCCCGGGCTCGTCGGGGTCGGGCTCCCGTCCGGGCGTGGGGAAGTTGAACCTGCTGATCAGCACATAGAAGATCCCGAAGTAGACCAGGAAGTAGAACGTGCCGAACAACAACAGCACGCCGAGTCCCTCCGTGTTGCTCTTCGTCGCGTTCAGCAGCAGGTCGATCAGCCCCGCCGAGAACCCGAAGCCCAGTTGGACGTCGAGCAGGTTCATCAACGCCAGCGAGACGCCGGTGAGCAGGATGTGGACCGCGAAGAGCACCGGCGCCACGAAGATGAAGGCGAACTCCACCGGCTCGGTGATGCCTGTGACGAAGGCGGTCAGCGCGGCCGGGATCATGATGGAACCGATCTGCGCGCGTCTGGCCCTGGACGCGGTCAGCCACATCGCGAGCGCCGCTCCCGGGAGACCGAACATGAGCACCGGGAAGAAGCCGGACAGCATCGTGCCCGCCTCCGGGTCACCGGCGAAGTAGCGCGTGATCTCCCCGTGCGAGACCACGCCGCTCTCGTCGGTGTAGGTGCCCGAGACGAACCAGACGAACGAGTTCACCACGTGGTGCAGGCCCAGCGGCAGCAGGATGCGGTTGACGACGCCGTAGATCCCGGCTCCGAGGGCTCCCGCGCCGATGAGGGCCTCGCCCAGGTTCTGGATCCACATGCCGACGATCGGCCAGACCAGGCCCAGCACCACGCCCATGCCCAGACCGGCCAGGGCGGTGACGATGGGGACGAAGCGGCGGCCCCCGAAGAAGCCGAGCCAGGTGGGCAGCTTGATCCGGTGGTAGCGCTGCCACAGCACGGCGGCCACCAGGCCCACCACGATCCCGCCGAGCACGTCGGTGGGGTTCTTGACGGCGTGGTTGATCATCGGGAGGACGGCGTTGACCGCCTCCGGGTCCGCGACCGGTTCACGGGTCACCGGATCGGTCGCGAGCGGATAGGTGACGAGCCGCGACCCGATGTCCCCGGCCGGGCCGTCGAAGGTGACCATCGTCCAGGTGGCCACGCGGTCGAACACCAGGTAGCCGACCACGGCGGCCAGGGCGGTCGAGCCGTCCGCGCGCCGGGCGAAGCCGATCGCGACACCGATCGCGAACAACAGCGGCAGGGCCTCGAAGATCGCCTCACCGGCGGTGCCCACGGCACCCGAGACCGGCTGCATCCAGCCCATCCCGTCGATCCCGGCCAGGCCGTCCGCTCCGAGGAGGTCGTCCTGTCCGAGGCGGAGCAGGATCGCGGCGGCGGGCAGGACCGCGATGGGCATCATCAGGCTCCGGCCGAGCCTCTGGAGCACGGCCAACGCGGCGGAGGAGCGTTTGCGCGGGGGGTCCCCGGGTTCGGCGGGGGCCTTCTTCGCAGGGGTGGGGTCCGACATGGTGGGGGGTCCTCCCTCTCGGACGCGCGCCCCGAGGGCGCGAGACGTCAGTCTCCGTGCCTCCGCGGGTCCAGGCGGGAGTGCAGCTGGTAGCGGTCGGCACGGTAGGTGGACAGGGCGAGTTCCACGCACTGTCCCTTGGCGAAGCTGCGGCGCTGCATGATCAGCACCGGGCTTCCGGCGGGTAGGCCAAGGAGACGGGAGTCGGCCGAGTCGCAGATCCCGGCCTCGATGGTCTGCTCACCGGAATCCAACAGGATGTCGAACTCGTTTTCCAGGACCTCATAGAGAGATCGTTCGGCCAGATCGTGGTCCTCCAGGCCGGGCACCATGGCCGCCGGGATGTTGGAGCGCTCGACCGCCATGGGCTCGTCGTCCGCCGTACGCATGCGTTCGATGTGGTGGACGAGGGTGCCGGGGGCGATGTCGAGCATGCGCGCGGTGTGGCCGCTGGCCGGGATGACCTGACGGATCAGCTCGCGCGCGCCCGGCTCGAAGCCCCGGGCCCGCATGTCCTCGCTGAAGGAGGCCAGGACCAGGGACATCTCGATCTTCGGCCGGGCCACGAAGGTGCCCTTGCCCGGGACCCGGTACAGGCGGCCCTCGGCGACGAGGAGGTCGATGGTCTGGCGCACGGTCATGCGGGAGAGGCCGTAGGTGGAGCTGAGCTCGCGCTCGGAGGGGACCATGTCGTCCACGCCCAGCCCCGCCGCGGTGATCCAGTCCAGGAGCAGATCGCGGAGTTGGACGTACTTCGGCAGGGGGTTGCTGGCGTCGATCGGCATGGAGCGAGTGGCCTTCTCGGTCGGCGGGTCGGGTGGTCCGGTGGTCGGCGTTCGACCTTAGCGCGGCATCCGCCCGGACTCGTGACACTTGCCGGGTCATGCCGGGATCTGACTGGTATAGTCCGGACTAGACCATAGCTCGACCCGCGTGTCAATCCTCCTTGTGGCACGCGGAGTGAACCAGCATCGTGGCTGGCCAGCGGCGTAGTCCGGGCCGTCCACGCGACCAGCGCGGCCCCCGGCGTACGGCCAGGACCGCACGTCCCCACCGGAAGGCTCCGTATGTCCACCACGAGCATGATGCTCTCCGAGATCGCCGAACAGCCCGAGGCCCTGCGCCGGACCTTCGCCGAACTGCTGCCCCTGCGCGGGGAGATCGAGGCGCTCGGCCGCGCCACCAAGCACGTCCTGTTCATCGCCCGGGGCTCCTCGGACAACGCGGCGGTCTACGGCAGCTACCTCCTCCAGGCGCACACCGGCCGCCTGGCCACGCTGGGCTCGCCCTCCATCGCCACCGCCTACGGCGCGCGGATCGACCTGTCCGACGTCCTCGCTGTGGCCATCTCCCAGTCCGGCAGGACGGAGGAGATCGTCGAGACCATGCGCTGGGCCGCCGACTGCGGCGCCCGGACCGTCGCCGTCACCAACGGCGCGGACTCCCCGTTGGCCACGGAGGCCGACGTCGCCCTGGTCACGCGGGCCGGGAACGAGCTGGCGGTCCCCGCCACGAAGACGTACAACACGCAGCTGGCCGCGCTCGCGGTGCTGGCCCTGGGCCTGGGCGCGAACCTGGACGCCGGAGAGCTGGAGCTGGTGCCCGCCGGGATCGAGGAGACCCTCGCCGCTCCCACGGACTCCCTGGAGGAGATCGTGGAGCGGATGGTGGCCGTGCAGGGCGCGGTGATCTCCGGTCGCGGCATGGCCTTCTCCACCGCCCTGGAGGCCGCCCTCAAGCTCAAGGAGGCCTGCTACCTGCACGCCATGGGGCTGTCCTACGCGGACCTCCAGCACGGGCCCATCGCCGTGGTGGACCCGCGTACCCCGGCCCTGCTGGTGGCCGCGCCCAGCGGCCCCACCCTGGAGGGCACGGTCGCCCTCGCGGAGCGGGTCCGTTCCGCCGGGGCCCCGGTGTTCGGCTTCGGCGGCGGTTCCGCCCTCGCCGCCGCCAGCGACGTGTCGGTGCCGGTCCCGGACGTGCCCGAGTGGGTCGCGCCCATGAACCTCATCGTCCCCGCCCAGCTGCTCACCGAGCACCTCGCCCGGCGCCTGGGCTACGACCCCGACGTTCCGCGCGGCCTCAACAAGGTCACCCAGACCACCTGAGCCCCGGCCTTCCCCCGCGACCCGCCGCTCCCACTCTCGTGGGTCTCGGGCCGCACGGGACGTCCACGGCCCGGTACCGCGCACGCGGCGCCGGGCCCTCGGTGTTCCAGGGCACCCCACACACTCGTCCCGGGCCCGCCGGTGTTCCACGCCCCGGCAAAGGAATCCGGCCGACCGGGTCGCGTACGCGTGCCCGACTCCGCCCTGTCGTAGGCGCGACCCACAATGGGCGCACCACGCAGAGGAGAGACCATGGCCAAGTACGTGATGATCAAGCACTACCGGGGCGCCCCGGCCTCAGTGAACGACGTCCCCATGGACCAGTGGACGCCAGCGGAGGTCGCGGCACACGTGGGGTACATGAACGACTTCGCGGACCGGCTGAGGGAGACCGGGGAGTTCGTGGACTCCCAGGCGCTCGCCCCGGAGGGGACCTTCGTGCGCCACGACGGTGAGGGACGACCGCCCCTCACCTACGGCGCCTTTCCCGAGGGCAAGGACCTCGTCGCGGGCTGGATGGTGATCGACGTCGACACCTACGACCGCGCACTGGAACTGGCCGGGGAGCTCTCGGCCGCACCCGGGGCCGGGGGACGGCCCATCCACGAGTGGTTGGAGCTGCGCCCGTTCCTGGGGCCGCACGGCTGACGCGCTGACGCGTGTGGGCGCGGCCCCCTCGGGAGCCGCGCCCACACGCGTGATCTCTGGTGTCCCTCAGCCGTTACCGGGCCGTGGGGTCACCGTGGCACTTCTTGTACTTCTTGCCGGAGCCGCAGGGGCACGGCGAGTTGCGGGCGGTACCCGCGTACTCGTCGTCCACCGTCTCGGTGTGCCGCTCGACGGTGCCGTCCTCGCTCGGCGCGGAGTACTGGAGCCTGTTCGGCTGGTCCTCGCCGAAACCGGGGACCACCACGTCCTCGGCGGCCTCGGCCTCCTCGGTGGGAGCGTCCGCACCGGCGGCCTCGACGTCCTCGTCCACGGCCGTGGCCACGGCGGTCGCACCGGAGGAGCCACCGACGGTGGCGGCGGTCTGCGCGGCGGCGGCGGCCGTCAGCGCGGGCTCCGCCTTCTTCTGGACCTGGACCTCGACGTTGAAGAGGAAGCCGACCGACTCCTCCTTGATCGCCTCCAGCATCTGCTGGAACATGTCGAAGCCCTCGCGCTGGAACTCGATCAGCGGGTTGCGCTGGGCCATCGCGCGCAGGCCGATGCCCTCCTGGAGATAGTCCATCTCGTAGAGGTGCTCACGCCACTTGCGGTCCATGACCTGGAGGATGACGCGGCGCTCGACCTCGCGCATCGCCTCCTCACCGAGCTCGGCCTCGCGGGTGTCGTAGGCCGCCTTGGCGTCCTCGACCACCTGGGTGGCGATGAGCTCGCCGGTCAGGGTCTGGAGGTCGCCGTTCTCCTCGACGAACTCGTCGACGGTGAAGCTGATCGGGTAGACCTGCTTGAACGCCCGCCAGAGCTTGTCGAGGTCCCAGTCGTCCGGGTCGCCCTGGGCGGTCTCCTCCACGACGTAGCCGCGCAGGACCTCCTCCAGCATCTCGATGACCTGGTCGCGCAGGTCCTGGCCCTCCAGCACCTTGCGGCGCTCGGCGTAGATGACCTTGCGCTGGCGGTTGAGGACCTCGTCGTACTTGAGGACGTTCTTGCGGATCTCGAAGTTCTGCGTCTCGACCTGGCCCTGGGCGGAGGCGATCGCCTTGCTCACCATGCCGGACTCGATCGGCTGGTCGTCGGGGATGTTCAGCTGGTTCATGAACACCTCCAGACGACTGGAGTTGAACAGACGCAGCAGGTCGTCCTGGAGCGACAGGTAGAAGCGGGACATGCCCGGGTCACCCTGACGGCCGGAACGGCCCCGGAGCTGGTTGTCGATACGGCGGGACTCGTGGCGCTCGGTGCCGAGCACGTAGAGACCACCGGCCTCGACGACCTTCTCGTGCTCCGCCTCGAACTCGGCGGTGGCCTTCTCCAGCGCCTCGGGCCAGGCCGCCTCGTACTCCTCCGGGGTCTCCAGGGGGCTCAGGCCACGGGCCTGGAGCTCCTCGTCCGCGAGGAAGTCGGGGTTGCCGCCCAGCATGATGTCGGTACCGCGACCGGCCATGTTGGTGGCCACGGTGACGGAGGCGAGCTTGCCCGCACGGGCGATGATCGACGCCTCACGGGCGTGGTTCTTGGCGTTGAGGACCTCGTGCGGGACGCCCTCGCGCTTGAGCATCCGGGAGAGGAGCTCGGACTTCTCGACGCTGGTCGTACCGACCAGGACGGGCTGCCCCTCCTCGTGGCGCTCCGCGATGTCCTCGGCCACGGCCTGGAACTTGGCGTCCTCGTGCTTGTAGACGACGTCCTTGACGTCCTCGCGGACCATCGGCTTGTTGGTCGGGATGGGGACCACGCCGACGCCGTAGGTCTGGGTGAACTCCGCCGCCTCGGTCTGGGCGGTACCGGTCATGCCGGACAGCTTCTCGTAGAGGCGGAAGTAGTTCTGGAGCGTGACCTTGGCGAGAGTCTGGTTCTCGTCCTTGATCTTGACGCGCTCCTTGGCCTCGATGGCCTGGTGCATGCCCTCGTTGTAGCGGCGACCCGCCAGGACGCGACCGGTGAACTCGTCGACGATGAGGACCTCACCGTCCTTGACGATGTACTCCTTGTCCTTGCGGTACAGCTCCTTGGCCTTGAGGGAGTTGTTGAGGAAGCTGATCAGCGGGGTGTTGACGGCCTCGTAGAGGTTGTCGATCCCCAGCCAGTCCTCCACCTTGGCGACACCGGACTCGGTGATGCCGACGGTGCGCTTCTTCTCGTCGACCTCGTAGTCGGTGTCCTTCTTCAGGCGGGGCGCGATCTTCGCGAACTCGGCGTACCAGCGCGAGTTCTGCTCGGAGGGGCCGCTGATGATCAGCGGGGTGCGCGCCTCGTCGATGAGGATGGAGTCGACCTCGTCGACCAGGGCGAAGAAGTGGTCCCGCTGGACGGTGTCCTTGAGCGAGAGCGCCATGTTGTCGCGCAGGTAGTCGAAACCGAACTCGTTGTTGGTTCCGTACGTGATGTCGGCGAGGTAGGCGTTGCGGCGCGCCTCGGCGGTCATCTGGGGGCCGACGACGCCGACCTCCAGCCCGAGGAAGTGGAAGATGCGGCCCAGGTTCTGGGCGTCGCGTCGGGCGAGGTAGTCGTTGGTCGTGATGACGTGCGCGCCCTTGCCCGCGAGGGCGTTCAGGTACACCGCGAGGCTTCCGGTCAGGGTCTTGCCCTCACCGGTCTTCATCTCGGCGATGTTGCCGAGGTGCAGGGCCGCCGCGCCCATGATCTGGACGTCGAAGGGACGCTGGCCCAGAGTGCGCTTGGCCGCCTCACGGACGGTCGCGAAGGCCTCGGGGAGGAGGTCGTCGAGGGACTCCCCCTCCTCGTAGCGCTCCTTGTACTCCTTGGTCAGGTCGCGCAGTTCGTCGTCCGAGAGGTCGACGTAGTCGTCCTCAAGGGCGTTGACCTGGTCCTTCAACTTCTTGAGCCGGCGCAGGATCTTACCTTCACCCGCGCGCAGGAGCTTGTCGAGTATGCCTGGCACTTCCTATGCGCTCCTCGCAGATCGCGGTTGGCTCCACCGAGGGGTGGAGAGTCAGATCTAGGCCCGCTGACCGCTTCCCTTGGCCGTGGAGGTCAGGGGTCAATCCTGGGTCCTCGGGCCTACATCCTAGAGGACCCGGAACCGCTTCCCGTCCTCTGGACAAACGAGCGGGACGGGCCTGGATGTTCCCACCTTTTTCGTGATCATTCGTGCAGAGTCGCGCATTGTTCCGGGTAGTTCAAAGGGAGAGAGCGGTGGTTTCGGCCGACCCTTTCCGTCGGTTCGGGCGAAACTCCACCGAACGCGACCGTGTTCCCAGGGGGACCACCATGCGAACCAGAAGAGAGCGTGAGCCCACAGAGACGACCGGCACCGGAACTCCCCGGTTGTCCAGGACTCCGGACGACGCCGTGGACGAGTTCCTCCACGGACGGCGGCCCACCGTGCTCGGGCCCCGCGACGACGAGGATCCGGGACTCGCGTGGGAGCAGTACCGGCCCACGGGCGACGACCAGGACCGGAACGGGCGCATCCGGGGCTTCCAGCGCCAGGGCGGTTCACTGGCCCCGTCCAACGGGCACCGGGGCAGCGCGGCGTCGTGGGCCTGCGTCGCCCTGGCCGTGGTGGGCTTCGGCCTCGGCGGCCTGGCACTGGTCCTGGGCGGGTCGGTGCCGCTGCTGGTCGCCGGGGTGGTCCTGATGGTCGCCGCCGCCGTCGTGGCGGTGGCGTTCGACATCCTCAGCGACGTGGTGCTGGACCCGCCGCGCCTGGAGGCGGAGGAGCCGCACCAGACCCCGCTCCACCGCATCAAGCACCCGCGCAGGGCCTGACCACACGCGTCGGGGGGGGGGGGGGGGGGGGGGGGGGGGGGGGGGGGGGGGGGGGGGGGGGGGGGGGGGGGGGGGG
>NZ_CBDRIY010000064.1:0-23280 GCF_965344335.1 Nocardiopsis eucommiae
GTGCGTTCGGTGGGGGAGTTCCCGGGCGCTTTGGCGGCCAGCTGGCCGCCGACCCGCTCGCGGGTGGCGCGTAAGACCACCGCGTAGGAGAGGTCGAACCGGGTGGGGAAGGCACGTCTGAGGCACGCCGCGTCGGTGCGTGTCTCGGTGGCGATGATCCGGGTCAGGTCGGACATGGCGATCCCGCGCGAACCGTGCTCGGCGAACAGCCGGGCCGCGCAGTCCAGGACGGGTGCCGTCGTGCGAAGTGCGTTCGGGGGGTGATCGGCCGTCATTCGTCGTTTCTCATCGGTCGGTGTGCACCGCGGACGTAGGGGGAGACAACGATATCCGCGAACGGTCGACACATAGTGCGGAAAGGCTGAATTGACCGGAGAAACTGTCATTCAGGGTGCGCGTGGTGTTGATGTTCCCGCCGGCACCGTGTGGGGGATTCGTCGTCCGTTCCTCCAGGTGGTGCCGTGGAACACGTGAACGGCGCACCGGATGTACCGGTGCTTTCCCGGGACGGAACGGGAAGTGTCGCCGTTCCATTCCGTGCCGCGCGCACGGTCGTTCACGGCGGCCCCGTCGCCGTTTCCTGGGCGCGTCCCGAAGTCAGGGAAACGAGGTCGTCGACGCGATCCGTGGCGAGCGCGTCCACGCCCATTCCCATGAGACGGGCCATCTCCGGGAACTCGTTCACGGTCCAGGCCACCACCCCGAAACCGTGCCGGTGGAGGTCGGCCACCCGTTCCCGGTCCACCAGCGAGAAGTGCGATCCCAGGAAGGTGGGGCGGAGCGTGCGGGCCACCTCCTCCGGCGGCGGGCCGGGCTGTTCCCAGGCGAGCATGATCCGGGCTCCGGGGCTGCGGGCCCGCAACGCCTGGAGCGTCTCCAGCGGCCCGGTGAACAACGCCAGGTCACCGAACCCGTGTTCGCGCAGGACGGTGTCGGCGGCCAGCGCCGCCTGCGGAGAGGCCGCGTCGACCAGCAGCGGAGCGGTGTCCCCGCCGCCGAACTCGGCGATGACCTCCATGAGGGTGGGTATCCGCCGCTCCACGTCGTCCCTGGCGGCGGCGAGTTCGGCCAGGGTCAGGTCCGCGACCTGGTGCGGCGGGGAACCCGGGAGGGCCACGACACGTTCGTCCACCAGGACGGGATACCCGTCCGAGGTCAGGTGGACGTCGATCTTGACCAGGTCGGCTCCGGCGCGCAGAGCCGAGCGCAGTGCCGGGAGCGTGTTCCCGGGGAATCGTGCGGTGTCTCCGCGTAGTGCGATGGACAACGTCATGGAGTCAAGAGTGGCAAAGACCCCGGGGTTACGTGGTGCAAACAGGAAAAACGCCCACCAAGGCGTCCCTGGACGGCCGGGCGGCGGGCCGCGTTCCCGAGCGGTCGCGACCCGATTGCGAGCGGTCTCACGTCGTGGGGGCACGTCCTGGGTACGGCTACCTGGGAAACTTCGATAAGGGGTGTCGTATCCGAACGGCACCCGCAGGCCAGGCCCCCGAGTGTGAGGCGAACGATGATCCCGGACCAGCGGCGAGAGCACATCCTGAAGCTCCTCCAGGAGCGCCACGTGCTGAGTATCAACGAGCTCACGTCGATGCTGTCCGTGTCCCACATGACCGTGCGTCGCGACATCCAGGCCCTGGAGAACGACGGCAAGGTCCTGTCGGTCACCGGAGGCGTGCGGTTGGCGGCCCGGCTCAAGAGCGAACCCTCCTACCTGGCCAAGGCCCAGCTGGAGGTGCCCGCCAAGCGGGCGATCGCGCGCGCCGCCGCCGAGCTCGTGCGCGAGAACTTCACCATCTACCTGGACGCGGGCACGACCACCCTCCAGATGGTGCCGCTCCTCACGGACAAGGTCGGGCTGACCGTCATCACCAGCGACTTCAACGTCGTCGGCCACCTCATGGAGTACCCGGGGATCGAACTGATCCACACCGGGGGAGTGGTCTCGCACTCCGACCACTCCTCCGTCGGCCAGTTCACCGCCGACTTCCTGCGGCAGGTCAACGTGGACCTCGCCTTCATCGCGAGCAGCTCCTGGGACGCCGAGCGCGGCTCCACCACGCCCTCCGAGGCCAAGGTGATCGCCAAGCAGGAGCTGCTGCGCATCGCCTCCAAGAGCGTCCTGGTGGTGGACAGCACCAAGTACGGGAAGTTCGGCACCTTCCGGGTGGCCCGCCTGGAGGAGTTCGACCTGATCGTCACCGACGACCGCCTGCCGCGTTCCGCGGTGGACGAGCTCGGCGAGCGCGACATCAGGCTCAAGACCGTCCCCAGCGAGTGACGACGAGCCCGGCCCCGGGTCCTTCCCGGGCCGGGGCCGGCTGGGACGTGTCGGCGGTCGCGAGCGCGGAGTGATCCACAGAGCACGACCTAGTCCTCGCCGGTGTCGGGCTCGGCGGGCACGAACAGGGCGAGCTCGGTGCCGTCGGGGTCCTGGAAGACGAGGGTCGAGCCCTCCTCGGTGTGCACGACCGGGGTGTGCTCCACGTCCATCCGGGTGAAGCGGTCCTCCCAGGCCTCCAGGACGCCGAGGTTGGCGGCGGCCAGCGTGAGGCGGCCCAGACCGCAGTGCCGGCTGTCGAAGCGCCCCTTGAAGTTGTCCCGTTGCTGGACGAGGGCGACGTCCGGCCCGCCGGGGAGGGGGAGGACCGTCAGGGGCGGCCCCTCGGCCTGCTCGGGGTACTCCGGACGCAGGCCCAGGACGGTGCGGTAGAAGCGCACGCTGACGTCGAGGTCGCGCACGGACAGGACCACGCGGGAGATCCCGGCGATCGGAGGAGGCGGTGTGGCCTCGCGGTGGAGACCGGCGCGGGGGGCCAGCGCCCTGAACAGATCGAGCACGGTCGACAAGCCTACGCACACCTCGGGGACACCGCCCCCCGTCGTGACGGGGGATTGACGCCCTCAGCGAGGAGTGCGACGTTCTCCCAGGTCAGGCCCGGGAATTCAGTCCCGTGTCCTTGGTCACCGGTGGCTCGGTTCCAGCGCTGTCGGGGGAGGCGGGCCGCTCGTACCACCGGGCGCGCAGCACCAGCGTGGTCACCGCCAGCGAGATCACGCCGCCCGCCGTGGCCAGCGCGAACGCACCCTGGTGCCCGTAGGAGTCAGCGAGGGAACCGGAGATCATCGAGCCCAGGGCCTGGCCCAGGATCAGGCTGCTCAGGATGATCGACATCGACTGCGAGAGGCGGCTGGGCGGGGCGGCCCGCTCGATCAGTCCGAACAGGCTCACCAGGTGCGGGCCGATCGCGACGCCCAGGACGAGGATGGTGACCGCGAGGGTCGCCGGCCCGTGCTCCAGGTACAACGGCAGGGTGAGCAGCGCCAGGCCGCCCGCCGCCACGCGGGTCCGCGCGGTCAGTGTGAAGCCCACCGGCAGCGAGGCCATCATCAGCCCCGCGAGGGCGCTGCTGGAGCCCATCACCGCGTACATCAGCCCGGACAGGTCACCGTGCCCGGCGTTGTCCGCGAACGCCGTCACACCCGTCGACATGCCGCCGAAGAACAGTCCCTGGCAGAACATCGGCACGGCGAGCAGGAGCAGCGCGGGCCGGGTGATGCTCCCCTCGGCGCCGCGCACCGGGGCCGACCCGGGCGGGGCCGTGGGGTGCAGCGCGAAGGCGGTGCCGAACACGCCGATCAGGACGGCCGCGCCGAGCACACTCGCGGAGGGGGACAGGGTGAGGGTGAGGACCCCGACCAGCGCCGGACCCAGGACGAACGAGGCCTCGTCCAGGACGCCCTCCACCGACATCACGGCGGAGACCGAGCGCTCGCGCTCCAGGCCGCGGTCGGGGCCCCTGCGGATCAGCACCACCCAGCGGGTGCGGGCCATCGGTCCCACCTGGGGCATGCACAGACCACCGACGGCCGCCAGCGCGACCAGGACGGTCAGCGGGGCGTCCGTCGTGACGGCGGCTACCAGGGCTCCGATGAGGGCCGCGTCGATGATCGCCATGACCAGGACGGGGACGCGCTGACCGTGACGGTCCGCGAAGCGCGCGATGATCGGCCCGCCGATCGCCTCCCCGAGCGCGAACGCCCCGGAGACCAGTCCGGCGGCTCCGACGCTGCCCGTGGTGCTGGTGACCAGCGTGAGGAGCCCGATCAGCGTCATGGACACGGGGAGCCGGGCCAGGAAGGTGGCGAGGAGCAGCGGCCAGCCGGCGATCCGGTGCATCCGTCGCAGGGTCTCCAGGGGTGACATTCAGCCTCGTTCTGTCTCGTGTGTGCCGCGCCGTCGCCCTCGGCCACAAACCATCCCATGATAGGTGGACCTCCCCAGGAGACGGACGAACCCTGACTTTCGTTGGTGTCCCGAGGCCGGTGCCGCTGTGTAGGTTCACCAGCATGGACTTCGTACCGCGCCGGTTCCCGGCACCCGGATGGCCCACCCGGGGCTCCGTCGTGCGCGACCTCCTGCTGTGGCTCGGGGTGTTCCTGGTCCTGCTGTCCGAGGCGCACGCCTTCACCGTCGCCGGGTACGCACCCGCCCTGCCCGTTCCCGCGCTGGTGGCCCTGGCGGGGGCCGTGATCGTGCTCAGCCGCACCTTCCCCCTCCTGGCCCCGTGTGTGGCCGTGTTCGTGTGCACGTGGTCCCAGGCCTTCATGGTCCTCCTGGTGTGCGTGGCCTACCTGGCCGGACGCCGGTCGAGACGGGTCGGTCCCGCGGTGGCGCTCTTCGCGGGCCTCTGCCTGGCGATGGCGGTGCTCGTGCTCCGCCACCTGGACGAGACCCCCGGACTCTGGGTCACCGCCGGATCCACCCTCCTGTTCTGCACCGCGCTGCCCTGGCTGGTGGGCGTCTACCGTCGCCAGCACCGGGAACTGGGCCGGGCGGGCTGGGAGCACGCCCGCCAGCTGGAGCTCGAACAGCGGCTCACCGCCGACCGGGCCCGCCTGCGCGAACGCGCCCGGATCGCCCAGGACATGCACGACTCGCTGGGCCACGACCTCAGCCTGATCGCGCTGCGCGCCGGTGCCCTGGAGGTCGCCCCTGACCTGGCCGAGCACCACCGCGAGGAGATCGCCCGGCTGCGCGCCGGTGCCGTGGCGGCCACCGCCGGTCTGCGCGAGGTCATCGGGGTCCTGCGCCCCGACACCGGCACCGAACCCGCCCCCACCGCCCCGACCGGTGAGGGCGTCCCGGCCCTGGTCGAACGGGCCCGCGACTCGGGGGTGGACGTCGTCCTGGTCAGCGAGGGCCCCCTCGACGCGCTCCCGCCGATGGTGGACCGTGCCGTCCACCGTGTGGTGCAGGAGTCCCTGACCAACGCCACCAAGCACGCGCCGGGCGCCCCCGTGGAGGTGCGGCTGACCGCCGACGACACCCGGGTGGAGGTAGGGGTCACCAACCGGGCACCGGAGCGGCCGGGCCGGGAGCCGGGTTCCGGTGGCGGCCACGGCCTCACCGGGCTGGGGGAGCGGGTGCGGTTGGCGCGTGGGGCGCTGACCGCGGGACCCCACGAGGACGGGTGGCGGGTGTGCGCCACCCTCCCCCTCGACGGTGCCGAGGTGAGGGAGGGCGAGGAGATCGAGCAGCTCCACAGGGCGGCTCGGAGACGGGTCCAGCCGTGGACCCTGGCCCTGGTGGCCGCACCGGTCGTCGTGGTCGTCCTCGTGGTCGCCACGGTCTACTACGTCCTCGCGGAGATCCTCGCGGACAGCACCCTGCCACCGGAGCAGTTCGCGGCGCTCGCCGTGGGCGCGCACCGCGAGGACCTTCCCCTCCCCGACCAGCCGCTGCGGATCACGGAGTCCCGCCTGGCTGAGTTCGCTTCCGCCGACCCCGCCTGTGAGCAGTACCGCGACTCCGCGGGGATGTTCGACGACGACGTGGACTTCTACCAGCTGTGCTTCGAGGACGGGGTGCTGGTGACCAAGGAGAGGCTGACGAGATGACCTGTGGGACGCCGCGACCGGGACGGGTGACACGGTGATCAGAGTGCTGCTCGCCGACGACGAGGCGATGATCCGCGCGGGTGTGCGGGCGATCGTCCAGAGCGATCCGGGCATCGAGGTCGTCGCGGAGGCCGCGGACGGCCGCCAGGCGGTGGAGCTGGTGCTCTCCCACCGTCCCGACGTGGTGCTCCTGGACATCCGCATGCCCCGGATGGACGGGCTCGCGGCCTGCGCGGAGATCCTGCGGGTGGCTCCTGGCACCCGGGTCGTCATCCTCACGACCTTCGGGGAGGACGCCTACATCTCCCAGGCGCTCTGGGACGGTGCCAGCGGGTTCCTGCTCAAGGCGGGGGACCCCCGTGAGCTCATCGCCGGGGTGCACGCGGTCGCGGACGGCGGCGCCTACCTGTCGCCCAGGGTGGCCCGCCAGGTGATCGATCGGTTCGGCGGTGGCAGAGCGGCGAAGGAGGCCGCCGCGGCGGCGCGCCTGGCCGCACTCACCGACCGCGAGAGGGACGTGCTCGCCCTGGTCGGCGCCGGGTTGTCCAACGCGGACATCGCGGCACGCCTCTTCCTCGTGGAGGGCACGGTCAAGAGCTACGTCAGCGCCATCCTCAGCCGTCTGGGCCTGAGGAACCGGGTCCAGGCGGCCGTCCTCGCCCACGAGGCCGGACTGGTCGAGGACTCCGCGCGCTGACCTTTTGGGGCCGGGCCCGGACGGGAAGACTGATCACATGAGCTCCGAGGACCGTTTCCACCCCCTGCGACAGGAGGACGCCGTCCTCCTCGCCGCCTCCTGGCGTCAGCTCGCCGGTGAGGACTGCGATTCCCGCGCCGTCGGGGACGAGCTCCTCGGTCGTTGGAGCGAGGACCACCGGCGGTACCACACCCTCTCCCACCTGTGGAGCACCCTGCGGGCCGTGGACGTGCTCCAGGACGAGGCCCGCGACGTCGACGCCGTGCGGTACGCGGTCTGGTTCCACGACGCCGTCCACGAGGGCAACCCGGGGCACGACGAGGACCAGAGCGAGGCTCTGGCGCACCGTCTGCTCGCGCTCCTGGGAAAGGACCCGGTACTGATATCCGAGGTGGTGCGGCTGGTGGGCGTCACCAGGGACCACCGGCCCGAGCCGGGGGACGCCAACGGCGCGGTGCTCTCCGACGCCGACCTGTCGACCCTGGCGGGAGCCCCGGAGAAGTACCTGGCCTACACCTCGGCGGTGCGCGCCGAGTACTGGCGCTACCCCGACCGGGTGTTCCGGGCCGGACGGCTGCGGGTCCTGCGTTCGCTGCTGGAGAGCCCGCACCTGTTCCACACGGAGTTCGGCCGGGCGCACTGGGAGCCCCGCGCGCGGTCCAACATGCTCGCTGAGGTGGACCGGCTCAGCCGCGAGCTCGCGGAGGAGCCTGTTCCGAGCCGCCGCCCTTGGGGCGGCGCAGCCCCGCCGCCCGCAGACGGGTGACCAGGTCCCGACCGGTGACGAGCTCGGCCCCCAGATCCAGGGCACGCGCGTGCAGGTGTTCGGGGACGTCGTAGTGGTCCCGCTCGAAGGCCCGGGAGGGGACGCCCAGCTCACGCGCGAAAGAGTGGAGCTCCTCGAAGGAGCTGTCGCTCACCAGGTGGGCGAAGCGCCACCCACGGGGACCCGGCCAGACAGGGCTGTCGATCAGTACGCTCACCGGTCAACCCTAGACGCGCGGCCCGGCTGATCCCGCCAGCTCGCGCCCCCGCCCCCGCCACCGGCCCGCGGTCGACCTGGCGCGGGTACCACGGGGGTCGACGAACGAACGGTGCGCACGGCCCCGTCACCCTTCCGTTCCGTTCACGTGAGCCCCGCGATGGGGGACGGACCGCCCTGACCGCCCGGCCCGAAGGGCGCGGTGTCGTGAGCCCCTCGATCACGGGGACCGCCGTCAGCGGGTCCGGGGGGCGGTGACGGCGCGCCAGGGAACCGGGCTGGACAGGATCATGGTGCTGGAGGGGCGGCCGTGCTCCGCGAGCTGGTCGATGACCTCCTCGAAGTGCTCCATCGAGCGCACCGCGATGAGCAGCACGCAGCAGGCGTCGCCGGTGACCCGGTGCACCTGGAGGATCTCCGGGAGCTCCAGGGAGGACTGCTCGCGCAGCAGGCAGTGGGCCCCGAAGCACTCCATCCGTACGAGGGCCGTGACCGGAAGACCGGCGGCGGCCGGGTCCACATGGGCGTGGTAGCCCGTGATGACCCCTCGGTCGGTCAGCCGACGGACCCGGTCGGCCACGGCGGGCGCGGAGAGGTTCACCCGCCGGGACAGCTCGTTGAAGGACAGGCGGCCGTCCCGTTGGAGCTCGTCGAGGATGCGCTGGTCAACGCTGTCCAGCGGGGTTTCCAGTCGTGAGGCCATACTTCACGTTCCCAAAGCCGATGTCAGGTTCCTGTTACGAATGCTAGGTCAGTGCCCGACTTGCGTGGTCGACGTCCATTCCTTATCAGGGTCAATTGTCCGAGTATGTGAGTTCACGTACACGCAGGTTCGTGAGACCGCTGAAGTCGCGCAGTACACGAGGGGTACACCCGATGCTCTCCACCACGTCCGCCCAGCAGTGCCCCTACGCCCCGACCGACGTCGGCGCGGCCGAGGCCCGCGCCGCGAAGGCGGAGAGCAACGAGGGCCGGCCCACCCTGAGCTTCGACAGGAACACCCCCTACGCCGACTACCTCGGTGTCGACACCCTGCTCGGCCTCCAGAACCCGCGCACCAAGGAGCCAGCCGAGTCCGCCTTCATCATCGGCACCCAGGTGATGGAACTCCTGTTCACGCTCGTCCAGGAACGCTGGGAGGCCGCCCGGGACGCGCTGGAGGTGGACGACGTTCCCGGCGCCGTGGCCTGGCTGCGCAGCGCCTGCAACGCCCAGGACGTGCTCAACAGCACCTGGGGCCTGTTCGGGGACATGACGCCCACCCAGTTCAACCGGTTCCGGGACGCCTTCGGTGAGGCCTCCGGCTTCCAGTCCTACAGCTACCGGAAGCTGGAGTTCGTCCTCGGCCACAAGTCCGCCGCCATGATCCGTCCGCACAAGGCGATGAGCGGGGTCGTCGACGACCTCACCGCGTTGATCGAACGCCCCAGCCTGTACGACGCCGCGCTGCGCCTGCTGCACCGTCGGGGACTGCCCGTCCCGGACTCCCGAGCCGAGCGGGACTGGAGCGAGGACTACGAGCCCTCCGCCGAGGTCGAGCACGCCTGGATCGAGGTCTACGCCGACGACCGCCCCGGGAACGACCTGTACCTGTTGGCCGAGTCCCTGGTGGACGTCGCGGAGCGGGTGACACGATGGCGTCAGCTCCACCTGGTCGCGGTCAAGCGCACGATGGGCGGCAAACCGGGCAGCGGCGGGTCCAACGGTCTCAACTGGCTGGCCCGCAACGCCGAGAAGGACGTCTTCCCGGAACTGTGGTCCCTGCGCAGCACCATCTAGACCAGGACACCACAGCACGAGGAAGCAGGACCCGATGACGCCCATCTCCCGTGAGGACTGCGCCGCCCTGGACGCGGCGGACCCCCTCGCCCCCCTCCGCGAGGAGTTCGTCCTCCCCGAAGGGGTGATCTACCTCGACGGCAACTCGCTGGGCGCCCTGCCCCGCTCCACCCCCGCCCGGGTCGCCGACATGATCGAGCGCGAGTGGGGCCAGAACCTCATCCGCAGCTGGAACGACGCGGGCTGGTGGGACAAGCCCCGCACCCTCGGAGCCAAGGTCGCCCCGCTGGTCGGGGCCGGTGCCGACGAGGTGATCGTCGGTGACGGCGCCTCCGCCAACCTCTTCAAGACCCTGGTCACGGCCCTGCGCCTGTCCGACCGCACGGTGGTTCTGGGAGAGGCGGGCAACTTCCCGACCGACCTGTACGTCACCGAGGGCGCGGTGGGTCTCGCCGACGCCGAGCAGCGCCGCGTGGACCCCGACGGCCCAGAGCTGGCCGAGGCCCTGGCCAGGCGTGACGTGGCCGTCCTGCTGCTGAGCCACGTCGACTACCGCAGCGGAGTGCTGCGGGACATGGCCGGGATCACCCGCCTGGCGCACGAGCACGGCGCCCTGGTGATCTGGGACCTGTGCCACAGCGTGGGCGCGGTGCCCATCGACCTCTCCGGGAACGACGTGGACTTCGCGGTGGGGTGCACCTACAAGTACCTCAACGCGGGCCCCGGAGCGCCCGCGTTCCTGTACGCCGCCCGCCGTCACCACGCGGTCTCGGAGCAGCCGCTCAGCGGATGGCACGGGCACGCCAGGCCCTTCGACTTCGCCCCCGACTACGAACCGGCCACGGGCGTCTCACGCTTCCTCAGCGGCTCGCAGCCCCTGGTGGCCGACGCGGCCCTGGAAGCGGGGCTGGACGTGTGGGCCATGGCCGACCTCTCCCAGGTCCGGGCCAAGAGCCTGGCCATGACCGACCTGTTCCTGGCCAGGGCCGCCTCCGTGGGGCTGTCCTCGATCACCCCGGCGGAGCACGACCGGCGCGGCAGCCAGGTCTCCCTCGTCCAGCCGGAGGAGGGCGCCGGGTACCCGATCGTGCAGGCGATGATCGAGCGCGGTGTGATCGGGGACTTCCGGGCCCCGGACGTCATGCGCTTCGGATTCACGCCGCTCTACCTGCGCTACGTGGACGTGTACGACGCCGCGACCGCGCTGGTGGAGGTCGTGGAGTCCGGCGAGTGGCGGGCCGAACGGTTCAACCGGAGGTCACAGGTCACCTGACCCGAGTCGCACTCCCCGGTGGGCAACCCACCGGGGAGTTCTTTGTGCCCACGGGGCCTCGGGCGCTTTCCGGTGACCCTCCCCAGTACCGGGATGGCCCCGTCTTTGCCAGGGTGGCGATGCCGCACCCGCTCCCCGAAGAACAGGTCTTCCGTGACCTTTCGACGTGTCCGTAGCCCTTTGGGAGGGTCTGGTCCACCCCGTACCGGTACTTTCTGGTTTATGACGACGGCCACTCCTGGGGCCGCTCTTCGGCCCCGGTGAGACCGGAATCCCCTGCGGTGAAGGCAATCCCGTGACCTGCGGGTTCTCCGAGAGTGACGCCGTTCCGTGTTCTTCGAGACACGCCCTGTCATTTTACCCGGAATCCTTCGGCACTTTGCCAAAGCCTGGGTTAGTGTCCTTCGTGACCGGTTCGTTATGGACCTTTAGCGATCCGGTGCCGAGCCCTTGACCGGCCTGCGAGCCGGAAGGGAAATCGAGACCTCTTCATCTCTCTCGGGAACGAGCAGCGCGAATCCACGCGCAGCTGTCCGGCGGAGCCGATCCGGCCCCCCGTTCCCACCCCGCCACTCGCCGCCAGCGACGCGGGGCGCGCCATGGCATGACACCAGTCCGGAACGCGGAACCTTTCGGTTCGTGTGCCCCGACGCGTCATGGCCCGGTCTTCTCGGCTTCTGTCGTCAACCTGGCTATTACTTCATGAGCAACGACACTCCCATTCAGTACGGCGAAGTCACCGCGACCTATTTCTGGGACGACGGTTCCGGCATCAACGGAGACACCGGGATGCCCGCCGGTGGTGAACCCATGCAGAAGGGGCTGTTCTCCAGCCCCAGCTGGCCGCTGGGCACCGAGGGATTCATCGTCCACGAGGGCGAGGAGTACGAGTTCTTCATCGGCGACCGCGGTCCCGGTGTCCCCTCTGAGAACTGCGACGTCCTTCTGGACATCGACGGCAAGACCTTCGCCGACATGATGGGCGAGAGCTTCGACGAGAACTCGCTCGTCGTCAGCGGTGGCAACGGCCACGCCGAGGTCGAGTACTTCATCACCAAGTGGGGCGACGGCAACGGGACCGAGGGCGCTCCTCACCCGTTCAACCAGTCCGGCAACAAGTGTGAGAACGCCGTCTCCGACATCCCCGCCAAGTACCTCCCCGAGGAGAAGGCGGAGAAGGAGGAGAAGAAGGACGAGGAGAAGAAGGAGGAGAAGAAGGAGGAGTCCAAGGACGCCTCCGACGAGACCTCCGAGGAGGAGCAGCAGGACGAGGCTCCCGCCGCTGCCGAGCAGGAGGACCAGGACCCCGGCGTCACCGCCGAGACCGCGGCCAACGACCTGTCCGGCTTCGGGCTGACGGGCGCTGAGGGCACCCCCTCCGCCGCCGGTCTGCTCACCCTGGCGATCATCCCCGCGATCCTCATCGCGATGTTCTTCGCCTGGACCCGTCGTCCGTCCGGTGCCCACGCCGGTGCCGAGGACGAGGGCGGCAAGGGCCTGATGGCGCAGAGCGACGGCCGTCACGGCATCGCCACGCTGTTCGACAAGCTGCTCGGACGCTAGCTCCGACACGACCACCCCCGGACCCACCCCGGTCATCCGTGACCACGGGAGTCCACAGCCAGGTGTTCCTTCTGGCGGGGGGAAACAAATGAGACTCCCGTAGGGCGCTGGCCCTCGGAGAGTGGGTAGGCCAGGGGCCGCGATCGACGATCGCGGCCCCTGTGCTGTGCGCACCTCGTTGTCGAACATACCCCTAGGGGGTATGTTCTGGTGAGTCGGCCGACCCACGGCCGCCCATGAACGGAGGGAGCGCCATGCGTGTCGACGGGTACGCGGAGGACGGCTACGAACGGGTGCACGAGGTCTTCCAGGGGCTGGTGGACGACGGCCGGGAGACCGGAGCGGGGCTCTCGGTGTGGCGGGAGGGCCGCGAGGTGGTCCGGCTGAACGGTGGTTGGTCCGACACCGCGCGCGGCCGCCCCTGGAGTGACGACACCCTCGTCCAGACCTACTCGGTCTCCAAGCCCTTCGCCGCGCTGGCAGCCCTGGCCGCGACCGGCGGGGGAGTGCTCGACCTGGACACACCCGTCGCGCGCCACCGGAAGGGATACGGGGTCAGGGGCAAGGAACGCACCACCCTGCGCCACGTGCTCACCCACCGGGCGGGACTGCCCCGCTTCCCCCGCGCCGCCGAGGCGTTGGACCCCCTCGACGACGCCGGGCTCCTGGACAGCCTCGCGAACGCGGAGCCCGAGTACGCCCCCGGCGCCGGGATGGGAGAACACGCCCTCACGTACGGGCACCTGATCGACGGCGTCCTGCGCGCGGCGGCCGGAACCACCCTGGGCGCGGTCTTCCGCGAGGTGGTGGGACCCGCGCTGGGGCTGGACGCGTGGTTCGGGGTGCCCGAACACGCGCTCGCCCGCGTCGCGGACGTCGAGTACGCGCGTCCGGACTGGCCCCGGGCCCAGCCCGCCGCGGACTGGCTCGCCGTCCCGGACGGCCCCCTCGACCCGGCCCTGGTCAACTCCGAGGCCTGGCGCGGGTCCGTGTTCGGCGCGGTCAGCCTGCACGCGAGCGCCACCGGGCTGGCCCGGTTCCTGGACGGGATCACGGACGAGGACGGTCCGCTGCGCGCGCTCCTCGGGCGTGAGGCGCACGAGGAGTACCTCGCTCCCCAGGCCACCGGGTACGACGAGGTCTTCGGCACCGAGCTCACCTGGACCCTGGGGTTCCTGCGGGACGACGCCAAGATCGCCAAGGGCGGGATCGGAGGGTCGGCCGTGTGGCGGTCCCTGCGCCACGGCCACTCCTGCGCCTACCTCACACGGCGGCTCGACGACCACTCCAGGGCGGCCGCGATCGCGGCCGCCCTGAGCGACGACCTCTCCGTGGTGCCCGTGCACTCCGCTCGGGCCTGATCGGTCGAGGCCCCTTCCCCCGGCGCGACGTGGGCGCCCCCGGTCACCCGGAGGCGGGGTGGGGGCGGGGCCTCCGGTCGCCTTTGAGCGAAGGACCCGCCCGTCCCGTGGGCACGACGGCCTGGTGCCGTGTGCCCTCACACGCGCCCGTGACCCGCCGACACGGCACCCGTACCCGCGTCGTTCCGGCGGCGCCGTCGCCGCCCGCGGGTGCGGAGCCCTTCCGTGGGTCGCTCCGGCACGGTGGTTCCTACGGGGTCCAGCCCCGGGGGCCGGTGCGGGCCGCGGCCCGCTGGTCGAAGCGGAGACCGGCCCGGTGGCGTTCGGTGGGCGCCGCGAGGTCGGCAACGCCGAACGAGGGGTGTTCGTGGGGTCGGCGGTGCGGGGCCGCCGTGTACACCGGCTCCCACGAGGGGGGAGGAGTCGGACGAGACCGATCATCGGTGCGCTTCATGTCTTGAATATGAGGCGAATCACCCCATATTGTCGATGCCTTCGGGGTGATGCTGGACGAACTGCTCGGTAGGGCGCCCGGCATCGCACAACATCCAACGAGTCCACGTCGCGGACGGTATGGGGTAAGACACATGGCCGTGCAGCTGGACGACACCGACCGCCGGATCATCGCGCTCCTGTGCGACGACGGCCGCATGTCGATCCGTGCCGTCGCCGAGAACGCGCACATCTCCCGGGCCAACGCCTACTCCCGTCTCGAACGCCTGCGCGACGAAGGCGTGATCAGGGGATTCACCGCCGTCATCGACCCCGAGAAGTACGGCACCGCACTGTCGGCCTACGTCTCCGTGCGGATCGAACAGCACTCCTGGGAGAGGTTCCGGGGCTACCTGCGTGACATCCCCGAGGTGGACCACGCCGCGCTGGTCTCCGGTGACGTCGACCTCCTGCTTTTGGTCAGGGTGGCCGACGCCGCCGCCCTGCGCACCTTCGTCCTGGAGCGGCTCCAGCGCCTGCCCGAGGTGAAGAGCACCCAGACCATGTTCATCCTGGACGAGCCCCACCTCCAGTAGGGGGAACCGCCAACGGTGGTGAATGGGGTCCATTTCACCCGCGACCGGACCTTGTTCGACCAGGGCCACTGGGAAGAATGGACCCATGCCCGAGTACCGCGTGATCGACGCCTTCACTGACCGGCCCCTCGCGGGCAACCCCGCCGCAGTCCTCGTGCTGGACGACACCTACCCCGACGTCTGGGCACAGGGGATCGCCGCCGAGTTCAACCTCTCCGAGACCGCCTTCGCGCGCCGGATCGACGACCCCGGAGCCGACTTCGAACTGCGCTGGTTCACCCCGGTCACCGAGATCGACCTGTGCGGACACGCCACCCTCGCCACCGCGCACGCCCTCACCGAACTCGGCGTGGAGGGCCCGATCCGCTTCAGCACCCGCAGCGGTGTCCTCACTGTCCGGGAGCGGGACGGCAGGCTCTGGATGGACTTCCCCGCCCGCCCCGCCACCGCCGCCGAGGCCCCCGAGGGGCTGGCCGGGGCCCTGGGCGCCGAACCCCTGTGGACCGGGATCGGCGGCAACAACGACCTCCTCGTCGAACTGGCCGACGCCGCCACCGTCCGCGCGCTCGACCCCGACCCCACCGCCATCCGGGCACTGCCCGCCCGCATGGTGATCGCCACCGCTCCCGGCGACGGCGGACACGACATGGTCTCCCGGTGCTTCGCCCCGTCCATGGGTGTCGCGGAGGACCCGGTCACCGGATCCGCCCACACCGTCATCGCCCCGTTCTGGGCCGAGCGGCTCGGCCGTACCGAGTTCCTGGCCCGCCAGGCCTCCAAGCGCGGCGGTGACCTGCACCTGCGCCTGGAAGGGGACCGCGTGCACATCGGAGGCGACGCCGTCACCGTCGCCACCGGCGACCTGAACCTGTAGAGGAGACCCCATGGAGCAGTGGGCCACCAGGGAAGAGATCAACGCGGCGCGCGAGAGGCTCGAAGCGGGCCACACCGGCTGGAGCCGCCCGGCGGCCTACGGGGTCGGCGTGCACCGGGACGGCCGGACGGTCTTCGGGCTGACCAACGTCGGGACGAGCCCCCTGCCCGCCATCGTCCTGGCTGTCGAGTGCGGGCACACCTCGGGTACCGTCACCCACGAACTCACGCCCGCACAGCTCGCGTCGGCCGTCGACGCCCTGGCCCCGGCCGAGGCGTGCACCGAGCTCCGGCACCCCAACCTGGTCGAGTGGCGGCGGGTGCTCGGAGAGGTCGCGGAGAGGGGAGGCCAGCTCGTGGCGGTCTTCGTCGGAGATCTGGCGGAGGACCCCGTGGACCCGCACGACCGGGCGTTCCGTGCGGCTATCGCCTGATACACACCACCGACTGGGAAGCCGATCCCGTCGAATTCCCGGTTTTCCCCGTGCGGCCACCCCTGGTCCGGTAAGAATAGTTCCACGACACCCCCCACCCCCCTCCGTGGAGGTGTCGGGACCGCGGCCCGACCGGAGCACCCCTTGATTCCGGACGGGCCGCGTCCTCCCCGTCGGTCGGCGCCGGTCCCCCTCCTGCCCGGCCGACGCCCCTCTGGTGGTCGGGCCGAGAACCCCGTACCCGGCTCGACCCCAGAGGCCTGGGAGTCTCAGGGAAGGTCGGCGCCGGGCGACTCCAGCATCCGGGGGAAGAGCGCCTCGATCTCCGCGAGCCCCATCCCGTTGATCCGGTCCTTCGCGGCCTGTGCCCGGGCCGTCGTCGGCAGGTCACCGGAGAGCAACCGGGGCAGCAGGAGCCGCCGGACCAGGACCTCGCGCGCGGAGACGCCCTGCGGGCGGCGCACCACCGAGACGTTCACCCGGACCGCGTGTTCGTTCCCCGGCACGGCCCCCGGCCGGTCCGTCTCGACCGCCGCGTAGCGGAACCCGTGCGCGAGTGCGCACGGCCCGCACCCCACCGGTCCCCGGCCCGACGCGTGTCCGCACTCCGGGCACACCAGTCGCTCCAGCGCGGCGTCCACCACCCGCCAGTCGTGCCGGTCCGGCTCCTGGACGACCAGCGCGGCCACCTCGGGCCCGTCCTCCAGCCCCTCACGGAGGAGGAACGCCTCCCACTCCTCCGTGAGGATCGCGTCCACCAGGGCCCGGCACCGCGCACAGTCCGGAGCCCCGCCGTACTCGGGCCCGGGGCACTCCGGGCAGGCTCTCAGGGGGTCTCCCACAGCAGGGCGCACGGGCCTCACCTCCGGGACCATCCAACCCGCCGGTCCCCAGAACCTCCAGCCCTTTTCCGGGGCCCGGCCACACACCGGACCCCCTTCGGGAGTCATGCGGTTCGGTGTGAGCGCGTGGATGTGGTCGACGGCGTTCCCGGCGCCGTCGACTCCGCCGAGAAGACCCGGAGTTCCTCCGCGCGGGCGCGCAGGCGGGGGTCGCGGAGCAGGGACTCCAGGGCCCGGCGGAGCCGTTCCCCCGCTCGTGGAGGACCCGCAGGAGGACGTCCCGGTGACCGAAGTCGTCCATCGCGCGGTGGACGACGCGTGGTCGGCCCCGCGGGCGGTGTCCACCGGGTGCCGCACCTCCGGGGGAACCTCGTGGGGCGGCCGGGCGTGGATCGGGCCGACCCACGCGGTAGTGGGGCGGGAGCAGGCGGGTGCGCGGGTGGTGGGGGGTCGAGGCGTGGCGGTCGCCTTCGCGGTTGTCCACAGGGGCGGAGCGGGATTCGCACAGAAGTCCTAATCTGGCGGGGGCACCAGTTCGTAGCGACACCGGGGGAGACGATGACGGAGCGGCGCGGGAACGGCGGCCAGGGACGCCGGTACGGCGGAGGCGGCGGTGGCCGGGGCGGTGCGGGGCGCAGGCCCGAACCCGAACCCATCCGAGGGGTCCGCGACGAGGCGCGGCTGTCCGAGGAACTCCTCCGGATGCAGGGCGCCTCCTACGGCCGGTACAAGTCCCTCAAGGGTGACTGGGACTTCGGGGACTTCACCCTGACGGTGCAGCGGGTCCAGGCCGACCCCTTCGCCCCGCCCTCGCGCATCCGCGTCCTGCGGCCCGACGCCGGTATCCCCGCGAGCGCCCACGCCGATCCGGTGCGCCGCCGGGCCACCGCCGACTACCTCGGTCGGCGCGCCCGCCGACTGCTGCGGGGATCGCTGCTGAAGATCGACACCGGGGGACAGGAGGTCATCGCCCGTTCCTCGTGCCAGATCACCGAGGGCGGCGCCCTCGACCTCCGGATCGGGGTGGACCTGCCCGGGCACGGCCGCCGGATCGACGGACGCACCGCCGAGCGGGAGCTGTGCCGCACCCTCCCGGCGCTGGTCGACGACCTCGACTGGGACGAGATCGACCACGCGGAGGCGGAGGCCTTCGCCGACACCGTGGTGGACGCCGTCGCCCTCCGGGCGGGCCTGGCCGACCGCGGCCTGGTCGCCTTCGTCGCGGACGGGGCGATCCTGCCCCGGCGCAGCGGCGTGAGCGACGAACCCATGGCGGGGGAGGGCGTGGTGCCCTTCGACGCGCCGGAGAGCCTGCGCGTGAGTGTGGACCTCCCGCACGCGGGCACGGTCACCGGCATGGGGGTGCCCGAGGGCATCACCCTGATCGTGGGCGGTGGCTTCCACGGCAAGTCCACCCTGCTGCACGCCCTGGAGCGCGGTGTCCACGACCACGTTCCCGGTGACGGTCGCGAGCTGGTCGTGACCCGGGAGGACGCGGTGAAGATCAGGGCGGAGGAGGGTCGCCGCGTGGAGCGGGTGGACGTCAGCCCCTTCGTGCGCAACCTGCCCACCGGCGCCGACACCCGCGACTTCCGTACCGAGAACGCCTCCGGCTCCACCTCGCAGGCGGCCAACATCTGCGAGGCGGTGGAGGCCGGGGCGCGTACCCTGCTGGTGGACGAGGACTCCACCGCCACCAACCTGATGATCCGCGACGAACGCATGCAGGCCCTGGTCCACGGCGACCGGGAACCCCTGGTGCCCTTCGTGGACCTGGTGCGCCCCCTGCACCGCGAGCACCGGGTCTCCACCGTCCTGGTCATGGGCGGCAGCGGCGACTACTTCGACGTCGCCGACCAGGTGATCATGCTGGACGCCTACCACCCGCACGACGTCACCGAACGGGCCCGCGCGCTGGCCCATGACCGCTCCGACGCGGAGTTCGCCCTGCCCCGGGCCCGGGTGGTCGACCCCGGCTCGGTGGACGACGACACCGCCAAGGGGCGGAGCCGGATCAAGCGCCGGGACATGGACGTGCTGGTCTACGGGGAGAGCGACGTCGACGTGCGCGCGGTGGAACAGTTCGTGGACCCGGGACAGATCACCGGCGCCGGTCTGGCCCTGCGCACACTGGTCCGGGGACGGCACCTGGACGGGCACCGGACCGTGGCCGAGGCCCTGGACTCCCTGGAGGAGGCGCTGGCCAAGGAGGGCGTCACCCTGCTCGGCGCCGACTTCGGCGGTGACTACGCCCTGCCGCGCAGGCACGAGATCGTCGCGGTCCTCAACCGGCTGAGGACGCTGAGAGTGGCCCGCCAGCGCTGACGAGCGCCGGCCCCGGGACGTTCGCCCGTCGGGCGGATCGGGTCGTGTGCGGGGGCCCGGTCGTGCGGGCCCCGGTCGCCCGGAGCTCGGACGGCCGGGGCCCGGTGGGTGTCCGGACGGCTCGGAAGGGTCAGAACGCCCTGATCAGCAGGATCACCAGAACGGTGGCGCCCACGGCGGTGTCGTAGACCATGCACCACTCCGCGAGGGACCGAGAGATCACCTTCCCGCTCCACCAGTGCACCGCGTCCCAGGCGGCATGCGTCAGCAGTCCCACCGCGACCACCGCGACCGCCGCCTCGGGGGAGACGACCAGGGTGAGGAGCCCGGCGCCGCCGAACAGCGCGAGCGCCGGAACCTGGAGCGCGAACACCCCCGGACGCCGCAGGGGCCCGAGCACCAGTCCGGCGGCGACCAGCAGGAGCCCCAGACCGAGGACGAACGGCCAGGGCGTGAGGCCCGCGGCCTCGAGAAGGAAGTGGAGGGCGATCATCAGGGCCACCATCAGCCAACTGGTGCCGGGGCGGTCGAGCACGGCGACGGCCAGGTACATGACCGGCAGGGTGAACAGGAGGAACACCAGCCCACCGCCGTCGCCGCCACCGGCGAGGGTGAGCGCCGCGGCCGACGCGGCGGTCAGCGCCGGCCACCAGCGTCGGAGGACCGTCGTGGCGGCTTCCCTCGATCGTGTGGCCCGAGACCCGGAGGTCCGCGCGCCGTCCCGGGGGACGGCGGCGTCGTCGGGGGAGGCCTCGGACCCCTGGTGACCCGTGGCGGTGTCCCCGGCGCGGCCGGTCCCACGGGCCGGGGCCCCCGGCCGCTCGGAGGGGACCTGGGCGGAGGGCGGGGCAGGTGTGGAAGTCATGTCCCCAGCCTTCGCGGGCACGGGTGCGGAGGCCAGGCGTACGCTGGGGTCGGTCCGAAATCCTGGGAAACCCGTCCGAACGGACCCGCTCGGACCACGGGGGTGGCACGCATGGACGCACGCAGGGTCGTGGTCGTCGCCTACGAGGACGCGGAGCTCCTGGAGATCTCCTCGGTCACCTCCACGCTGGCCACCGCCAACGACCTCGCCTCCGGCGGACGTCCGTACGAGACGATCCTCGCGACCCCGGGCGGCGGGCCGGTTCGCTGCTCCTCCGGGCTGACCCTCCAGGGCCAAGCGGCGCTGGAGGACCTCCGGGGCCCGTTCGACACGCTCGTGGTCTCGGGCGGATGGGGGCACCGGCGCGCGGCGCGGAGCGACCTCCTGGTCGCCCACGTGCGCCGACTCGCCCGGGAGAGCCGCCGCGTGGCCTCGGTGTGCACCGGGTCGAGCGTCCTGGCCGAGGCCGGGCTGCTGGAGGGGCGACGCGCGACCACCCACTGGCACTTCGCGCGTGAGCTGGCCGAACTCCATCCGGGGGTGCGAGTGGACCCGGAACCGATCTTCGTCCGCGACGGCGCGGTGTCGACCTCGGCGGGGGTGACCAGCGCGCTGGACCTCACCCTGGACTTCGTCGCCGAGGACCACGGACCCTCGCTCGCGCGGCTGGTCTCCAGGGTCCTGGTCACCTACTTCCAACGGCCCGGGAACCAGGCGCAGATGAGCGTGCTCACCACCCTGGACCCCGAGAACCTGCTGGTCCGCGGGGTCCTCACCCACGTACGCGATCACCTGGACGGCGATCTCTCCGCCAGCGCGCTCGCCCGGACGGCCGGGGTGAGCGCACGGCACCTGCACCGGCTCTGCCTGGCCCACACCGGCCGTACCCCCGCCTCCCTGGTCCGTCGCGCCAGGGCGGAGGCCGCCGCCGACCTCCTGGAGTCCACCGCCCTGTCCGTCACCGAGGTGGCCGCCCGCTGCGGGTTCCGTTCCGCCGAGACGCTCCGCCAGGTCTTCGTCGACCTCTACGCCCTCCCTCCCTCGCGGTTCCGGGCCCTCCACCGCCGCCCCTGAACACCCCCGGACCGAAGGTGTGGGCGTCGTCACCTCCGGGACCACGGGGTCCGGACCCACCCGCCACGGGTCGGTATTGTGGAAAAGCAGGGCACAGCGACCCCGCCTGGGCCCACCGGAACCTTCCGGCAGGCAACGCGGGTGTGTCGCGGCCCCTGTGACCCCGACCAGTTTTGGAGACGAGAACCCGGTGCGCGACCCCGCAGAACTGTACGAACTCCACCCCGGCTTCGACGACGTCACCGGGCTGGTGATGCTCGTCTGCCTGGACGGCTTCGTCGACGCCGGAAACGCTGGCAGCCAGTTGTCCGAGTCTCTGTTCGAGCGGTTCACCGCCGAGGAGGTCGCGACCTTCGACGTCGACCGTCTGGTGGACTACCGCCGCCGCAGGCCGCAGATGACCTTCGTCGAGAACACCTGGACCGACTACACGCCGCCCAGACTGGCCCTCTACCGGATGCACGACGCCGAGGGCCACCCCTTCCTGGTCCTGCACGGACCGGAGCCGGATGGTGAGTGGGAGGCCTTCATCGCGGCCGTGACCGGCCTCGTGGAACGCTTCTCGGTCTCGCTCTCCCTCAGCGTCAACGGCATTCCCATGGCGGTGCCGCACACCCGACCGGTGACGGTCACACCGCACTCCACCCGCCCCGAGCTGATCGAGGGACACACCCCCTGGATCGGCCGGGTCGAGGTGCCCGCCAGCGTGTCCGCGCTCATGGAGTACCGCTTCGGGGAGAACGACCACGACTTCGTGGGCTACGCCATCCACGTGCCCAGCTACCTCGCCCAGTCCACCTACCCGCGAGCGGCCATCGCCGCCCTGGAGTACGTGGCCGGGGCCACCGGGCTGGCCCTGCCGAGCGAGGAGCTGGAGGAGGTCGCCGCCACCACGGACGTGGAGATCGCGGAGCAGGTCGCGGCCTCCGAGGAGGTCCAGCGCGTGGTCGCCAACCTGGAACGCCAGTACGACGACATCATGTCCTCGCGCGCGGAGGAGGGCGGCGGGCCGGTCCCGCTGTCCGACGACGACGCGGGGCTGCCCACCGCCGACGAGCTCGGCGCGGAACTCGAACGCTTCCTCGCCGAGCGCGAGGGAGACGGAAACGGATGACCGTGTTCTACCAGATCCTCTTCAGCTCGGTCCTGCGCCACATGGACGCGGAGACGGTGCACAAGCTGAGCTTCGCCGCCCTGCGCGGCGTCACGGCCGTCCCCGGCGTCGCCGAGACCATGGGCAGGGTCCTGGGCCCGCGCGAACCCGAGCTGACCGTGCACGCCTTCGGCCGCGAGTTCCCCGGTCCGCTGGGCATGGCCGCCGGTTTCGACAAGAACGCCGAGAGCCCGCGCGGCCTCGCCGCTCTGGGCTTCGGCTACGTCGAGGTGGGTACCGTGACCGCCCACCCGCAGCCGGGCAACCCCAAGCCGCGCCTGTTCCGGCTGGTGGCCGACCGCGCCATCGTCAACCGCATGGGCTTCAACAACGAGGGGTCCGCGCTGGTCGCGGAGCGCCTGCACCACCAGCGCCGTGGTCCGGTGCTCGGGATCAACATCGGCAAGACCAAGGTCACGCCGGAGTCCGAGGCGCCCGCCGACTACGCGCTCAGCGCGCTGCGGCTGGCCCCCTACGCCGACTACATGGTCATCAACGTCAGTTCGCCCAACACGCCGGGACTGCGCAACCTCCAGGGAGTCGAACAGCTGCTGCCCCTGGTCGGCGCGGTCCGCGCGTCCCTGGCCGAGGCGGGCCGCCCCGAGCTCCCGCTCCTGGTGAAGATCGCCCCGGACCTGGCCGACGAGGACGTCGACGCCGTCGCGGACCTCGCGCTGGCCGAGGGCCTGGACGGGATCATCGCCACCAACACCACGATCTCCCGTTCGGGGCTCGACACCCCGGACGCGGACGTCGAGGCGGCCGGTGCCGGTGGGCTGTCGGGCGCCCCGCTCAAGGCGCGCTCCCTGGAGGTTCTGCGCCGTCTGCGTTCCCGCGTGGGTGACCGGGTCACCCTGGTCGCGGTCGGCGGCATCGAGACCCCCGAGGACGCCTGGGCCCGCATCCGCGCCGGTGCCACCCTGGTCCAGGGGTACACCGGGCTGATCTACGGCGGGCCGCTGTGGCCCCGCCGCATCCACCGGGGCCTCGCCCGTCTGGTCCGCGAGGCCGGATACCGCTCCGTGCGGGAGGCCGTGGGCGCCGACGCCCCGGCCCCAGCGCTCTCGGTGGTCAGGGACACCACGGAGGCCAGCTGACCGGCGTGGGGGGGGGGGGGGGGGGGGGGGGGGGGG
>NZ_CBDRIY010000065.1:0-22349 GCF_965344335.1 Nocardiopsis eucommiae
CCCCCCCCCCCCCCCCTCCCCCCCCCCCCCCCCCCCCCCCCCCCGTCGCGGTGTCCGGTCGATTCGACCGCGCGGCCTCTCACCGGGACCCGTCCTTCCGAACGCTCTCGCCGTGGCAGCGAGCGCGGATGCTCCCGGGGCCGGGCCCTGCCCCCCACGGGCCCGAGGGGTCGCACCCTCCGGGCCCGTTCGTCACGCCGCGTGGAGTGTTCGGCGGAACGCCGCGCTCCCTACCGCACCGCCCCCTCCCACCCCTCGGGGAGAAGCGTGTGGTGCGGGAAGTTACCGGGCGACCGCTCGCCCGCGGGCCCCCGGGTGACCGCGTGCACGAGGAGTTCACCGCCCACGAAGGCTCCGCGCCAGGAGTCGCCCCAGCCGCCGAAGAGCTCGTCGCGGTCGCCGCGCGAGCGCGGGCGGTTGACCCCGACCTTGAAGGCCCGCACCCCGGCCGCCAGGCGCACGGCGGTGTCGGTGTCGTCGCAGGAGAGGGTGGCGACCAGGGCGCCGTTGCTGGCGTTCATCGCCGCCATGAGCTCGGCCTCGGTGTCGACCAGCACGATCGTGTCGACCGGCCCGAAGGGCTCGGCGTGGAAGAGCGGGGAGGACCTCGGCGGTTCGAGCAGAGCCACGGGGGCCACGTAGGCGTCGGTGTTCTGTCCGGGCAGCAGCAGTGCGTCGGCCAGGGTGCCGCGGTACAGGGGCACCGCCCCGCCCGCGACGGCCTCCGACACCCGGTCGTGGAGTTCCTTGGCCTTGGCCGCGTTGATCACCGGCCCGAAGTCGAGTTCGGGCAGGTCCTCCCCCGGGTCCGCGACCGCGAGGGGGTGGCCGAACCGCACCCCCGCCGCCGCAGCGAGGTACGCCTGGAGGAAGTCGGCGAAGCGGGACCTCTGCACGACGAACCGGGGGTAGGCCGTGCAGCGCTGCTTGGCGTAGTCGAAGGTCCTGCGGATCTGGCCGGAGAGGGCCTCCCAGTCGTCGAACTCCCACACACCCCAGCAGTTCAGCCCCTCCTGTTCCAGGATGTGGCGCCGGTCCAGGTCCGCCAGGTCGGCGGCGACCCGGCCTCCGGTGTCACGGCCGCCGACGAAGGACACACAGCCGATCTCCGGGCTGCGGACCAGCGCCGGGGCGAGGTCCCTCCCGCCGCCACCGACCAGGGTGAACGGGAGTCCCTCGCGCACCGCCAGGGCGACCGCGAGGGTGAGGCACACGAGCCCGCCGTCGGTGGGTGTCTTGGCGATCGCCGCGTTGCCCGAGAGGGCCTGGACACACATCGCGTGCGCCAGGACGCTCATCGGGTAGTTCCAGCTGGCGATGTTGCTGACGGGGCCCTCCAGCGCCCGCCTCCCGTCCATCATCGTGTCGATCCCGTCCAGGTACCACTCCACCCCGGAGATGGCGCGGTCGACGTCCTGGCGCGCGAGCCGCCAGGGCTTGCCGATCTCCCAGACGAGCGCCAGTGCCAGGGTGTCCCGGTGTTCGCCCCAGGACCGGACCGCGGCACGCACACGGGTACGGCGTTCCTCCAAGGGGACCCCGGCCCAGGCACGGTGCTCGATCGCCGCCTCCGCCACGGCCCGCGCCGCCGTGGAGGCGTCGAGCATGGGCGGTCCGGCGATCTCGGTACCGTCCACCGGCGAGTGTGAGACGCGCGGTTGTCCGTCGACACGCCACCGGCCGCCCCAGCGGTTGTGCACCCTGTCGGGTCCGAAGGCCTCCGGGGCCGCCTCTCGGCACCGGGCGTACAGGGTCGCCCACTCGGTACCGGGTTTCAGGATCGTCGTCATGGGGTCGCGGACGCCGTCGCCGGAGCGAGACCGTCCCCCTCCTCTCGGTTCTCGACCGCCGCTAGGACGGACCGGACGAGGCGGGCGGTCTCGCTCGGGGTCCGGCCGACCCGCACCCCGGCCGCCTCCAGGGCCTCCTTCTTCGCGGCGGCCGTCCCGGAGGAGCCGGAGACGATCGCCCCGGCGTGGCCCATGGTCCTGCCCTCGGGCGCGGTGAAACCCGCGACGTAGCCGACGACGGGCTTGGAGACGTGTTCCCGGACGTACGCGGCCGCGCGCTCCTCGGCGTCGCCGCCGATCTCGCCGATCATCACGATCACGTCGGTGTCCGGGTCCTCCTCGAAGGCGGCCAGGGCGTCGATGTGCGTGGTGCCGATGATCGGGTCGCCGCCGATCCCCACCGCCGTGGAGAAGCCGAGGTCCCGCAGTTCGTACATGAGCTGGTAGGTGAGGGTGCCGGACTTGCTGACCAGGCCGATGCGGCCGGGCTCGGTGATGTCGGCCGGGATGATGCCCGCGTTGGACTGGCCCGGACTGATGAGGCCGGGGCAGTTGGGGCCGATGATCCTGGTGCGGTTGCCACGTGCGGCGGCCAGGCTCCAGAAGGCGGCGGTGTCGTGGACCGGAACACCCTCGGTGATCACGACGGCCAGGCCGATCTCGGCGTCGATCGCCTCCTCCACCGCGTCCCGGGTGAAGCGGGGCGGCACGAAGACCACGGTGACGTCCGCGCCGGTGGCCTTGACGCCCTCCGCCACGGAGCCGAAGACGGGCACCTCGGTGCCGTCGAAGTCGACGCTCTGACCGGCCTTGCGCGGGTTCACACCGCCGACGACGCTGGTCCCGGCCGCGAGCATGCGCCGGGTGTGCCTGGTGCCCTCGGCACCGGTCATGCCCTGGACGAGCACCCTGCTGTCCCTGTTCAGAAAGATGGCCATGGGGTTTCTCCTGTCTGCGGGGGCGGGTCCGGTCAGTTCCGCGCGGCGAGTTCGGCGGCGAGCCGGGCGGCGCCGTCCATGGTGTCCGCCTGGCGCACGGCCGGGTGGGCGCGGGCGGTGAGGATCTGGCGCCCCTGCTCGGCGCTGTTGCCGTCCAGGCGCACGACCAGTGGCTTGCCGACGTCCTCTCCCCGGCTCTCCAGGAGTTCGAGGGCCTGCACGACGCCGTTGGCGACGGCGTCGCAGGCGGTGATCCCGCCGAAGACGTTGACGAACACGCTCCGCACGGCCGGGTCCCCCAGGATCACGTCGAGGCCGTTGGCCATGACCTCGGCGGAGGCGCCGCCGCCGATGTCGAGGAAGTTGGCGGGGCGCACGCCGCCGTGCTCCTCCCCGGCGCGGGCGACCACGTCCAGGGTGGACATCACGAGTCCGGCGCCGTTGCCGATGACGCCGACCTCGCCGTCGAGCCGTACGTAGTTCAGACCGCGTTCCCGGGCGCGGAGTTCGCGTTCGTCGGTCCCCGCGCCGTGCGTGAACGGGGTCCGCTCGGCGTGACGGTAGGCCGCGTTGTCGTCCAGGGTGACCTTGCCGTCGAGGGCGACCACCCGGCCGTCGGCGGTGCGCACCAGCGGGTTCACCTCCACCAGCGTGGCGTCCTCGCCCACCATCACCTCCCACAGGGCGGCGATGACCGTGGCGGCGCGGTCCCGGACCTCCTCGGGGAGTCCGGCGGCCGCGCAGATGCCCAGCGCCTCCTCACGTCCCACCCCCTGGGGACCGACCGGGGTGCGCACGACCGCGTCGGGCTCGGCCGCGGCGACTTCCTCGATCTCCATCCCGCCCCGCGCCGAGCAGATCGAGATGAACTCACGGTGGGCGCGGTCGAGCAGGAAGGAGAAGTAGTACTCCTCGGCGATGTCACTCGCCTCCTCGACCAGGACACGGTGGACCGTGTGGCCCTTGATGTCCATGCCGAGGATCTCCTCCGCCCGGGCCCGGGCCTCGGCGGGGCCCTCCGCCACCCTCACACCGCCGGCCTTGCCACGTCCACCGGTCTTGACCTGGGCCTTCACCACGACCCTCCGGCCGAGGCGACCGGCCACCGACGCCACCCGCTCGGGGGTGTCCGCGATCTCGCCCTCGACCAGAGCGACCCCGTACTCACCGAAGATCTGTTTGGCCTCGTACTCGTGGAGATCCAACGCTCCTCCTCCGTCCGCTCGTCGCCCCCCTTCCAGTGATACTCCATATTGTATGCAGTATTCAATAGGCATGGTGAGCGGAATGCCCCTTCACAAGCCCTCCTGGACTTTGCATACTGCATACAAGGAGGTCGCCATGTTCCCCCGCCATCTGCCCGGACCACCGCCCCGGCCCGCCCCAGCCGAACCGGAGCCCCCGCCCGGCCCCTCGACGGTCACCGACGTCCTCGACTGGCGGGGGCGGCGCTACACCGTCGGACCCTCCGCCCGCCTGCTCACCGGAGCACCGAGGTCCGTGCTGCTGGCCCGCGCCCTGCTCGCGGTCGCCGCGGTGGGCGTCCTCCAGTTCGGCTACGGCGCGGCCGTCCCCCTCCTGACGGCGGCGCACGGTTGGTCCCCCGCCCAGGCGCTGACCCCGTTCCTGGTCTGGGCCCTCGTCCAGGGCTGCTTCGCCCCGGTGCCGCGCCTGCTCCGGACCCGGGGACTGCTCCACCCGGGCACGGCGATCTGCGCGGGGGCGGCGCTCTGCGCCGTGGCCGTGTACACGGTCGGGCACACCACGGACCCGCTGACCGCCGTCGCGGGGTACGGGCTGCTCGGCGGCGTGGGGGCGGGACTGGTCTACCACTCCTGCGTGGACCTGGTGGGCGGGTGGTTCCCGGACCGGCACACCGTGCGCCTGGGCGCCGTGGGCGGGGCCTTCGCCCTGGGTTCGGTTCCGCTCCTGCCCGCTCTCGCGCTGGGGCCGCCCTCCGGCGACCCGGGCACCGCGGCCACCGTCCTCGCCGTGGCCGTGCTCGTCCTCGGTGTGGCGGGCGGCGCGGGTCAGCGCGGGGCCCCGGCGTGCTGGTGGCCTCCGGGCAGCGACCCCCGCGCGGCCGCACTGCGGCGCGGGGCCGACCCCCCGGCCGCGCGCGACTTCACCGCGGGCCAGGCCTGGGCGAGCGGGCGCTCCCTGCACGCCCTGCACGCGATCGTGGCGTTGTCCGGGACGGTAGGGCTGTTCATCCTGGTGGTGCTCCCACCGGTCCTGTCGGGCCTGGGCCGCGATCCGACCCAGGTCGCGGTGGCCGTCACGGCGTTCGCCGTGGGCAGCGGGGTCGGGCGGCTCGCCGCGAGTGGGGCGGCCGAGCGGGCAGGTCGGCGCCGGACCCTGACCGTGCTGCTGGCCGCGACCACGCTCGGGCAGGCCGCCCTGGCCGCCTCCGCCCCGGACGGCCCCCTGCCGCTCCTGGTCACCGCCGTCCTCGTGGTGGGCGCCGGTACCGGCGCCTGCTACCCGTTGACCCGCGCGATCACCGAAGGGCACTTCGGCACCGGCCAGCGCGGGGGCACCGGCCAACACCGGAACGCCGGTCGACGCCGGGGGCAGCGCGGTGGCATGGGAGAGCACGGTGGCACGGACGCGCACCGTGGCGCCCCGCGGATCGGCGGGACCACCCGGTTCCGCGTTCCGGGCGAGGACGATCCCGCCCGCTCGGCGGACCTCGCGGGGCTGGTCCACGGCTCCAAAGCGGTCGGCGGACTGCTCGGCGTGGGCGGCGCCACCGTCCTCCTCAGTCTTGTCCCGGACACCGCGCACACCCCGGTCCTGGCCGCCTCCGGCCTGCTCACGGCCGTGGCCGCCCTCCTGGCCGCACGCCTGCGCCGCCCCCTGCCCATCCGGACGCTCCCCCCGGGCGCCGGGACAAGTCCGTCTCCCGGGGTCTGGACAGCGCGGCGCCGGAGTGTTCCAATGTGATGCACACGGTATACAGTATCCGATCTTCACGGATCACACGCTCCGCACCCTCAGCACGAAAGGGGTCGTCGTACCGATGGCCGAAGGCAAGGTACCCACCGAAACGAACAGCGACAGCAGCACGATCTCCGGCGGCCACCTGGTCGCCAAGGCCCTCAAGGCCGAGGGGGTCGACGTCGTCTTCACACTCTGCGGCGGCCACATCATCGACATCTACGACGGCTGCGCCGACGAGGGCATCGACGTGATCGACGTCCGGCACGAGCAGGTCGCCGCACACGCCGCAGACGGCTACGCACGAATCACCGGCAAGCCCGGCTGCGCGGTGGTGACGGCGGGCCCCGGCACCACGGACGCGGTCACCGGCATCGCCAACGCCTACCGCGCCGAGAGCCCCATGCTGGTCATCGGCGGCCAGGGCGCCCTCAGCCAGCACAAGATGGGCTCCCTCCAGGACCTGCCGCACGTGGACATGATCAACCCGATCTCCAAGTTCGCGGCCACCGTCCCGCACACCGAACGCGTCGCCGATCTCGTCTCCATGGCCTTCCGCGAGGCCAACAACGGCGCCCCCGGTCCGTCCTTCCTGGAGATCCCCCGCGACGTGCTGGACGCCAAGGTCCCCGTGGAGCGGGCGCGCGTCCCCGCCGCCGGGCACTACCGGGCCTCCACCCGCCAGGCGGGCGACCCGGCCGCCGTCGAACGCCTCGCGGAGCTGATCGTGCGCTCCGAGCGGCCGAGCATCCTGCTCGGCAACCAGGTGTGGACCACCCGGGCCACCGACTCCGCTGTCGAACTGGTCCGCGCGCTCAACATCCCGGCCTACATGAACGGCGCGGGACGCGGCACCCTCCCGCCCGGCGACCCGCACCACTTCCAGCTCTCCCGGCGCTACGCGTTCAGCAACTCGGACCTCATCATCATCGTCGGCACCCCGTTCGACTTCCGGATGGGCTACGGCAAGCGCCTCTCCCCCGACGCCACCGTGGTGCAGATCGACCTCAACTACGCCACCGTCGGCAAGAACCGCGACATCGACCTCGGCATCGTGGGCGACGCCGACGTCATCCTCTCCGCCGCGCTCCAGGCCGTCTCCGGCTACGGCGACACCGGGGCGCAGGGCCGCAAGGGGTGGCTGGAGGAGTTGCGCACCCAGGAGCAGGCCGCGCTCGACAAGCGCGCGCACCTGCTGACCTCCGACTCCACCCCGATCCACCCCTACCGCCTGGTCAACGAGATCAACCAGTTCCTCACCGAGGACTCCGTGTACGTGGGCGACGGCGGCGACATCGTCACCTTCTCCGGCCAGGTCGTCCAGCCGAAGTCACCCGGCCACTGGCTGGACCCCGGCCCGCTCGGCACGCTCGGCGTCGGCGTCCCGTTCGTGATGGCCGCCAAGTACGCCCGCCCGGACAAGGAGGTGGTCGCGCTCTTCGGGGACGGCGCCTTCAGCCTCACCGGCTGGGACTTCGAGACCCTGGTCCGCTTCGACCTGCCCTTCGTGGGGATCGTCGGCAACAACTCCTCGATGAACCAGATCCGCTACGGCCAGATCGCCAAGTACGGCGCGGACCGGGGCGAGCTCGGCAACACCCTGGGCGACGTCCGCTACTCCGAGTTCGCGAAGATGCTCGGCGGCTACGGCGAGGAGGTCCACGACCCGGCCGAGATCGGCCCGGCCCTGCTCCGCGCCCGCGAGTCCGGCAAGCCCTCCCTGATCAACGTCTGGATCGACCCCGAGGTGTACGCCCCGGGGACCATGAACCAGACGATGTACAAGTAGCCCGGAAGGAGAGTCATGGGCAAGGCACTCGACGGGGTCCGCGTCCTGGACATGACCCACGTCCAGTCGGGACCGTCCGCGACCCAGATCCTCGCGTGGATGGGCGCCGACGTCGTCAAGCTGGAGGCGCCCTCGGGCGACATCACCCGGCGCCAGCTCCGGGACCGCCCCGGCGTGGACAGCCTGTACTTCACGATGCTCAACTCCAACAAGCGGAGCATCACCCTCAACACCAAGAGCCCCGAGGGCAAGCGGATCTTCCTCGACCTGGTGCGCCGCAGCGACGTGCTGGTGGAGAACTTCGCCCCCGGCGCGCTGGACCGGATGGGGTTCACCTGGGAGGTGCTCGCGGAGGCCAACCCCCGCCTGGTCTACGCCTCGATCAAGGGTTTCGGGCCGGGCGTGTACGCCGACTTCAAGGCCTACGAGGTGATCGCCCAGGCCATGGGCGGTTCCATGAGCACCACCGGGTTCGAGGACGGCCCTCCGCTGGCCACGGGCGCGCAGATCGGTGACTCGGGCACAGGAATGCATACAGTGGCCGGTATCCTCGCCGCGCTGTACCAGCGGGTGCACACCGGCCGGGGCCAGCGCGTCCAGGTCGCCATGCAGGACGCGGTGCTCAACCTGTGCCGGGTCAAGCTGCGCGACCAGCAACGACTCGCGCACGGCCCCCTCTCCGAGTACCCCAACGACGACTTCACCGACGAGGTCCCCCGCTCCGGCAACGCCTCCGGCGGCGGACAGCCCGGCTGGGCCGTGCGCACCGCGCCCGGAGGACCCAACGACTACGTGTACGTGATCATCCAGCCCGCGGGCTGGGCGCCCATCGCCCGCCTCATCGGCCGCCCCGAGCTCGCCGAGGACCCCGAGTGGGCCACCCCCGAGGCCCGGCTGGGCCGGCTCGACAAGGCCTTCGCCCTGATCGAGGAGTGGTCCCGGGAGCTGCCCAAGTGGGACGTGCTCTCCGCCCTCAACGCGCACAACATCCCCTGCGGGCCGATCATGTCCACCCGGGAGATCATCGAGGACCCCACCCTGAGGGAGAACGGCGTGGTCACCGAGGTCGACCACCCCGAGCGCGGCAGCTACCACACCGTGGCCTCGCCCATCCGCCTCTCCGACTCCTCGGTGGACGTCAGCCGGTCCCCCCTGCTCGGTGAGCACAACCCCGACATCTACCGCGACGAGCTGGGCCTGACCTCCGAGGAACTGGCGGAGCTCGCATCGAACGGAGTGATCTGAGCGCATGGCCGTCTTCACCCCCGAACGTTCCGACCGCGACCCCTCCCCCGTCCGCGAGGTCCTCGACCGGGCCCGCGCCGAGGGCCGGACCGCGCTCACCGCCCCCGAGGGCCGCCTCCTCGCGGAGGCCTACGGCATCCCCGTCCCCGGCGAGGCCCTGGCCCGCAGCGCCGAGGAGGCCGCCGCCCTGGCCACCGAGCTCGGGCTCCCCGTGGCCGCCAAGATCGTCTCCCCCGACATCCTGCACAAGACCGACGCGGGCGGCGTGGAGATCGGACTGAACAGCGCCGAGGAGGTCGCCGCGGCCTACGAACGCGTCACCGCCAACGCGCGCGCCCACGACCCCGACGCCCGCGTCGACGGCGTGCAGATCCAGCAGATGGTCCAGGGCGGGCTGGAGGTCCTGGTCGGCGCCACCACCGATCCCACGTTCGGCAAGGTCGTGGTCTTCGGCCTGGGCGGCGTCCTGGTGGAGGTCCTCAAGGACGTCTCCTTCCGGCTGGCCCCGGTCACCCGGGAGGAGGCGCTCGTCCAGGTGGGCGACATCAGGGCCGCCGAGGTGCTGGACGGGGTCCGGGGCGCCGAGGCGGTGGACCGGGGCGCCCTGGCCGACCTGCTGGTGCGCCTGTCCGAGCTCGTCACGGACTTCCCGGAGATCGCCGAGGCCGACCTCAACCCCGTGTTCGCCTCCGCGTCCGGGGCGATCGCCGCCGACCTCCGGTTCGTCCTGGACTTCGAGCCCGCCGAGGGTCCCCGCACCTTCGAGCGGGAGGAGATCCTGGCGTCCATGGAGCGCATCTTCAAGCCGCGCTCCATCGCCGTGATCGGCGCCTCCAACGAGGCGGGCAAGATCGGCAACTCCGTGATCCGCAACATCGTGGACGGCGGTTATCGGGGCGACATCCACCCCGTCAACCCGAAGTCCGCCGAGGTCAACGGCCTCACCTCGTACAAGTCGATCACCGACGTGCCCGGCGAAGTGGACGTGGCGGTCTTCGCGATCCCCGCGAAGTTCGTGGCCGGTGCTCTGGAGGAGGCCGGGCGCAAGGGGGTGGCGGGCGCGATCCTCATCCCGTCCGGATTCGCGGAGACCGGCGAGCACGAACTCCAGGACGAGGTCCTCGCGGTCGCGCGCAGACACGGGGTCCGTATCCTCGGGCCCAACATCTACGGCTACTACTACACGCCGGAGAAGCTGTCCGCGACCTTCTGCACCCCCTACGACGTCGCCGGGGGCACGGCCCTCACCTCGCAGTCCGGCGGGATCGGCATGGCGATCCTCGGGTACAGCCGCAGCACGCGGACGGGCGTGTCCGCGATCGTGGGCGTGGGCAACAAGGCCGACATCGACGAGGACGACCTGCTCACCTTCTTCGGGCAGGACGAGAACACCAACGCCGTCGCGATGCACCTGGAGGACCTCAAGGACGGCCGGGCGTTCGTCGCCGCCGCCCGCGAGGTGGTCCCGAAGAAGCCCGTGGTGGTGCTCAAGGCCGGTCGGACCTCCGCCGGGGCCCGCGCCGCCGGGTCCCACACCGGCGCGCTGGCCGGGGACGACAAGGTCTACGACGACATCCTCCGCCAGGCGGGCGTGGTCCGCGCACCCGGACTGACCGAACTCCTGGAGTACGGCCGCGCCCTGCCGGTCATGCCCGCGCCCGGGGGCGAGAACATCGTGATCATCACGGGTGCGGGCGGCTCGGGGGTGCTGCTCTCCGACGCGGTGGTCGACAACGGGATGTCGCTCTACGAGATCCCGCCGGACCTGGACGAGGCCTTCCGGGCCTTCATCCCGCCGTTCGGGGCGGCCGGGAACCCGGTGGACATCACCGGCGGCGAACCGCCCTCCACCTACGAGAAGACGATCCGCCTCGGGCTGGAGGACCCCCGCGTCCACTCCCTGGTGCTCGGCTACTGGCACACCATCGTCACCCCGCCGCTGGTCTTCGCCGACGTCGTGATCGACGTAGTGAGCAAGGCCCGCGCCGCCGGGATCGACAAGCCGGTGGTGGCCTCCCTCTCGGGTGACACCGAGGTCGAGGCGGCCAGCCAGCGGTTGTTCGAGCACGGGATCGTCGCCTACCCCTACACGACGGAGATGCCCGTGAAGGTTCTGGGAGCGAAGTATCGCTGGGCCCGGGCCGCCGGACTACTCTGACCGAGTGCCCGGCCGGTACCACCGGCCCCGGCTCGGCCCACACCACACAGGACCGACACCCACCACGCGCCCCCACACAGGGCGCACGAGCCACACCAGCCCGGCGGCCTCTGGAGCCGCCGCCGCAAGGCCGCCGGGCCCCTGGTCACCGCAGGGACAGCCACGTCCTGCCACGGTGACCCCCAGCCACGTGTCCACCACGATCAGGGAGGTGCCGCAACACCCGGGGGCGACATGCGATCCACCGACTCGCATTCGCACACACACGGAGTACCGCCTTGGATTCCTCACGCCCCGAACCCGACTCCTCAGAACCCCCGGCGCCGTCCGGGACCCAGCGACCCCACGTCCCGGCCCAGCGCGGGCCCCACCCCTCCGAGACCGGCCCCGCCGCCGAACCGGTCACCGCCTCCGCCGACGCGCCCTCCGACACCCCCGCGGAGGCGGGCGCCCCCGTACGGGAGGAGCGGTACTGGAGAGCGGGCAAGCTGGAGCCGATGCCCATCCGGGAGCTCCCGAAGGCTCCCCCCTCCATCCACATCCTCGGCCCCACGGTGTTCCTCGTCGCCCTGGGCGTGGGCATGGGCGAGTCCTACATGTGGCCGCGCCTGGTCCTGGTCTTCGGCCCCGAGATCCGCTGGCTGTTCCTGATCGGCGTCTCCCTCCAGGCCGTGGTCATGCTGGAGATGTCGCGCTACGCGATGGCCACCGGGGAGAGCATCTTCTACGGCGCCGCGCGCGTGTTCAAGCCGCTGATGTGGTTCTTCTTCCTCACCGCGATCCTGGTGTACATCTGGCCGGGCCACCTCTCGGCGGGCGCCTCCGCCTTCGAACGGGTGACCGGCATACCCTGGCAGGCCACGGCGGTGGCCGGGATGGTCCTCGTCGGCGTGGTCTTCACCCTCGCCAAGGTCATCTACGACCTGCTGGAGAACCTGCTCTCCATCTGCATCGGCCTGTTGGTCGTCGGGACGTCCGTGGTCGCGGCGATGGTCGGCAACCTGTCCGACCTCACCTCCACCATCAGCGGGATGTTCGCGTTCGGGTACTTCCCCGAGGAGGCCATGTCTGCGGCCTGGTTCCCGATCGTCGTCGGTGCCATCGCCTTCGCCGGGCCCTCCGGTATGCAGCAGATGTGGTACACCCTGCACCTGCGCGACAAGGGCGCGGGCATGGGCGCGCACATCCCCCAGATCCGCGGCCTGCGGCACGCCGGCGACCAGGAGGCCATCCCCTCACGCGGCTTCATGTTCGACACCTCGGACCCCAGGGAGATGGAGAAGTGGAAGGGGTGGCGCCGCTGGGTGACCTTCGACGCCCTGGTGCTGTTCTGGGGCATCACCATGCTGGTCACGATCTCCTTCACCGTGCTGGCGCAGTCGGCGGCCCGGTTCGACCCGCAGGTGGCGCAGCTGATCCGGGACGGCGACCGGGAGGCCTCGCTCGACGCCATGGCCGGTGCCTTCTCGGCGGCGGGGAGCCCCGTCCTCGGCACGGTGTTCTTCCTCTTCATCGCGCTGATCGGCATCAACGCCACCCTGGGCCTGTTCGACTCCTTCTCGCGCGGCCAGGCCGACATGACGTACAACTTCGTGCCGGGCGCCAAGCGGTTCGGGATGTCGAAGCTGTACGGGATGTTCCTGTGGGGACTGATCGCCTTCGGTACCGTCATCCTGCTGTTCGGACCGGCGGACGGACCGGCGGCGATCCTGGACGTGCTGGCCTTCCTGTCGGCCTTCGCGATGGGCGCGTACTGCGTGGTGCTGCTGCTGGTCAACAACATCGCCCTGCCCAAGCCGATCCGTCCGGGGATCGTCTCCAACGCGATCATCGCGCTGGCCGCCGTGTTCTACCTCGGGGCGCTCTTCTACTCGCTGATCGCCTTCGGAGTGGTGGTCGACTGATGCCCGCCACCTCCGCCCTCCGGCCGGGGGGCACCCCGCCCAACCACCTGGAGGTCGCGCTCCCGGGGGCCGCCATCGGCGTGGTCGCCGGTCTGTTCGCCACGGGAGTCGGGATGGCGGCGGGTCTGCCCCTGGCCATGACCGGCACCGCCGGTCTGGCCCTGGGCCTCCCGCTCGCCGTGCTCGGCGCCGCGTACAGCGTGCTGCTGGCGCGCGGGTTCTTCCCGATCGGGGCGGTGGCCCCCCTGGCCCTGTACTGGCTGGTCGGGTTCCCCGCCGCGCAACTGTTCGACGCCCACATGGTGGCGTGGGTGATCGGTGACGGCCCCGCGCTGCGCGAGCCCCTGCCGTCCTTCCTCGCGTTGCAGGCCATGCTGAGCTTCGGCTTCACCATCGGCTTCCTGTGGCTGCACGAGCGGGTCATGCCGCACTGGCTGATGCGTGTGCGCGACCACAACCCGGTGGCCGAGGCGCTGTTCCAGCGGTACCTGGTGCACGCGGCCCACCTCAACCGCCGACGCGACGGGCGCAGGGCGCGTCGGCCCCGACGAGGTCGCGGGCGCCCGGACTGACCCGTTCCCGTCCGAGGAACGGGAACCGAGCCGACGGCCCCGGCGGGCCCTCCCGCCGGGGCCGTCGGCCGCGTGCGGGGCGTGTCGGCCGAGGGCCGTCTCCCCAGGCGGGGCGGGGCGCGGTCCGCCCGTCGACCGTTCGTCGCGTCAGACGACCGTTCGTCGCACGGTGGGCGACCGCTCGACGCTCCTCGTCCTCGTTCGGCGCGCGCCCCGGCACGTCCCCCTGCTCAGGACGGGTGGCGCTCCTTACAGTGCTGGGTAACGCACGTCACAAGGACTGGTCATTCCAGGCGAACCCGCCCCGACCGCGGGAACGCGGCCAGACGCGGCACCTTCCCCGCCATCCCCCCGGAGGTTACGAACAGCATGGCACCCGACAGCCCCACGAAGGATCCGACACCACCGGACGGCAACGGCGGTGGCGACGCACCCATCACGGACGAGGCCTTCGTCGCGATGCACGGCGACCCGCGCTTCGCCGACCTCAAAAGACGCCTGTACCGCTTCGTCTTCCCCATGAGCATCGCCTTCATGGCCTGGTACCTGCTCTACGTCCTCATGTCCGCCTTCGGCCGTGACGTCATGGGCACCGTGCTGTTCGGCAGCGTCAACGTCGCCCTGGTCTTCGGCATCCTCCAGTTCGTGTCCACCTTCGGGATCGCCATCCTGTACACGAGGTACGCGAACCGGAACTTCGACTCGCTCGCCACCGAGCTGCGCGAGGAGCTCCAGAACGGTTCCCCGAACGAGAAGCAGGAGGGCGGCCGATGATCCTCGCGCAGGAGGCGGTCAGCGAGAGCAGCCGCATCGTCACCCTCGTCCTCTTCGGCCTGATGATCGCCGCGACACTCGGCATCACGGTCTGGGCCAGCCGCAACACCCGCTCCGCCACCGACTTCCACTCCGGCGGACGCGGCTTCTCCCCGCTCCAGAACGGTCTGGCCATCGGCAGCGACTACATGTCCGCCGCGTCCTTCCTGGGCATCGCGGGCATGATCGCGCTCTTCGGCTACGACGGCTTCCTCTACTCCATCGGCTTCCTCGTGGCCTGGCTCGTCGCCCTGCTGCTCGTCGCGGAGCTGCTGCGCAACTCCGGCCGCTACACCATGGGCGACGTCCTCTCCTACCGGATGCAGCAGCGCCCGGTGCGCACCGCGGCCGCCGTCTCCACCGTGGTCGTCTCGATCTTCTACCTGCTCGCCCAGATGGTCGGCGCGGGCGCGCTCATCGCCCTGCTCCTCGGCATCCAGGAGGGGCAGACCTTCCTCGGCATGGACGCCCCGACCGCGAAGATCGTCGGGATCGTCGTCATCGGTCTGCTCATGACGATCTACGTGGCCTTCGGAGGTATGAAGGGCACCACCTGGGTGCAGATCGTCAAGGCCGTCATCCTGATGGCCGGGGCCGCGCTGCTGACCCTGCTCACGTTGTCGCTGTACGGCTTCAACCTGGGCGCCCTGATGACCGACGCCGCCAACGCCAGCCAGGCGGCCGCCGACGGCGACGCCGCCGCGTTCCTCGAACCCGGCCAGCGGTACGGGGTCGTCGTCGAGGGTGACGCCCTCCAGACCCTGTGGAACAAGCTGGACCTGATCAGTCTCGGTCTGGCGCTGGTCCTGGGCACCGCCGGCCTGCCGCACATCCTGATCCGCTTCTACACGGTTCCGGACTCCCAGAGCGCGCGGAAGTCCGTCAACTGGGGCATCGGCCTCATCGGCGCCTTCTACCTGATGACCCTGGTCCTGGGCTTCGGCGCCGCCGCCCTGGTGGGCTTCGACGCGATCACCACGCAGGACGCGGCGGGCAACACGGCCGCACCACAGCTCGCCTCGGTGGTGGGTGAACGCATCGGTGGTGAGATGGTCGGCGCCGTCCTGCTGGCCATCATCGCCTCCGCCGCCTTCGCCGCGATCCTGTCGACGGTGGCGGGCCTGGTCATCGCCTCGTCCTCCTCGCTGGCCCACGACTTCTACAACTCGGTCATCCGCAAGGGTCAGGCGACCGGCGCCGAGGAGGTCCGGGTGGCCCGCTTCGCGGCCATCGGCGTCGGCGTGGTCGCGATCGTGCTGGCGATCTTCGCGCAGAACCTCAACGTGGCCTTCCTGGTCTCGCTGGCGTTCGCGATGGCCGCCTCCGCGAACCTGCCGACCCTGCTGCTCAGCCTGTTCTGGAAGCGCTTCAACACGGCCGGGGCCCTCGCGGGCATCTACGGCGGCCTGATCAGCGCCGTGGGCCTGGTGTTCTTCTCGCCCGTCGTCTCGGGTTCGGAGACCGCGCTCATGCCGAACGTCGACTTCGCCTGGTTCCCGCTGCCCAACCCGGCCCTGGTGTCGGTGCCGATCAGCCTGGTCTGCGCGATCGTCGGAACGCTGATGTCCAAGGAGCGCGACTTCGACAAGTTCGCGATGCTCCAGGTCCGCGCCCTCACCGGCGCGGGAGCGGAGAAGGCCAGCAGCCACTAGGTCGCCGGTCCCCCGTTGACGGGCCCGCCGCCTCCCCGGGCGGCGGGCCCCTCCCGTGCACCGTCCGCGACCGTCGGCGCACGGTCCGAAACGACGAGGAAGAGTGAGGGTCAGCACGTGATCGCCGACACATTTCGCGGGGATAGGATCGTTCCGTGTCCTATCGGTGGCTGTCGCGGCTTTCCCCCTCCCGGCGCCCCACGTCCTCGGAACGCAGGGCGAGCGTCGCGTTGATGCGCCAGGTCCACGCGCTGGGAGTCGACCTGCGGGACGGCCTGCACGGGCGCGGCGCGCACTCGGCCGCCCGCCGTCTGCGCGAGGTCCTGGCGGTGGACGGGGTGCTCCTCGCCGACCTCGACGGAACGGTCGCCTCCCATGGGAGGTGCCCGGCCCCCGCCGAGGTCACAGCCCTGCTGTCCCAGGTCTTCGAGTACGGCGGCGGCGCCCGGACCCGACTGCCCGACGGCGCCTCGGTGTGCGCCGTCCCGCTGACCGTCGCCGACGAGCTGTCCGGCGCGCTCGTCGCCTCGGGCCACCCGGTGGAGGCGGACGTGGAGGCGGCCGCCGCGCTGGTCTCCGACTCCCTGGACCACGCCGCCCTGCGCCGGGCCCGCGCCCGAATCGCCGCCGCGGACCTGCGCACCCTGCGCGCGCAGATCTCCCCGCACTTCGTGCACAACGCGCTCGCCGTGATCGCCGCCCTGGTGCGCACCGACCCGGACCGGGCCCGCCAGCTGCTGTCGGACTTCGCGGACTACCTCCGGTACGGGTTCTCGGAGAAGGGCGACTACGCCACGGTCTCCGACGAGTTGGAGGCCACCCAGACCTACCTCGAACTCCAGCGGGCCCGCTTCCACGACCGTCTCGACATCACCGTGCGGATGGCGCCCGAGGTGCTGCCCGTCGCCATCCCCTTCCTGGTCGTGCAGCCGATCGTGGAGAACGCGATCCGGCACGGGCTGGAGCGCAAGGAGGGGAGCGGGCACATCAGCGTGTCCGGGTTCGGCGAGGGGCCCCTGTGCGTCATCGAGATCGAGGACGACGGGGTGGGCATGCACCCCGAACTGGCACGCGCCCTGCTGGCGGGCACCGGCCCCGAGTCGCGGGGCGTGGGCCTCGCCAACGTCGACCAGAGGCTGCGGGCGGTCTACGGACCCGAGTACGGTCTGGTGATCGAGACCGCGCTGGGAGAGGGGACGAAGGTGACCGTACGCGTTCCGAGGTTCGCCCCCGGGGTGGTGGTCCGGTGAAGCCCGAACTCCGCGTGCTGGTGGTGGAGGACGAGTCCTCCACCCGCCAGGAGATGGCCTCCCTGTTGGGTGACATGCCGGAGGTGGGGGAGGTCCTGGTGGCCTCCAACGGCGCCACCGCCGTCCGCCTGCTCGGCACGACCAGCATCGACGCCGCCTTCCTCGACATCCTCATGCCCGGGCTGGACGGCATGGACGTGGCGCGGGTGCTGAGCGTGATGTCCGAGCCGCCGTCGATCGTGTTCGTGACCGCCTCCGAGGCGCACGCCGTGGAGGCCTTCGGGATCGGCGCCGTGGACTACCTGCTCAAGCCGATCCGGCCGGAGCGGCTGGCCGAGGCCGTGGGGCGGATCGCCCAGCTGCGCGGGTCCGGCGGCGCGTCCTCCCCGGCGGAGGACCTGCACGTGGTGCAGATCGACACCGGACGCAGGACCGTCTTCGTCAAGCGCGACGACGTGCAGTTCGTGGAGGCGCAGGGCGACTACGTGCGGCTGCACACGGCGGACGGCACCCACCTGATCCGCCTGTCGCTGTCGTACCTGGAGGAGGTGTGGGCAGCCGCCGGGTTCATCCGCGTGCACCGGGGGTTCCTGATCGCCATCCCGTGGGTGCGGGACCTGCGGGTGACCTCCTCCTCCGGGCTGGTGGCCGGGACCCCGGCCGGTGACGTGCCCGTGAGCCGCCGCCACAGCCGACGGCTCCGGACCCAGCTCATGGAGGCGGCCCGCCGCGACCAGCTGGGCCGTTCGGCCCGCCCTCCGGGAGCGGTCAAGGAGCAGCCGTGACCGCCGGGGGTGGCGTGTGAGCCCGCGCCGCGAGAAGCTCACCAGCCCGCAGACGCGCATAGCGCTGGCCCGTGGCAACCGCCCCGCGCACCACCTCATCCCGGTGCCCGCGCCGGTGGACACGGAGGCGGCCCGACGGCTCTTCCGGGCCCAGCGGCGCACGGCGGTGCGCACGGTCCTGCTGCTGGCGGTGGTGCTCTTCGGGCTGAGCGGAGCCTTCGCCCTCCTCCCCGAGCTGACCCGGATCCGCCTGGTCGGGGTCCCGGTCTCCTGGCTGCTGCTGACGGTGGCGGTGTACCCGCTGCTGTTCGGGCTGGCCCTGTGGCACGTGCGCGCGGCCGAACGCCTGGAGGACCGGGCCGAGGGCGACCGCGCCGCACCCGACGGGACGCCATGACCACGGCCGTGCTCGCGATCGGCCTGGTCCTGGTGACCAGCTTGGTCATCGGGGTGTACGGGGTGCGGGCGGCCCGGTCCACCTCGGACTTCCTGGTGGCCTCCCGGCGCGTGTCACCGAACTGGAACGCCCTCGCGATCGCCGGTGAGTACCTGTCCGCCGCCTCCATGCTGGGCCTGGCCGGGCTGCTGCTCAAGAACGGGCTGGGCACCATGTGGTACGCGGTGGGGTTCACCGCGGGCTACGTCGCCGTGGTGGCGCTGGTCGCCGGGCCCATGCGCCGCTCGGGGGCCTTCACCGTGCCGGACTTCGCCGAGTACCGGCTGGGCGCGCCCCGGCTGCGCAAGCTCTGCGGGTGCGTGGTGCTGGTGATCATGCTGCTGTACCTGGTTCCGCAGTTCAAGGGCGCCGGGGTGGTGCTGAGCCTGGTCAGCGGGACCCCCTACTGGGTGGGCGTGCTGCTCGCGGGCCTGGTGGTGAGCGGGTCGATCGCGGCGGGCGGGATGCGCTCGGCCACCTACGTGCAGGCCTTCCACTACGTCGTGAAACTGGCCTTCCTCGCCGTGCCCGCGATCTTCCTGGTGGTGCATGCGGGCGCCGAGACCCGCGCCGAGGCGCTGCACCCGGAGTGGGGCACGCACTTCCCGCAGACCACGCCCGTGGAGTTCACCGTGGCCACGGAGTTCAGCCTGGACCACGCGGTCACCGTGACCACCCCGGACGGCCGGGAGCTGGAGCTGGCCGCCGGGTGGCACTCGGTCGACCAGGGCACGGAGTACGTGTTCCCGGAGGGCGCCACCATCCCGCACCCGGCCGGGCTGCCGGAGCTGGGCAGCGAGCGGTGGAGCACCCCGCTGCTGGACGTGGGCGGGTACCCGTTGTTCGAAACGTGGTCGACACTGCTCGCCATCACCCTCGGCTGTATGGGCCTGCCGCACGTGATCATGCGGTTCCACACGAGCCCGACCGCGCGGATCGCCCGCCGGGTCGCGGTCGGCGTGATCGCCCTGTTGGGGCTGTTCTACCTGTTCCCCACGGTCTACGGGCTGTTGGGGCGGGTGCTCACTCCGCAGTTGGTGATGCTCCAGGGCACCGACACCGTGGCGGTGGTGCTGCCCGCGGAGGCGGTGCCCGGTTCGGTGGGCACGATCCTGACCGCGCTGGTCGCGGCGGGGGCCTTCGGGGCGTTCCTCTCCACCTCCTCGGGGCTCCTGCTGGCCCTGGCCGGGGGGCTGTCCCACGACCTGTTCCAGGGGAGCGTGCCCCGGCTGCGGCTGGCCGTGGTCGTCGGGGCCTGCGTCGCGGTGCTCCTGGCACTGCCCGCGCAGATGATCGACATCAACGTGCTGGTCGTGTGGGCGTTCACGGTGGCGGCGTCCACGTTCTGCCCGCTGCTGGTGCTGGGGATCTGGTGGCGGCGGTTGACCCTGCCCGGGGCTGCCGCCGGGCTGATCGTCGGCGGTGTCACCGCGACCGGTGCGGTGGGTTGGTCGATCCTGTTCAGCGCGCCCCCGGGGTGGGTCGGTGTGCTGCTGGCCCAACCGGCGGCCTGGACCATCCCGCTGGCCTTCCTCACGATGACGGTGGTCTCCCGGTTCACCCGGCCGCCGGAGTGGGCCGAGCACGCGGTACTGCGCCTGCACTCGCCGTGACGGGGACGAACGGCCATGGTCGGCGGACTCGCCGGTTGGTAGGTTCACAGCACCCCCGCGCGATCCCACCACCGGAGGACAACGTGCTCGACGCTTCCCCCCGCCAGAAGAACGCCTCCCGCCTCACCGCGCTGACCGCCCTGGTCACGGCCACCGTCCTGCTCGTCCCCGGCACCGCCAGCGCGGAGATGGGGCAGGTCCGCACCGAGAGCCAGGAGATCATCATCACCGACGAGGGCGTCTACGAGGTCGGGGAGGACGTGGAGAGCCTGGAGGCCTTCCTGGAGGAGAACCCCGAGTACGCCCCGACCGTCGAGGACCCCGACCGCGTCGGGGCCCGCGCGACCGAGTCGCTCCCCATCACGCACGGGACGCTGACCACGCGCACCACGGGGTGCAGCAGCGCGACGGTCACCTACAAGAAGACCACCGGGTCCCGGCTGACCATCAGGTTCTCCGTCGCGCAGCTGGGCAGCCTCACCCGAAACGGCCCCACCCTGAACATCAGCGCGGGTCAGACCCGGAGCTTCACGGCCAACCTCTCCCCCGTCGGCAACGTCCAGGGCCGGATGAAGGTGGACGAGCAGAACAAGACCTTCGTCAACAAGTACATCAGCTGCCGCTAGCACGGCCGCGCCCGCAATCCACCTTAGAGTGGCGCCCCCACCCCGTAGCATCACGGTGTGAACAGACCTCGACACGAGCGGTCACGGAACGTCTCACCGCCCCCACGACACCCGGCTCCACCCCGACCCAGCCATCCGCGAAGAAGACCCTCCGGAACCCACCGGCGGGCCTGGGCGCTCCTCGCCCTCGCGGCGGGCGCGTTCGTGCTCACCTGCGGGCCCGCTCCAGCCTTCGCCGAACCGGCCGACCCTTCCGTGCGGGTCGGGCCGTCAGGGGTACGCGTCGACGACGGCACCTCCCAGGTGGACGTGGGACCGAACGGGACCCAGGTGGACACCCCGGGCGCCCACGTCGACGTCCGACCCGGGTCGCACGTCCTGGTGTGCGCCAACGGTGTCCGCGTGGTCGTCCACACGGGTCAGGCGCCGACGTGCCCCCAGCCCCCGCCGGCTCCACCGGCTCCACCGGCCCCGCCGGTCCCACCACCCGCGCCGCCGCCTCCTGTGGAGGAGCCCGCACCACCGCACGAGCGGACGGTGCCCGAGGCGGCCCCGGCCCTGGCCGAACCGACCGCGCCCGCCCGACCCTCGCCGGAGACCCCGGCGGAGGTCTCCGCGCCCGTTTCGGCCCAGGAGCGTCCGGAGGCCCCGGCCTCCCCGTCGCCCGCCGAGTCCTCGCCCCACGAACAGGTACTCCTGGCGGACGCGGGTCCGCCCGGCACGTCGACGGCCTCCTCGGCCTTCACCCCGCTGCGAACGATGGTGGTCGTCGCGATCGTCGCGGCGGGCGCCTCCGTCGTCGGCGGCCGTGCCGCGGCGACCCTGTCCGACTGAGGCGCGGCCCGTCCCGCCGGGACCTCCGGCGGGACGGGCCGCCTCGGCTAGGGAAGCTCCAGTGTGGCGTCGGACCGGTCGAACCCCGCCAGGGCCTCCTCCATCGTCCCCGCGTCGTTGGCCAGCACACCGTTGTACGGGTTGCCCATGTACAGCAGCACGACGATGGTGCCGAACACGAACACCAGGTTCACCGACGACCAGAAGTAGGCCACCCCGGACCCCTTCCTGATCATGGCGAACGGCAGGACGGCGATGATCACGGCCGACAGGGCCGACACGAACAGCAGGGCCGCCGGGATCTGGTCCCCCGCCGCGTCGGCGCGCTGGCTGCGCGCGTCGCTGAGCTTGGTGACCTCCTGACGGGCGGTCAGCCGGTCCAGACCGTCGCCGGTGTCGGACACCGACAGGCCCCGCACCGAGGCCGCCAGCAGGGCGAGGTCGTCGTCACCGCCGGGGCTGAGCTCACCCTTGGTCTCCATCAGCGGCCAGTCGTCCTCCACCACCGTCGTGAGGTAGGTGCGCAGGTGGCCGCGGACGGCCTCGCCCTCCTCCCCGGGGAACGCCGTGCTGCTCCAGTACAGGGCCTGGGCCGCCCCGGCCTCGGAGATCATGTCGTCCTCGGCCGACTTGTAGTCCTCCCAGCCGATGACCACGGCCATCGCGGCCGCCACGAGGTACAGGGACAGCACGCACGGCGCGATGACGACACCCACCGCCCCCTCCGCGAAGGACCCGGCGAGCCGGAAGCGCCAGGCGACCAGGGCGGCGCCTCCGACCATGGCGGCCAGGACGGCGAGGGCGACGAACAGTGTGGACAAGGAGGCTCCCCGGGGGGTTCTCGACAGAGGACGGACCATCCTTAACACGCGGTACGGCGCCGCTGGCGTGAAAAAGACCAAGCGTCACCGGGACGTGCCCACACCCTGTCGGCTCTGTCCACACATGTCATGAACTGCACGGACATGACAAAGAGGGGGGGGGGGGGGGGGGGGGGGGGGGGG
>NZ_CBDRIY010000066.1:0-21367 GCF_965344335.1 Nocardiopsis eucommiae
CCCCCCCCCCCCCCCCCCCCCCCCCCCCCCGGGCCCGTCGAAGTGAGGGCACCGCCCCCGCGAACGGACGCCCCGCCCCGGGCCGCCTCCCGGCTCCCGGTCAGGGGGAGGAGGCCCCGCCCGGGTCCGTGGCGTCGCGGGCTCCGATTCCGGCGGCGTCGCGGACTCCGGTGGCGTCAGGGGCTCCGGAGCGGGAGTCCGTGGGCCGGGTGGCGCCCGGAACGGTCTCCGTGGGGCCGGGTGACTCGGGCACGGTCCCGCCGTGGCGCGCGTCCTGCGGGTCGGCGACCGGGGAGGAGGCGGTGACCGCCTCCGGAGCACGGCGCATCGGCATGGGACGCAGGTAGGTCAGGCTGCGCCAGATCCACTCCACCGGCCCCAGCCTGAAGCGCCCCAGCCACCAGCGGGCGAACAGGGCCATCACCACGAAGTAGACGGCGGCGACCCCGTACTGCGCCAGGAGCGGGATCTCGCCCTCGAACGGCTTCATGGTCAGCAGGAACACAGTGGTGCTGCCCAGGTAGACGGTGAGCGTCATCCGCCCCAGCGGGGCCAGGGCGCCCAGGGCGCGCCCCGCCGTCCGACCACGCGCGACCAGCCACCACACCAGGCCCAGGTAGATCAGGGCGCCGCCCAGGCCACTGAGGGCCGCCCCGAAGGAGGTCATCATGTCGGAGCCGGGGTGGATCACCGGCATGCCGTCCGCGTTCATCACGGGGACGCCGTCGGCGTCGAACTCCATGGGGAAGAACAGGTCCGAGCCGAACAGGAACAGCAGACCGAGCAGCTCCCCCACCAGCCCCGCGCCCACCATGCGCACCGGGAGCCGGGTGGGCTGGCCCTCGTGCTCCGGGGCCAACTCGGGCCTGCGGGCCAGCCACACGCCCACGCAGAAGAACCCGAGGGTCTGCGGGACGAGGGTGACCAGGATGCTCATTTCGTGGCCCGGGATCACCGTGCCGAGGGCGTACTCGATGACCGGGGCGGTGACGAACAGCGCCACCGCGAACCACAGCGGCCGAGTCCCCCGCCCCGCCAGCAGGAACGGCATCAGCGGAGCGAGCAACAGCGCGGCCAGCGAGTAGTGGACGAGGATGTCGCCGGAGAACACCAGCAGGTGGGGCACCCCGAAGAGCAGTCCCAGGAACACGTAGCGCCGCACCATGACGCTCATCGGGCGTCCCCCGCGCCGGGTCGCGGCCCGCCACGCCAGGACGGCGCCGACGCCCAGCAGCACCATGAGCAGCGCGCGGGCCTTGCCGGACATCAACAGGCCCAACGCCCCGTCGACGACCGAGGCGAGCGTGCTCTGCTCGATCACCCCGGCGCGCTCGGCGGGGAAGACGACGACGGTCACGTTCATCGCCACCACGCCGATCATCGCCAGCGCGCGGGTCACGTCCAGGAGCGGCATCCGGCGTCCGGGAACGCCCGTGGGCGTCCCCCCTGGCGGCGGTGCGGTGGCCGGGACTCCGGCCGGGGTCGATGCGATGGTCACTGGTTCCTCCTCTGGGTCACGGAACCAGCGTCGCCCGGCGGTCCGTCGCCGCACATCGACCGAAGAGCCGAACCCCGACGGGCCCGGGGTCAGCCTTTCGGCCCCTCCCCGCTCCCACCCCCGCCGAGCGTCGTTCCTTTGACCGATGCACGGCCGCCGGACCACGGCCTAACCTGGTCGGCATGCTCCACATCTCGGCTCTGACCAGGCTCGTCGCCACCGTTGACGGTCGGTCGCGGGCGCTTCCCCATCTTGTGGCGTTCGCCCTGACGGCGGGGACGCTCCTGCTGTGGGCCATCGACGTGCGGATGGCGGCGGATATCTCCACCCACCCGGACTGGCCCGGCCCGCCCTCCTCCGCGATGGACTTCGCGGGCTGCGTCTCCGGGGCGCTGTGCGTGCTCCTCGTCGCCCTGGTCGCGCGGCCCTCGGCCGGCCCCCTCGCGACCCTGGCCGCCGCAGTGGCCGGGCCCACGGCCGTGACGGTCGTGTCGGTGCTGCTCTGGCCGCTGCCCAAGGGAATCTTCGGCTACCCGATCACCATGTCCGAGGGCGTGGGGATGCTCGTGCTCCTGGGCCTGGCCGCGTACCGCTGCCGGGGCTGGCAGATCGCCGTGGCCGTGCTCATGACCTTCGGCGCCACCTACTCCGACTACCTGCGTGAGCCCTTCGACCTCGGCCCGTCCACCCCGTTGCTCGCGGTCGTGGCCGGGCTGGCCCCCGGCCTGTACCTGCGCTGGCGCCGGGCCGAGCGCACCGCCGACGTGGAGCGGGTCCGCGCGGCGGAGCGGCTGGCCATCGCCCGCGACCTGCACGACGTGGTGGCCCACGAGGTCACCGGGATCGTGGTGCAGACCCAGGCCCTGCGGCACATCGCGGAACGCGACCCGGGGGCGGTGCGGGCGGCCCTGCCGGAGATCGAGGCGGCGGGCACCCGGGCCCTGGAGTCGATGCGGGGGATGGTCACCCGCCTGCGGGACCCGGGCGAGGCCCCGCTGGCTCCCGGCCCCGCCGAGGGCCTGGACGCGCTCGCCGCCCCGGCCGCGCCCGGGCGGCCCGAGGTGGCCGTGCACGTGTCGGGGCCGGTCGCGGAGCTGCCTCCGGAGGTGGGCACGGCGGTGCTGCGGATCGCCCAGGAGTCGGTGACCAACGCGCTGCGCTACGCCCGGGGCGCCACCCGGGTGAGCGTGGTCGTGACGGCCCAGGAGCGCGAGGTGGAGCTGCGCGTCCAGGACGACGGCCGGGGCGCGGGCATCCCCGTGGGCGGCGGGCACGGGCTGGTGGGCATGGCCGAGCGCGCCCGCCTCCTCGGCGGTGACCTGACCGCGGGACCCGACGGCGTGGGGCAGGGTTGGACGGTGCGGGGAACCATCCCCGCCCAGCGCGGAGGGGAAGACCGGGGTTGACGACAGGGACGACGACGGGGACGACGATTCGGGTGCTGCTCGCCGACGACCAGCAGATGGTCCGGACGGGTTTCCGCTACATGCTCGACGCCGAGGACGGGATCACGGTGGTCGGGGAGGCCGGTGACGGGCTGACGGCGGTCCGGCTCGCTGAGGAGCTGCGCCCGGACGTGGTGCTCATGGACATCCGGATGCCGGGGATCGACGGGCTGGAGGCCACCCGTCGGCTGGCCGGTCCGGGCGTGGCCGACCCGCTCCGGGTGGTCGTGGTGACCACCTTCGACCTCGACGAGTACGTGCACGCCGCGCTGACCGGAGGCGCGGTGGGGTTCCTGCTCAAGGACGCGGGCCCGGCGCTCCTGATCGAGGCCGTGCGGGCCGCTGCGCGGGGCGACGCCATGGTCTCACCGCAGATCACCGTGCGCCTGCTCCAGCACTTCTCGACGGCCCGGGCGCCCCGGAGGGACCACACCGAGGGCGGGTTGACCGCGCGCGAGCTGGACATCGTGCGCACCGTCGCGCGGGGCCTCACCAACACCGAGGTCGCGGCGGAGCTGCACGTCACGGTGAGCACGGTCAAGACGCACCTGGCCCGCGTCCAGGAGAAGCTCGGCGCCCGCAACCGGGTGGAGGTCGCCGCCTGGGCGTACCGCAGCGGGCTGATGGACTGAGGGCCCCGCCCGCTTGACGAAAAAGTGAGCGGGTTCTGACCCGTGAGGTCCGTGTCGCCCCCGCGGGCACACCCACACCAACCGTGATGATCGGTGAGGAAATGGGCACCTGCGACACGACTGCGAGGAACGACCTATGGCCACCATGCGCGCGGCCCGGCTGAACATCACCGACCGGACCCTCACGGTCACCGACGTCCCCCGCCCCGCGCCGGGCCCCGGCCAGGTCCTCGTCCGGGTCCGGGCGGCGGGTGTGTGCCTGTCCGACGCCCACCTCGTCGACGGCTCCCTGACCCCCCTCCACCTCCGGGGCGACACCGTCACCCTGGGACACGAGGTGGCCGGGGTGGTCGAGGAGCTGGGCCCGGAGGTGTTCGACGTCGGGGTCGGGGACCGGGTGGCGCTCCAGGCCGGAGAGCACGACCGGCACGGCCGGTTGCTCACCCGGGGCGTGGACTACGACGGTGGGTGGGCCGAGTACGCGCTGGCCAGCGAGTCCACCCTGGTGCCCATCCCGGACGGACTGCCCTTCGAGCAGGCCGCGATCATCCCCGACGCCGTCTCCACGCCCTGGGCCGCCGTGACCGCCACCGGCGACGTGCGCCCGGCGGAGGCCGTGGCCGTGTGGGGGGTGGGCGGGCTGGGCGCGCACGCGGTCCAGCTCCTGCGCATGGTGGGCGCCGCCCCGATCATCGCCGCCGACCCCGACGAGCGGGCGCGTGCCCGCGCGCTGGACTACGGGGCGGACGTGGCCCTGGACTCCACGACACCGGACTTCCTCACCCGGATCGGCCAGCTCACCCACGGGCGGGGACTGGACGTCGCCTTCGACTTCGCGGGCGTGCCGATCGTGCGCGAGCAGGCCGTCCAGGTCCTCGGTGAGCACGGGCGCCTGGTGCTGGTCGGGCTGACCGACAAGCCGTTGGAGGTGCGCGACGGCACCCGGTTCAGCTACCTGCGTCAGCAGGTCCTCGGCCACTACGGGTCGGAACCGGAACACGTGGTGCAGTTGGTGGACCTGGTCCGGGCGGGCCGCCTGGAGTTCAGCCGCTCCGTCAGCGGGACGTTCCCCCTGGAGGAGGCGCCCCAGGCGGTCGACCGGCTGGAGAGGCGGACCGGCGCACCGGTCCGCCTGGTCCTCACGCCCTGAGGCCCCCGGGGCGGTCGGCTACCAGTTCGAGGGCCGGTAGTCCTTGAGGAAGCAGCCGTGCAGGTCCTCCCCGAGCTCCCCCCGCACGATGGGGTCGTACACGCGGGCCGCGCCGTCCTCCAGGTCGAGGGGCGCGTGGAACCCTTCGGCGGCGATCCGCACGCGGTCCGGGTGCGGCCGCTCGTCGGTGATCCACCCGGTGTCCACACTGGTCATGAGGATGCCGTCGGTCTCCAGCATCTCCTTGGCGCTGGTCCGGGTGAGCATGTTCAGCGAGGCCTTGGCCATGTTGGTGTGCGGGTGGCCGGGGCCCTTGTACCCGCGACCGAACACGCCCTCCATCGCGGACACGTTGACGATGTACGCGCGCCGCGCGGAGGAGGCGGCCATCGCCGGGCGCAGCCGGTCCACCAGCAGGAAGGGCGCGCTCACGTTGCACAGCTGCACCTCCAGCATCTCCACGGGGTCGACCCCGCCGATCCGCTGGGTCCAGCTGTTGACCGGTGCCAGGTCCGGCACGAGGCCGCCCGCGTCGATCGCCCCGGCCTGGTGCGCCCGGTCCGGGTGCGCCGCTCCGGTGGTCAGCGCCAGGGACGTGAGCATCTCCGGGGTCAGCGTGTGCGGTGGAACCTCGGCCACCTCGGACTCGGTGGCGCCCTCCAGCTCACGGGGGCGGACCCCGCCGAGCACCAGGGGTTCCGGCAGGCCCTCCCCGGTCAGCGGCTGGGCCTCGGCGGCGATCAGCGGGGCGTAGGAGCCCGGTGAGCGGCGCACGGTCTGCGCGGCGTTGTTGATGAGGATGTCCAGCGGCCCCTGTTCGGCCACCGAGTCGGCCAGCCGCACCACCTGGCCGGGGTCGCGCAGGTCGATGCCGACCACCCGCAGCCGGTGCAGCCACTGGTCGCTGTCGGGCATCGCGGCGAAGCGGCGCACGGCGTCGTTGGGGAAGCGCGTGGTGACGGTGGTGTGGGCGCCGTCGCGCAGGAGCCGCAGCGCGATGTACATGCCGATCTTGGCGCGGCCCCCGGTGAGCAGGGCCCGCCGCCCGGTCAGGTCGGTGCGGGCCTCGCGGCGCTGCCTGTTGAAGACGGCGCACTCCGGACAGAGCTGGTGGTAGAAGGCGTCGACCTCCTCGTACTTCTGCTTGCACACGTAACAGGGGCGGGCCTTGCGCAGCACCCCGGCGAGCTGTCGCCCGGGCTCCGCCGCGCCGTCCTCACCGGCGGCCAGGGCGCGGCTGGTCAGCGCGCGCCCGTTGGTCTCGTCGTCGATCCGGTCGGGGGCGGCCGTGGCGGTGGCGGCGAAGACGGCCTCGTCGTGGGCCCTGCGGGCGGCGTTGCGCTCCCTGCGCCGCCGCTCCTTCAGCGCCTTGAACAGTCGTGCGGTGCCCCGTTGGAGGGCCATGGAGTCGTCGTGGTCGGCGGGCAGGCCCTCCGCCTCCGCCAACACCTCCAGGCACACCCGAAGCCTGTCCGGGTCGATCCCGTCGACCGTGGTCCGCGTCACCGTTTCCGTCACCACTGCATCCCGCCGCTGATCCTGGTGGCCTCCTGCCGGGCCATCAGGAACCCTATGCGCACTCCGGGACCGGACGGTCGGGTGCGAAGGGGTCCGGGGAGCGGCGACCATGGGAGGTGAGTCAGCACTGGGAATCGACGCGTGGAGCCGGCGGCTCCACGGGCAGGGGGAGATCCGTGAGCCAGCAGACGCCCGCCGAGGACGGCGCGGAGCGCGAGTTCGTGGTCCTGCTGGACGAGGCCCACGAGCCGGTGGGTGTGGCCGACAAGGCCGTCGTCCACACCGAGGACACCCCGCTCCACCTGGCCTTCTCCTGCTACGTACGGGACCCGGAGGGTCGGGTGCTGCTCACTCGCCGCGCCCTCGGCAAGACCACCTGGCCCGGCGTGTGGACCAACGCGTGCTGCGGCCATCCCGCCCCCGGGGAGTCCATGGAGGAGGCGGTGCGCCGCAGGGTCCGCCAGGAACTGGGGATCGAGCTGACGGAGGTCACCGAGGCGCTCCCGGACTTCCGGTACCGCGCGGTGTCGGCCGAGGGGATCGTGGAGAACGAGTTCTGTCCGGTCTTCTGGGCCCGGACCGAGGACACTCCCGCCCCCGACGCGAACGAGGTCGCGGAGTTCACCTGGGCGGCCTGGCCGGACGTGGTCACGCTGGCCGACCGCACACCCTGGGTGATCAGCCCGTGGGCGGCGGAGCAGATTCCGCAGCTCAACGCCGCCCACTGACCCTCGGCGGAGGTACTCCGCGTTCCTTCACGAAACCCCTGCACATCGCGGCGGGGGAGGAACGACATAAGCTGGGACGATGTCGAACACATCCCCTGGCCCCGGGTGGTCCCCTGGTGGCTACGACCCCCGACAGAACCACGGCGATCACGGAGAGCGACGTCTGCCTCCGTATCCGCCGCACCACGCACCGCCCGGACCGCCTCCGCCGCAGCCGCCCGCGAAGCCCGCGAGCGACATCAGGCCCGGCGGGATCGGCTTCCTCCTCACGAACCTGCTCTCCTGCGGCGGACTCAGCGTGTTCGCCTTCGGCTACGTCGCGATCCGCCACAGGTCCGCCGTGGCGGGAATCCTCGCGGTGGTCTGCCTGCCCCTCCTGTTCGTCTTCGGCGGCAGCGCGGAGGACAGCCTCCTGGAGAACGTCAGCCTGGGCGTCCTCGTCGTCTACACCCTCTCCGCCACGGCCTACCTGTTCCACGACGTCTACAACCTGAACTCCAAGCGCAACCGGAGACTGCGCGGCGAACCGGACGGGCCCGCGTCCAACGGCCCGGCCCCCGCCTCCGCGTCCGGGAGCCGCGCGCACCAGGGCAACGCGGAACTCCGCGCGATGGCCGCCGACCGCGCGCTGCGCCGCGAGGAGGCCCGCGCCCTGCTCGTGGACGACCCCGCCCTGGCGCGTGAACTGGGGATCGGCCGACCCGACCTGCGCACCGGCTACGACGACGGGGGGCTCGTCGACCTCAACCGCGCGCCCGCCGAGGCGATCGCCGGACTGCCGGGCCTCACTTCCGAGCACGCCGACGCCCTGGTGGCCGCGCGGGAATCCGCCCCGTTCGTCTCGTTGCCGGACGCGCTGATCCGCGCCCAGCTGCCACCCCACCTGGAGGACGAGATCTCCGGTTACGCCGTCTTCTGAGCCCGGCGGCGGGGTAGGTACGCATCGCCAGCCCCCTCCGAGATGGAGCGCACCGCATGCCCCCTCACGCGCACGCCCCCGTCCGCCCCGCCGCCCTCGTCCTCGACGCCCTCGACACCCTCTTCCCCCTCGGACCGCTGGAGTGGCGCTTCCGCGAGGCGGGCATCCCCCGGGTGCTCATGACCCGCTGGTGCGACCACCTTCTGAGGGACGCGTTCGCGCTGTCCCTGCTGGGTGGCGAGCGGACCTTCGAGGACGTGGCGCGGGGCTCCCTGAGGGACATCACCGGACACCAGATCGCCCCGGCCGCCGAGGACGTGATCATCGACGGGCTCGGCCGCCTCGACCCCCGGCCCGAGGCTGCGACGGCGCTCTCGGCCGCCCACGAACGGGGCGTCCGGACGGCGGTGCTCGGCCACGGCGACGACGGACGGCTCCGCCCGCTGCTCGAACGCTCCGGGCTCGCGCTGGAACCACTCGCCGGGGTCGGGGGCACGTCGGCGTGGAAACCGGCCCGCGAGCCCTACCTCGCGGCCGCCCGGGAACTGGAGGTGCCCCCGGAGCGGCTGGGACTGGTCACGGCGCACGGCTGGGACGCGGCGGGGGGCCGCCGGGCCGGACTCGTGACTGGGTGGACGGCCCACCTGGAGGGGCGCTTCCCGTCCGTCTTCCCCCGCCCCGACGTCGAGGGACGGGACCTGCTCCAGACCGTGGAACGGCTCCTCGACCTCCCCGAGCCCGCCTAGGCGGTCACTCCTCCCAGCTCCGGTCGTACGCGGGGTGGCCCCGGTACACGGAGGCCAGGTACTTCACCGCGAGCCGCCAGGCCAGCAGCTCGGACCAGGGGTCACCGCCGACGTTCGGCACCGGGGCGGAGGGGTCGACGATACGCATGCTCGCGTCGTGCGCCTCGGTGTAGCCCCGGACGATCCCGCGTTTGGCCGCGACCTCGGCCAGCGCCCGTTCGCGGCCGCGTGAGCCCACGGGAACGGCCCTGGACGCGCGTTCGTCCTCGTCCAGGCGCGCGTTCAGGAACTCGACGATGGTCAACGGACCACTCCTCTTCTCTGCCCCCAAAGTCCCGTACGGGGTTCAGTATCCGGCAAACGTCCCCCTTCGGGCCACTCGGCACGATCCTCCCCACCCGTCACTCCTCCGGGCGGCCGCCCTCCTTGTCGCAGCCCTCGAACTGGGGCACGGACATGACCAGGTCCAGGTCGGTGTCGCCGAACCACTTGTCCAGGCTCGCCTCGGCCGCTCCGCTCTGGAACATCCCGTCGATCGCCCTGTTCACGGCCTCGCAGCCCGCCACGTCGCCCTTGGGCAGGCCCACCCCGTACCTCTCCTCGGTGAACGGGCTGTTCACGAACTGGAACGCGTCGGGGTCCTCGTCCAGGAACCCGGCGAGGATCAGGTCGTCCGTGGACACCGCGTCGATCTCGCCGTCCCTGAGCTGGTCGACGCAGTCGCTGTAGGTCCTCGGCTTCTTGACCTTCTCCACAGCGACGTCGAACTCCTCCTGGACCCGGATCGCGGAGTTGGAACCGTCTCCCTGACAGATCACCTTTCCCTCCAGATCGGCCACCCCCCGCACGCTCTGGTCCCCCTTCCGCACAAGGATGTCCTGTTTGGCCACGTAGTAGGGGCCCGCGAAGGTCACCTGGGTACCGCGCGCGGGGGTGATGGAGTAGGTCGCCACGACCATGTCCACCTGCCCCTCCCTCAGTCTCTTCTCACGCACGTCGGAGGTGATGGGCACGAAGTCGACGTCGCTGATCCCCAGTTCCTCGGCGATGTGGTTCGCCACGTCCACGTCGAACCCCTGGAACTCCCCGCTCTCGCCCTCCAACCCCACCCCGGGCTGGTCGGCCTTGACCCCGATCGTGACCGACTCCTTGTCGAGCAGGGACTCCACGGTCGGCTCCCCTCCCCCCGCCGCCGAGCAGGCGGTCAGCGCCAGGATCGCCACGCCGGACAGAGCCGCCACGGCCCTGCCCCGGCCTCCTCGCAACCACATGGTCCCGTTCCTCTCTCGGGGGGCTTCCTCGCGCACGGACGGTCCCGCGCCCGCCGGGCTCACCGGTACTCCGCCAATCGGGGTCGGACCCCCGCCACGACCAGGGCGAACAGCGCCAGAGTGCCGAGGGGAAGCCCCCAGGTCCACGGGGACAGGAGCGCCTGGCCCTTGCGAATGCCCTCCTCGTACTCGTTCCTGTGCGTCTCGGCCAGGGTGTCCAGGGCGTCCTCGTGCTGGCGGAACAGGCCGTCCTCGGTGTCCGCCACCTCCATGCGGATACCGATGGCCCCCGCCGCGTCGCCTTCGGCCGCGGCGGCGCGCATGCGCTCGTCCGCCTCCTGGACCGCGACGAAGGTGGTGAGCACCCTCCCGAGGGAGTCCTCTTCGCCCTCCAACAGCGCCTCCTGGGCGTTCCTCCCCAGATAACCGAGGGTGCCGGGGTCTCCCTCCGGATCGTCCTTGTCGGACCCGCGAGGCCCGGGCAGCGCCGGATAGGCGCCCGGGATCTCCCCGACCGCCTCGTAGTAGTTCGGCAACGTGCGGACGTTGCGGAACAGCACCTGCTGGGCCCGTTCCAGGTACACCTGTTGGTAGGTGTCGGCCCTCTCGTCGTCGATCAGGTACCGGCTCTGGTCGGCCTGCATGTCGGTGGCGATCGCCCCGGCCCGGGAGAGCGCCATGGCCGGGTCCAACCCGTCCTCCTTGGCGGCCACCTCATGCCCCTCGCTGCCCCCCAGTGCCAGAACGACCCCGGTGGTCAGCATCGCCGCACCGGCCGTCGCCACCAGCAGGGCGACGTTGAACCGGCGACGGAAGCGCACCCGCAGGTAGAGCTGGAGGGCCAGGAGCGACCCCACCGTCACCGCACCGGCGGCGCCGACCCACGCGCGCCCGGACGTCACCGTCAGCCGACCCTCCTCGTGGCTCTCGCGCACGATCGCCGACGACTCCAGCCCCAGGTTGAAGGCCTTGGGCAACAGTTCGGTGTGCATCAGCCGGGTGGCGTCCCGGTACGCCGCGAGCGCTTCGGGATCCACCTCGCCCGGCGGGGCCCCCGCGGCGTCGTTGGCCTGGAGCGCCCGCTCGGCCTCCTGGTGGTAGGCGCCGAGGTTGCTGAGGAGCGCGTGGACGTTCCTCTGCCCGTTGTCAGCGGCTCCCTCGCCCGCGTCGTCGCCCGTGTGCTCCTCGACGGCCCCCTCACGCGGGTCCTCGCCCCCTGTCAGGGAGACCACCTCCAGGAGGACCTCGTCGGCCCTCTCCCGGTTGAGGTCGTAACGACGCTGTGCGGCCTCGCGCCCGGAACCGAGGTCGCGGTCCGTGCCCATGAGCAGCATGTCCGCCACGCTGGCGTCCATGGCGGCCAGGTTCAGGTAGAGGCCCGTGGTGTTCAGGGCCTGTTGTCCGGCACCGTCGCCCAGGACGGCCAGGCCCTCACGGGCCTGGTTGAGGGTCACAGACGCGGAGCCGAACAGACCGGCGACGGTGACCACGCACAGCAACGTCAAGGCCCACACCCGGGCTGGGGTGGTCCGCGCCGACACGCGCACGCGCGGCCACCAGGCCCGGGTCCGTCGTCCGGGGGCCGGTGCGGGCGTGGGGTCGTGCTCGGATTCGGGGGGCATCAACGGGGTTCACCCCTTCTGGATGATGATGACGGTCCATGCGCCGACGTAGATCCGGTCGCTGTCATTCAGGGGGACCTCCACGTGGTGGGGGATGGGGTTGGCCGTCCCGTTGATGGTGGTCCCGTTGGTCGACCCGGGGTCGAGGAGCGACCAGGTGTCACCGGGGCGGGCCAGCAGGATCGCGTGGATGTGCGAGATCGCGGGGTCTCCCCCGGGCCCGCCGAGGTCGATCTCCGGGGTGAACCCCCTCGACCTGCTGTGCCGTCCGACGTGCACGCGGTCGCCCTGGAGACTCACCCGGCGCGGTCTTCCCCCCGCGGGGAAGACGATCCGGTTCGGGTCGAGCAGGCCCTGGTTGACCATGTACTGGTAGTAGGCGGGATCGGCCGCGACCACGGCACGCCAGCGCGAGCCCGGGACCGCGCCGTCGCGTGTGGAGCCGCGCCGGTGGTGGCTCCCGGACTGGGAGGCGAAGTCGTAGCCGCACTCCTCACAGAAGCGGCCCGCCCGGGAGGTGCCGCACTGCGGGCAGGGGCCTCCCCTGGTCGCCGGTCGGGGCCTGGGGGGTGTCCGGAGGGGTACGGGCGGGGTCGGGGGGTGGGCGGGGGTCGGTACGGACGGTGTCCGGAAGCGTAGTCCGCAGGTGTCGCAGAAGTCGTCGGCCGTGGTGTGGTGCCCCGATGGGCAACGCGGCATGGTCCCTCCTACCCGGGTCCGGGGGCGCCGCCGGGTCCCGGTCCGCCCGGGTCGGGTCGGGTCCGAACGGTCCGGGTCGAGTTGGTGTCGAGGGTCATCTCGTCGACCTTGTCGACACTGGTCCTGAGCCGGACCGTCCCGGTGGCCGCGTCGACGACGTCGACCACGCGGTCGAGGAGCCTCGCGGTCTCCTCGTTCCCCGACTCGTGTGCGAGAGCGACAGCACGGCCCAGCCTGGTGGTGGCGGTCGCGTCGTCCCCCTCGCGACGGGCGTCCAGCCCGTCCTGGATCGCCTGGGCCAGTTCGACCTGGCCGGTGTAGTGGGCCACCCGGGGGTTGATCCCGGTGACCCTGGCCTCGTCCGACGTCCACTCGGCGAGGATGTTCCCGGAGGCGAGGACCTGCTCCTGGGCGCCGCCCTCACCGGGCAGCACCACCCGGACCCAGCCCGCGCGCAGCTGGCGGCCGGGGTCGCCCGGCGGCACCTCCACGCACACGTGGTAGTCGCGGCTCTCCGTCCCCCAGGAGCCGGTGGGGTAGTCCCCGGCACGGGTGACCCGCTCCACCGCGCGGTGGGTGAGGTCCTGGACGGTGGGCGCGACCTGTTTCACGTAGCGCACCACGGCGTTCGGCGGGGTCCACAGGCGCAGCGCCACGTCGGCCACCGCCTTGCCCATGGAGGCCTGGGCCATCGCCCGGAAGTCGGCCTCCAGGTCGGCGGGGTCGGCCACGATGCCGGGGCCGCCACCGAGGAGGGCGGCGTCGATGCGGCGCAGCTCCTCCACCTTCCAGTCGGTGCCGACACCACGGCAGTCGCAGACGAAGCTGCCCGCGACCCGCTGGAGGACCCGGTCGAAGACGTCGGGCACCTCGTTGTTCTGGCCGTCGGTGAGCAGGATGGCGTGCCTGATGCCCCCGCCGGCGGTGTCGAAGAGCTCCGCGGCCCTGAGCAGCCACGCGCCCATCCGCGTTCCGCCGTCCGCGCGCAGCCGTCCCACGGCCGCCAGGGCCTCCGCCCTGGTCGAGGCGTCCGCCTCCGCCAGGTGGACGCCGTCGGGGTAGATCATCTCGGCCTCGCGGTGCCCGGCGACCACGGCGAAGCGGACCCCGTCGCGCAGGGTCTCGACGGCCGCGCGCGCCGCCCGCTTGGCCGCGTGGATCTTCTCGCCGTACATCGAGCCGGAGGTGTCGACGATGATCACCTCCGAGGCCGGCACGGACGACCCCGCCCCCACCGGGCCGTCCGAAGTCACGCTCACGACGGCGTGCACCTCGGTGCCGCCCAGCGGCAGGTACGGGTTCTGGTCGACCTCGACGCGGAACCCGGGCCCGGCGGAGCGTTCAGACGCGTTCGGCACGGGGACCCCCCTGGTCGGCGGGCACGGGGATGACGACGACGGTGATGTTGTCCTTGCCTCCGGCCTCCAGCGCGAGGCCGACGTAGGAGCGGGCCGCCTCCCCGGGCGCGCTCGACGCCCCCGGCACCGCCTCGGCCAGGTCCCGGGCCTCCGGGTAGTAGTTCCACAGGCCGTCGCTGCACAGCAGGATCGCGCCGGGGCCGGTCGGGGTGACCGTCGAGACGTGCGCGTCGATCTCCCCGGAGTCCGCTCCCATCCAGGCGATGAGCGCGTGGGCGTTGGCCGAGCGCATCGCCTCCTCGCGGGAGAGGGCACCCATCTGCACCATCGCCTCGCTCCACGAGTCGTCCCGGGTGAGCAGGGCGGAGGCACTGGAGGCGGGCCCGCCGGAGATCCAGTAGGCGCGGCTGTCACCGACCCAGCCGAGCGTGACCGCTCCGGTGCGCGGGTCCAGCACGGCCGACACGAAGGTGCAGGCCGGCGCGGAGCTGGGCGATTCGGCGATCGCGGCCACCGCCTCGGCGGCGCGGGTCATCGCCGTGGCGGTGGCCTCGCGCGGGTCGGCTCCCCGGCGTACGCGTTCGACGAGCACGGTCGCGCCCGTCTCCGCGGTGACCCGGGAGGCCTCGTCGGAGCGGGGTGAGCTGGAGACCCCGTCACAGACCACGGCCACGACGGTCCCCGCGGCGTGCGGAGCGTCGTCCTCGACGACCCGGATCGCCATCGCGTCCTCGTTGCGTCTGTGCCGCAGGCCCCGGTCACTGACCCCGAAGGCCCGCCGGGCACGCACCTCGACGTGGTCCCGGCCGGTGGGCTGGAGGAAGCCGCACCTCCCGCAGTACCCGTCCACCACGTGTCCGGGGCACCACACGCACAGGCCGGGGTCGTCCACGGCGACCGGTCGGGTCCCCTCCGTGGGCGGCGGCCAGGCGGGGACCGCGCTCGGCGGTGGCGTCGGTGCGGCGGGCACCGAGGCCCGCACCACCGGCTGGGTGGTCCGGGAGTCGGGGGGTTCGGGGACGGAGCCGTGCAGGCTCACCTGGGGTGCCGTCGGCGCGCCCTCCGACGGGACCAGCCCGGGGCGCTCGAGCGTCACCGTCTCGTCCTCCGGGGAGACCTCCCTACGAAAGGTCCCGGACATGCTCGCCTGGGGCGCCGTGGGGACGCGGTCGGGTGTGCGGCCCGCCCCCGCTCCGGAGCGCACGTCGGCCGGGAGGGTACGCCCGCAGCCCTCGCAGTAGAGGTCGCCCTCCGACACCGTCTCGGCGCAGGCAGGGCAGGTCCGTACCTCGGTCATCGCCGTTCCTTCACTTCTCACAGCAGTGTCACGGGGCGGAGGGAGTTCGCCCTGTCGATCAGCTCGTAGCGTTCCGCCAGCCGACCGGAGCGGTGGGCCAGGGCCCGGTACCGCCGCTCCAGGTTGGCGCGGACGCCCTCCTCGGTGAAGTCCCCGCCGAGGAGCCGTCGGTCGCCCGTGTCCCCGCCGCCCGCGCGCAGCCAGCCCAGCGCGGCTTCGAGGACCCGGGCGGCGAGCCGGTCGGCGGACTCGCTGTCCAGCCCGATCCGGTCGAGCCGTTCCCCGGCGCGCACGTGGTCGGCGCCGTCGGTGGCCCCGGTCGCGAGGGTGGCGATCAGCGCGGTCTGCGCGTGCACGTACAGACTGGACAGCTCGGGCACGGCGTCCAGGACCCGGATGGCGGCGGCCCGGTCGCCCTGGGCCAGCCTGACCCTGGCCAGCCCGAAGGCGGCGCTCACGTACGAGTGGTCGGTGGACCACACCGTGGAGTACTGACGGGCGGCGGTCTCCAGGTCCCCGGTCTGCTCACAGGCCAGCGCCAGGCCGAGTTTGGGCGCCACCTCCCCGGGGAGGTGGTCGTAGAGCTCGTCGAAGTGGCCACGGGCCCCCTCGAAACCGCCCATGCTCAGCTCGGTGACGGCGAGGTACCACATGGTCCGCCAGTCGCCGGGGGCCGCCGTGCCGAACTGCTGGAGCGTGTCCAGGGCCTCGTGGTACTGGCCGACCGTGATCAGGGCCCGGACCAGCCTCAGCAGTGTCTCGGGGCTCGGGGCTCGGGCGGCCCGCAGGGTCGGGATGAGTTCGGCCGGGGACATGCCCTCGAGGCTGCCCAGGAGCTGTGCGGCCGGGTCGGCCTGGTCGATGAGCGGGGCGGGCAGCAGCCTGGCGGACTCGCCGGGCGGCGGCGGGCTCAGCATGCGGTCGGCGTCGTGCCTCCCCACACCCGAGACGAGGGTGAAGCTCTCGCCGCCGAAGAGCACCGAGGCCGCCGGGTGCGGGGCGCCCTCGACGTCGGACAGGACCTCGCGGAGCACACCGGTGAGCTGTTCGGCCATGTCCCCGGCGTCGTGGAAGCGTGCCTCCGGGTCGATGCTGGTGGCCCGGCGCAGGAAGCGGTCGTAGGACTCGTACCGCTGGAGGAGGGGCACCTCGTGCCGCGCCGGGATGCTGTGCGGGTGCTGCCGCATGAATCCGAACTGGAAGCTGAGCACGGCCAGGGCCCGGCCGACCGAGTAGAGGTCGGCGCTCACCGTGGGGCCCGGTCCGCGCAGCTCGTCCTCGGGCACCCGGTAGCCGGGGGTCGTGTAGACGGGGCTGAGTGTGTCGTCCATGCGCCGGACGCCGCCGAGGTCGATGAGCTTGATCAGCTCCTCGCTCTGGATGACGTTGTCCGGCTTGAAGTCGCAGTAGAGCAGGCCTCTGGAGTGCAGGTAGCCGAGGGCGCGCAGACACTCCAGGCCGTAGGCGATCACCTGCCCCAGGGGGAGGACCTCGTCGGCGGATCCGTTCTCCCGGCGTTCGACGAGCAGCTGCCGCAGGGACTTGCCGCCCACGTACTCCATGACGATGTGGCCGCCGGGGATGCCGGTGCGCGGGTCCGGATGCTGCGAGAAGTTGATGATCTTGACGATGTTGGGGTGCTCGACCTCGGAGAGGAACGCGCGCTCCGCCGCGGCCGCCTTGTGCGCCTCGGCGTCACCGGCGTTGAGCAGGCCCTTGAGGACCACCCAGCGGTTGTTGACGTTGAGGTCCCGGGCCAGGTAGATCCAGCCGAGGCCGCCGTGGGCCAGACAGCCGACCACCCGGTACTGGCCGCCCACCACGTCACCCGCGACCAGCTTGGGAGTGAAGGAGAAGTGGGTGCCGCACTGGCGGCAGAACCCCTCGGTGCGGCCCGGCTGCTCGCCGCGCGACCGGCCGACCCTCTCGGAGCAGTTGCCGCAGAACCGGTTCTTCTCCGACACGACCGGGTTGGTCATGATCGCCTCGGAGGGGTCGTGCGTCGGGACCAGGGGGACCCGGATCAGACCGGCGCCGAGCATGCCGCGCCGGGCACCACGGCCGGAGCCGTCGGCCTCGGCGGCGGACGTGCCGAGGGTTCCGGAGCCGGACGGCCCGGACCGCCCGGACAGGCGGATGTCACCCGAGCCGATCGGGTGGGAGTGCACGGTGTCGCTGCCGGAGCCCCGTGAGGAACCTCCTGAGGAGGAGGCCCCGGACGTGGGTCCGGAGGTGGGACCGGACGACGCGCGGGAGCCACCCGAGCGCCGCCGCGGGCCGGGCGCGCGGTGGGGCGCCCCGAAGGAGGGCTGGGTCCGCTCGTCCCGGGGGTCCGGGGTCCGGACGGCGGGGCCCCGCGCGACGCCCACCGGCTGGCGCGGCGCCGATGGGTCGGGCGAGGAGGACGCACGTACGTCCACGGGAGCCAGGCCGCACACCACGCAGAAGCCGTCCTCGATCCGGCCCTCGCAGTCGGGGGAAGTGCACATCGTCATCTAGGTCACACCACCATCGGTCTCGGCGTCAGACGCTCCGACGCCGGGTGTGGTTCCGCCCTCCGGGGGTTCGCTTCCCGCGAGTTCGCCGAGCGACCGCTGGTAGGCGTTGAGGGCCCTGGCGGCCTCCCCCAGGTCACAGGGGGCCTTCCACAGCTCTTCGTGCGCGCGGCCGTGGAGCCCGGCGAGACGTTCGTGCTCGGCCAGGCCGAGGCGGACCGCGCGGGCGCGGTACGAGTCCAGGAGGCCGCGGAGCTCGGCCCGGCGCGCGAAGAGCTCCGACAGGTCCTCCTCGCACGCGTGGGCGGCGTCGCTGGCCTGGTGCACCGCGTGCTGGACCCGGCCCAGCCGGGTGCCGAGTTCCCGCCAGTCGCCTCGGGAACGCAGGACGTCCATCTCCGTGAGGTCGGCGCGCAGCCCCGGGACCGGGTCGGGGACGTCGGGGGCCGCGGGAGCGGAGATCTTGGCGACGACCCTCGCGCGCAGTCCACGGGCGTGGCGCAGGACCTGTTCGACGTCGTCGATGGCCGAGACCAGGTGGGCGACGCTCTGGGTGTAGGAGTCGCGCATCCTCAGCGCGTCGCGGAGCTCGCCCCGGGTGCGGACCAGGAGACCCCGCAGGCGGCCCAGCGACGAGGTGTCCACGCGCGTGCCGACGACCAGGGACAGCGGGTCCCGGCGGACGGTCTCCCCCACCCGGACGAGCTGTTCGCGCAGCTCCTCGTGCTCGTCCTCGTCCAGCTCCACCTGGTCGGAGAGGGTACAGACCTCCTGCCACATGGTCTCGAGCTCCGCGAGCCGGGGGTGCAGGACGTCCCAGGCGGTCTCCACCGCCGAGACGACCTCCGTGGCGGCCTCGTAGTCGGAGGCCATCCGCGCGACGGCGTCGGCCGTGGTGAGCCGTTCGACGTCGGGGTCGAGCAGACCGCGGTCGCCCGGGGAGCCCGCCTCCAGCGGCAGGGTGACGGACGCGCCCCGGAGCAGGAAGGCCAGCTCGTTCTGCGGATCCTCGCCACCGCGCTCGCGGACGTGGATCGCGCGCTCCACCACGAGCGCGAACGCGTCGTGCACCGTCCACAGCCGACGGAGGCGGACGTCGGCGCGCTCCCACCGCTCACGGGTCCCACCCACGAGGTCGGCGTCCCTGAGCAGCTGGTACCCCACGTGCTGCTCCAGGTCGGCGAGACGGATCCTGATGCGGTCCGCGTCACCCCGCACGCCGTTGAGAGCGTGGTCGAGCACCTCCCAACTCATCGGCGTCGCACCCGGCTCCGCGTCCCACCCCACCCGTCGATTCACCTCCAGCGGTCCGTGAGCCGCCCCGTCTTCTCCTCTGGTCTAGGACAAGAGTGTGGCCGCGCCCACCCGGAACCACAAGGGACTCCGGGGTTTACGGCCACGAGCGGCCACAAAAGCAACAGACATGTCATCTCAGGCATCCCGTGCCGTGGGTACGACAGGGGCATGGACAGAACAGAGGAAGAGTTCCCCGGTATCGGTGCCCCGGCCCGCAGGGCCCTGAACCGGGCCGGGTACACGCGTCTGGAGCAGTTGGACGGCGTGAGCGAGACCGACCTGCTGCGGCTGCACGGCATGGGCCCCACCGGGACCGACATCCTGAGCGATCTCCTGAACGCCCGGGGCATGTCCCTGGAGCCTTAGGCCGAGTTTTGTGGATCATTCCGCGCTCGCGTTGCCAGGCTGCCTCTCGCCGCGCCGACGAAGCTCGGACAGCCAACCCCGGGCGGGCCCCGCTGTGCGAAGCTGCGGAGCTTGCGTAGCAGCGCACAGTAGGGGCAGCTTCACTCATCGTCTTGCGAGAGATGGCCTGGCGGCCGCTCGCATCGATGGCGGCTCCGCCGCCACCGGCGAAAGCATCCACAAAACACGGCCTAGGCGTGTGGATCCAGGTGGTCGAGGAGGAACCGGGCCCGGTCGACGACGGGGACGCGGGGGAGGGTGACCAGTTCGTATCCGCAGTCGGGGTAGGCGGCGCACATCGCCTCGAAGGTCCGTTCGGCCTCCTCGGAGGACTGGTGCCGCTCGGCGTCACCGGAGAAGATCTCCGGCCAGGGCGGCGCGACGAACACCGTGCGGCGGTAGCGGAACCTGCGGGTGGCCTCCCACAGGTGGTCGGGGACCGGCAGTCCGCGCAGACGGTGGTAGCCGACCAGGTCGGGCACGCCCCGGTCGCACAGGACCAGCCCGTCGTGCCCGGCGGCCTCACGGTGCGAGCGCATCTCCCACGCCAGCATGAGCTCGGCGAAGAGGGTGTCGTCCCGCCAGGCCAGGCCGGGGCCGTCGATCTCCCGCTGGTCGCGGATGATCGCGCGGCCCGCCTCGACCGTGCGCCGGTGGCCGAGCCCGGCCAGGTGGTCGATCAGCGTCGTCTTGCCCGAGCCCGGGCCGCCGGTGACGACGACGAGGTGGTCCATGGTGGTTCCTCCTGATGAGCGCGGCCGGTGAGGAGCGGCCGCGGGGTGGACGGAGTGGAACGACACGGCGGTGCGCCGGTCCCGAGGGACGTGGCGCACCGCCGTGACGGAGGGGTGGGGCCGGAGGCTACGCGGTGGCCTCGGCCTCGACGAGGTCGGCTGCGTACGAGGTACCACCGTTCCGGAGCCGGGCACTGATCGCGGCCAGGCGCGCGGCCACCTCCGGGTCCGACGTGAGGTCCAGCAGGGCCGCGCGCAGCGCCTCGGGGGTGGCGTCGGCGGAGTCGATCCTGCGGGCGACCCCGGCCGCCTGGAGACGGTCGGCGTTGTCGAAGCCGTCGGTCGCCTGGGGCACCGCGATCATCGGCGTCGCCGTGTACAGGCCCTCGCTGGAGCCGCCCATCCCCGCGTGGGTGACGAAGGCGTCCGCCTGGCGGAGGACGTCCAGCTGCGGCACCCAGGGGTGCACCTCGACGTTGGCGGGCACCTCCCCCAGCTCCTCGGCCGAGACGAACCGGCCGACCTGGAGCACCACGTGCCAGCCGGGCAGGTCACCGAAGGCCCGGACGCACGCGCGGTAGAAGTCGGGCAACCGGGTCAGGGCCGAACCCATGGACACCAGCAGCACCCTGGCGGCCCCCTCCGGCCGCCGCCAGGCACCCTGGTCCTCGCGGGCCCCCAGGCACGGCCCCACGAAGGTGACCGTGTCCGCGACGGTGTCCGCGAAGGGCTGCATCTCGCGCGGAATCAGGGCCAGGGCCCGGTCCGGGGCCCCGGCGAAGGTCGCGTGGTCCAGCCCCGTGACGCCGTTCTCGGCCAGCCAGGCGTCGAACTTCGCGAAGTGATCGGCCGCTCCGGGCAGCCCGCGCAACCACTCCATCACGGTGTCCCCGTGGTCGGCCCAGGCCACGTAGGTCGGGGAGAGCTGCACGGAGGGGATGTCCCAGGCGATGCCCAGGACCCGGGCGGCGTACCCGCCGATGTCGTACAGGAACAGGTCGGGCCGGTCGTGGTCGTAGGCGTCCCGCAGGACCGGCAGCGCGTTGATCGCGTCGTCCAGGAAGGTGTCCATCCCCTCGACGGGATCCTCCGGCCACTCCTCGTCCCCGGTGGGCAGCGTGGTGGTGAAGCGGACGAGTTCGGCACCGGTCGAGGCGATCAGCTCACCGAGTCCGTCCACGGGGTCGTTGGCGTAGGTGACGCGGTGGCCCCGGACGACCAGTTCCCGGATGATCTCCAGGCTGGGCAGGACGTGGCTCACGGCGGGCACGCCGACCATGGCGATGTGAAGGCGGCGGGTCAAGGTACTTCTCCAGGGGTCGTCTACGGGTAGGGGTGAGGGGCGCCGGTCCCAGAGGGCGGCGCGGAGCGTCGGGGACGCCCGGTCCTAGCCGTAGATCTGCTGGAAGTACATGCGGGCCAGGTTAGGGCAGTCCTCCCCGGGCGTCCAGCGGTTTTCGCGCGGCGCTGGCGGAGCACCGGGAGCTCCCGGCATGGCGGAAGGAGGGGGGGGGGGGGGGGGGGGGGGGGGGGGGGGGGGGGGGGGGGGGGGGG
>NZ_CBDRIY010000067.1:0-18780 GCF_965344335.1 Nocardiopsis eucommiae
CCCCCCCCCCCCCCCCCCACCGGTTCGGAGACGGTATGCGCATCGGAGAGCTCGCCGAACGCACGGGCGCCAGCCCGCGCTCCCTGCGGTACTACGAGCAGCGCGGACTGCTCGCCTCGGAGAGGGCAGCCAACGGTTACCGCGAGTACGGTCCCGAGGCCGTGGACCGGGTGCGCAACATCCGCCTCCTGCTGGAGAACGGGCTGACCTCCGAGGACGTGCGGGAACTCCAGGACTGCCTGGAGCTGGACCTGGCCCGCGAACCCGCCTGCGCGGAGGTCGTGGCGCTCTACGAGCAGAGGCTCCGGGCGGTCCGGGAACGGATCGAGGCGCTCACCGCCACCGAGCGCCGGATCGAACGCCGACTCGCGGAGGAGACCGGGACCTAGGCCCGTGCTCGGGTGAGGGAGACCGCGTGGGCCACCAGGGCGGCGTTGTCGTGGGCCTCCGTGCCGTCCGGCAGCCGCATCGTGTCCTCCAGGCCGATCCGGATGTCCAGGCCCTCCTCCACGGCCTGTTCCAGAACCGGCCAGGCCGTCGCGTCCACGCCGTGCAGCATCCGGGGGACGCGTACCCGGCCCCGGTCAAGCACGCGGGCGATCGCCTCCGTGTTGCGCCGGGCGTCCTCCACCGCCACCTGGGTCGGCTCCACCAGCACGGCCGCCACCTCCGGCCCGGTCGCGACCAGGATGCGGGCCGCGTCCACCGTCCACACCCCCGCCTCCACGGCCACCCGGCGGTCACGCAGGAGCTGGACCAGGTCCACCGACCCCGGCTCGTGCAGGTTCACCGACACCGAGTCGGGCAACGCCGGGGAGGGCCATCTGTGCACCAGGTCGTACCGGCGCCAGGGGTCGGACTCCGCCGACAGCGCGGTGGTCAGCGACACCGGGACGTCGGGCCCGTCCGCGCGCATCCGCTCCATCAGCGCCGCCACCACCTGCGGCTCCAACGACTCCGCTCCCCGGGGGTCGCGGGGATGGACGTGGACGGCGGTGGCGCCCGCCGCCACCACGGCGTGCGCGTCGGTGACGAGCTGGTCGACGGAGACGGGCAGCGCCGGGTGCGCACCCGGACGCCGGTCACCGTTGAGACAGGCGACGATCCTCATGAGGTCTCTCCTTGCGCGCTCTCTCTGCGGAATGTTCCCGCTCGCACCCGGGTGCAAGCCCCGGGCCGTCCGCCCTGGCAGGATGGCGGGCATGAGAAGCTCCCTGACCCTCGTCGCGGCGGCCCTGTTCGCGTTGGCCCCGACGGCCTCCGCCGTGGCCGCCCCCGTTGACCCCGACGTCGGGACGGGCGGGGTCGACTACCCGCGCGGTGGTGAGGGCCCCGAGGGTTCGGAGATCGCCTTCGAGTTCCAGGACGACCGCATCTCCGAGTCCAGCGGGCTGGCTCCCTCGCTGCTGCACGAGGGCGTGTGGTGGACGCACAACGACAGCGGCGACCACCCCTCGGAGGTCTACGCGGTCGACGAGGACGGCGAGACGCTCGCGACCGTCACCCTGAACATCGAGCGCCGTGACTGGGAGGCGATCAGCGTCGCCCAGGGCCCTGAGGGGGTGCCCACGGTCTTCGTGGGCGACATCGGTGACAACTTCGGCGGCGGCTGGCCGAACATCCGGGTGTACCACTTCGCCGAACCCGAGGTCCTGGGCGACGCCGTCCTGGACCCGTCGGTGTTCACGTTCACCTACGAGGACGGGGGGCGTGACGCCGAGGGGATGATGATCGACCCTCGGAGCGGTCGCATCTACGTGGTGTCCAAGGAGTTCGCGGGCAGCGTCTACGCCGCGCCGGAGAACCTGGACCCCTCCGGGGAGAACGTCCTCACGCGGGTGGACTCCGCGCCGCTCTTCGCCACCGACGCCGCGTTCAGCCCGGACGGAACGCGCTACGCCATCCGTACCTACTGGGGCGTGAGCGTCTACGACGGGACCAACGGCGTGCCGGGGAGGTCGGTGGGATCCTTCGACCTGCCGGAGATGGAGCAGGGCGAGTCGGTGGCCTTCACCCCGGACGGCACCGCGCTGATGGCGGGCACCGAGGGCGCGAACTCCCCGGTCTGGCGCGTCCCGCTGTCGGGGGAGCTGCTGCCCGACGCGGCGGCCGAAGCCGAGGTCGAGGCCTCACCCGCCGCCGACGAGGACGGGAGCGAGGAGGAGGAGCCCCGGGAGTCCGGTGCCTCGGGCGCGCTCCCGCTCATCCTCGGGGGAGCCGCCGTGGCCGTGGTCCTGATCGGCGCCATCGTCCTCCTGGTCCGCCGCACCTGAGTCCGCGGGGACCCGGGCGGGGGACCGACCCCGACGCCTCGACTACTTCTCGGGCTGCGGGTCCAGGTAGTGCTCGCGGCAGAGGAAGGCGTGCCGGGAGAAGTCGGTGAAGACACCGTCCACGCCCGCGTCGAAGAAGGCCTCGTACTCGGCCGCGAAGCCGCCGTAGTCCTTCGGGTCGCCGTCCGAGCGCAGGTCCGTCGGCAGGAAGTGGTTCTCGCTGCGGAACGTGAAGGGGTGCACGACCAGGCCCGCCTCGTGAGCGTCCTTCACCAGATCGGTGGGCTCGCCCAGGGAACCGTCCTCGTTGGTGGGGATCACCAGGCTCTTGTGCGGGCCGATGGCGTGCGCGAACGTCGCGACCTCGGCCAGGCCGTCCGGGGTCGTGTGGTGCAGCCAGTGCTCCTCGGTGCCCATGAGGTACACCAGCGGCAGCCCGGTCTCGGAGAGCTTGCGCAGGCTCTCGGCCTCGAAGGACTGGAGGAACACCGGGACCCTCGGCTCCTCGCCGACCAGTTCGGCCTCCCGCAGGGCGGCGATCAGCGGGGGTTCGAGGTCCAGGCCCTGCTCCACGTGGTGGGCGGGGTGCTTGGTCTCCGGGTAGATGCCGATCGGTCGGCCCAGTTCCTTGGTCAGGGAGAGGGCGAGCTCGATGACCTCCTGGAGGGTCGGGATGCCGTAGGTCCCGTCCATCACCGCGTTGTCCGGGCGGACCTCGGCCATGCGCTCGCGGGCCCGGAGCGTCCTGATCTCGGCCAGGGTGAAGTCCTGCGCGTAGAACCCCTCGACGGTGCGTCCGTCGATGGTCCGCTTGGTGCGCCGGTCCGCGAACTCGGGGCGGTCGGCCACGTCGGTGGTCTCACCGATCTCCTGCTCGTGGCGGCAGATCAGCTGGTGGTCCTTGGTGGCGACCAGGTCCATCTCGATGAAGTCGCCGCCGTGCCGGGCGCCCAGTTCGTACGAGGCCAACGTGTGCTCGGGCCGGTGACCCGAGGCCCCCCGGTGGGAGATGATCTTGATGGGGAGTTCAGTCTTCTTGTTCCTGCGCACAGTGGGACCGTCCTGGGAAACGATGAGCGGAAGTAGGAGAAGGAGGCCGACCCACGCGCGGCGGGTCGGCCTCCATTCTCCAGTGTCGCGGGACCGATTCAGGACGGTCCCCCGGTGGTCCCCGTCAGGACAGCCGGGTCAGGACGTGGTCGACGCACTCGGTGAGCGCGTTCACGTCGCTGGGCTCCACGGCCGGGAACATCGCCACCCGCAGCTGGTTGCGGCCCAGCTTGCGGTAGGGCTCGGTGTCCACGACTCCGTTGGCGCGCAGCACCTGGGCGATCCGGGCGGCGTCGACCTCGTCGGAGAAGTCGATGGTGCCGACCACCTGGGAGCGCTGGGCCGGGTCGGTGACGAACGGGGTCGCCACAGGGGAGCGGTCCGCCCAGTTGTAGAGGATCGAGCTGGACTCGTGCGTGCGGGCCACGGCCCACTTGAGCCCGCCCTGGCCGTTGATCCACTCCAGCTGCTCGGCGAGGAGCAGGAGGGTGGACACCGCCGGGGTGTTGTACGTCTGGTCCTTGGCGGAGTTGGCGATCGCCGTGGGCAGTGAGAAGAACTCGGGGACGTAGCGACCGCTGGCGGCGATCTCCTCGACCCGGGCGAGCGCCTTGGGCGACATGACCGCGATCCACAGGCCGCCGTCGGCGGCGAAGCTCTTCTGCGGGGCGAAGTAGTAGACGTCGGTCTCGGAGACGTCGACGTGCAGACCGCCCGCACCGCTGGTGGCGTCGACCAGGACGAGCGCGTCCTCGTCGGCCCCGGAGACCCGGCGGATCGGCGCGGCCACACCCGTGGAGGTCTCGTTGTGGGTGAGCGCGTACACGTCCACACCGGCCTCGGCGACGGCCTCGCCGTGGGTGCCGGGCTCGGTGGTGATGACCGTCGGGTCGTCCAGCCAGGGGGCGCCCCCGACAACCTTCGCGAACTTGCTGGAGAACTCACCGAACGCCAGGTGCTGCGACTTGGAGCGCACCAGGCCGTGGGCGGCGATGTCCCAGAAGGCGGTGGTCCCGCCGTTGCCGAGAACCACCTCGTAGCCGTCGGGCAGGGAGAGGAGCTCGCTCACACCGGCGCGGACCCGGCCGACCAGGGACTTGACCGGCTTCTGCCGGTGCGAGGTCCCCAGGTAACGGGAGCCGGAGGCGGCGAGGGCGTCGAGCTGGGCGGCGCGGACTTTGGAGGGGCCGCTCCCGAAACGGCCGTCGGCGGGCAGCAGGTTCGCGGGAATCTGAATCTCGGTCACGCGGACCAGCGTAGTGGTGGACGACGTGGGAGCGCCGGTCAGGTCGGCAATTGATGTCGTGAAATCACGTGACCGACGCAACGAATCGTCACAGGTCGGAGCTACTGGCCGGTATGGGCCAGTCTCGATTCGGGGAAAGGGGATGTCGGCCCGGTGCCCGTTGCTGTCTAATGAGGCAGCTGCCGGGGGCCGAACCTCACAACGAGACCGTGGAGGGATGCTTCGAGTGTCCGATCAGACACCCGAGACCCAGGACGACCAGCCGAGCAGACCCGCCTTCCTCCGGGTCTTCGAGAACCTGCGCCGACGCCCCTCGCGCTCCGAACACTTCACCGTCCGTAGCCTGGAACGCTCCGTGGCCCGGCGCCGACCCGCCCGGAGGGGGAAGCGGCAGCGGGGTGACATCGCCGAGCCCCCTCCCGTCCTCGACCTGGTGACCGATCGCCGCGAGGACCGCCCCGCCGTCCTGCGCGCCCTGGTGCGTGCGAGCGCGGTCGGGCCCGTGTGGCTGCTCCCCGAGGGCGTCCCGGGCAAGGACCACCAGGACACCGGGGAGGCTCCCGCCCGGGAGACCGGGGAGGCTCCCGCCCGGGAGACCGGGGAGACCCGCCCCCCGCCCGCGCGGCGCACCAACAACTGGAGTCGCCGCTGGCCGTGGCCGGGGGACACCGACGCCCCGCCTCCGGGGGCCGAACCCGTCCGGGAGCCGCGCGAGGGAGCGTCCTCCGGGGACGTCGACGGCGACGTCACCACCCAGGAGCTGTACGAACTCCTGGAACGACTGGTGGACGGCGGGTTCGCGTGGAAGGACGATCCGCCACCGGCGCCCCGCGGCCGCAAGCCGCCTCCGCCTCCCCGTTTCTCGCAGGTGCGCTCCCTGCTCTGGCTCCGGCGCTGCAACTTCCAGGTCATCAGGGGCAAGTTCTCCGAAGGAACCGGCGTCTCCGAGCACGGCACCCTGCTCAACACCAGCGGCACCCAGGTCGAGGTGATCAGGGCCCTTCGGGAGACACGGCTCGACAGCGCGCTCAAGCGCAGGGAAGAGCTGCTGGAGCGCGCGGAGCGGGCCGCTGAGGAAGAGGAACTGGGCACCGTGACGGCCCCGAGCCGTTGGGAACTGCTGCGCAGCCGGTGCACGGTCTACTGGCGCGGACTCGCCCGCGGCGCGGCCGGGTTCTCCCGATTCGTCAACGCCGCCTCTCGGGTGATCACCTTCGGCGCCGCCGACGAGAAGATCCTCACCCCGCTGTCCTTCGTGTTCTCGCTGGTCCTCGCGGCAGCCCCCTTCGGTGTCGCCTATCTCGGGCTGCTCGCGCAGCAGGCCGACGAACTCGTCTCCCTGCTGGTCGGCACGCTCCTGATCACCGTCTACGTGCTCACGGTGTTCTTCTTCCTGCTCCCGTGGCGCCCCTACCTCTGGCTGCACCGACACCGCTACGTCATGGACCTGGACGGGCGCGGCCCGGAGCAGGGCTCGTCCCCGGGCGGCCGGGGACGCCACCGCGCACACGGCGTGCACCTGCTCAACCAGCTCAACAACCTCGCCATGGACCGAGCCCGGATCAACGGTTCGATCCGCCCGCCCGGAACCCACCAGATCGCGGTCAACGCGCTCCTGGACGACCTGCACCGTGAGTTCGGCGCGGGCGGCTACCGGCTCCGGCGCGGCAGCGGCGCCCGTCCGGTGCTCGTCTACGACCAGCGCCGTCTGGACCGGGTCGGCCGGTACTTCGTGTGGCTGATCGAGCAGGAGCGTCTGCGCCGCGCCTTCCCGGACCCCCTGCTCCTCGTCCAGGTACGTGACGCCGGGCTCCGCCCTCTGGTGGAGGGCACGGTCGACTCCACCCGCAACGAGGCGATGCCCGAGTTCATCGAGGGAGGGGAGGAGAACGAGGAGGAGGAAGAGAAGCAGGCGCTCGAACCGGTGCGGACGTGGACACGGCGCCGCTACCTGGCCGGGGTGCTCGGCGTGGAACGCGTCATCACCCGGCACGTCGCGCCGTTGCCCGAGGGCGGCGGCGAACTCTCGCGGCGCGGCGCGCCCGAGTGGGTCCTCAGCGGACCCGTCCTCGCCGGACTCTGGACCGGCGGGGTCGCGGGTGCCACCTCCGTCCTGATGCTGTTCGGGCTGGTGTTCCTGCCCTCGTTGGCGCAGGCCAGCAACCCGTGCGTCCAGGACGGGGTCTGGCAGCCGCAGGGCATCACGCGGAAGGGGGACCAGTGTGTCGGTGTCACCGACGGCGGGTTCGTCTTCCACGAGAGGCTGACCGAGGTCACCGAGCTCGTCCACGAGCAGAACGAGGAGGTGGAGGCCAGCGGCCAGCCCTACGTCACCATCGCCCACCTCGCGGAGTTCGACGTGGCCGATCCCGACGACCCCTCGCTCTCCGGGAGCCAGGGCGAACTCCTCGGCCTGGCCTACCAGCAGGGCCAGCACAACCGGATCAAGGACTCCCGGTATCCCCGGATCAAGCTGCTCATCGCCAACGCGGGCCGGAACTGGGAGCACTCACTGGTGGCCGCGAAGGAGATCGTGGACCGCGCCGAGAACGAGCGGCTCGGCATGGACCGCCCGATCGCCGCGGTCGGCTTCGGTCACAGCGTCGTGCCCAACAGCGACGCCATCAAGGAGGTCGGGGACGCCTCGATCACCATGGTGGGCACCACCGCCACCTTCGACGACGTCGCCCAGTCCGGCGCGCGTGAGCACAGCGAGTTCTACTTCCCGGTCTCCCCGGCCAACACCAGGATCGCCGAGCAGTCGGCGCACTGGGCCCGGTACGGGGTGTCCTGGCGCGACGCCGACGGCGCGGAGCGCGGGCTGGCGGCGCACGGGACCGCCGTGGCCATCGCCAGCGGGGAGACGGACGCCGAGGGCGGGAAGCACGAACAGTACGGACCGCACCTCGCGCGGGAGTTCATCGGCGCCTTCGAGGACCGTGGCGGCCGGGTGTGGGAGGGCGCCGAGGGACTGGGCCGGGACGAGTACGACGGCCGGGGCGTGCTGCTCTACCAGAACGGCGAATCGGAGGACGACACCACCTACGAGCAGCAGCTGGAGCGCCTGTGCACCGACGACGACCCGCCTGACCTGCTCTACTACGCGGGTCGCTCCGACGACTTCACCGAGTTCTACCGCCGGTTCACCCGGACCGGTGGTGAGGACTGCGTGGAGGGGCGCATGACCATCCTGGGCGGGGACGACGTCTCCAAGTTCGTCTCGGACGAGGAGGAGCTCATCGGCAACAACGCCGCCTACCACTCGGTGTTCTACACACCCCTGGCCCCCAGCGGCCCCTGGGGCGGTCCGGGTGGTCGCCCCGGCGGCGGTGACCAGGGCTTCTACCGGGACATGGCGACGTTACAGGAGGAGCTGTTCAGGGAGGACGACGACGAGGAGCGGTCGGACCCCAAGAAGGAACTGCCCTCCATCGCGCACGCCGCCGTGGCCAGCGACGCCCTGCTGGTGGTCTCTGAGGCGCTGCCCACCACCGGGCTGACCCAGGGGGAACTCGCGGCGAGGAACCCCCTGCGGTGGGTCGGCCTGGACCGGCACCCCTTCCTCCGCACCCAGGAACAGTACGAGGAAAAACAGGACGACCTGCACAGCGGGATCAAGGGGACCCGGAACCTGACCGGGGTCTCCGGGTACATCGAGTTCGACGCCGGGAACGACGGGAACTGGTACGACGGCCGCATGGTGCAGCTGGTGCTGGTGGGGCCGGAGACGGTCAATCCGGAGACCGGTGAGAGGCAGCGCCAGCACGTGGTCCAGCGGTGCGGAATGCGCAACGCCAACACCATCGAACCGGGTGAGGAGTGCCTGCCCCTGGGCTCCGGGATCGGGGGGCGGCCCACGTGAGAGTATGCGTCGTGTGGACCACCAGAACCCCGCCGAGCTGCGGAAGCCGTACGTGGGTGAGCCCCTGCGCCGCCGTGACCTGGCCGACCTCCCGATGGCCCAGTTCCACCTGTGGTTCGGTGAGGCCCACGAGTCCGGCCTGGCCGAACCCAACGCGATGGTGCTCTCCTCGGTGGAGCCCTCCGGGATGCCCCGGTCGCGGACGGTCCTGATGAAGGGCTACGACGCCTCGGGGCTGCGGTTCTTCACCAACTACACGTCGCGCAAGGGCCAGGCCCTGGACGTCGACCCGCGTGCGAGCGTGGTCTTCCCCTGGCACGCGATCCGGCGCCAGGTCCTGGTGGCCGGGCGCGTGGAACGGCTCGGGGACGAGGAGAACGACCGCTACTTCGCCACCCGTCCCCGGGGCTCGCAGCTCGGAGCCTGGGCGAGCGAGCGCCAGTCGCGGCCGGTGGCCGACCGCACCGAGCTGGACCGGCTGTTCCACGAGTTCGACTCGGTGTGGGGCACCGACGAGCCCATACCCAGGCCCACCTACTGGGGCGGCTACCGGCTGGTGCCCGGTGAGGTGGAGTTCTGGCAGGGCGGCGAGGACCGCATGCACGACCGGTTCCGGTACGTGCGGGTCGGCGAGGCCTGGGAGATCGAGCGCCTGGCGCCGTGACCGGTGCTCCGAGGTGACGTTGGTCGCGTCGAACGCGGGTTCGAGGGAGTTTCGGGGGAGTGGGGTCCGATGGGTGGTCGCGCAAGGGTCTTCCGGATACTTCACGTATCGGGCGGGTCACCTGCACGCCTGTGACCTTGGACCCTTGCGCCGCGCGGGTCGCCGCGACCCCTGGTGTCCGTATCGTGAGACAGTGTCGAAATCCACGCCCGTCGCGCCGCGATATGCTGGACACATCGGTGGTCGCTCCCGCGGTCCTGCGGACGCCCCGGTCCCCACCTGGCCCCAGGGAATCACGTGGTCCCGGCCTGTGTTGTGAGAGACCTGCCGTGCCGCACGTGACCGCGCGTGGGGCGCAGAGCCTTGGGAGGGGAGTCTTGACCGCACACGGGCTGATCGACACCACGGAGATGTACCTCCGTACGGTCTTCGAGCTCGAAGAGGAGGGCATCGTCCCGCTTCGGGCCCGGATCGCCGAGCGCCTGCACCAGAGCGGACCCACGGTGAGTCAGACCGTCGCCCGCATGGAGCGCGACGGCCTGCTGAAGGTCGAGAACGACCGTCACCTGGTGATGACCGCCGAGGGCCGCAGGCTGGCCACCCACGTCATGCGCAAGCACCGGCTCGCCGAGCGCCTGCTCGTCGACGTCATCGGTCTGCCGTGGGAGGACGTCCACATCGAGGCCTGCCGCTGGGAGCACGTCATCTCCGAGGCGGTCGAGGAGCGTCTGGTCACGCTGCTCAACGCACCCTCGGTGTGCCCGCACGGCAACCCGATCCCGGGTCTGGAGGAGCTGGGCCTGGAGGGTTACGCCCCCGAGCCGTTCACCGACGACTCCATCGTGCCGATGATCGACGCCGCCTCCGACTCGGAGTCCACCGTGACGGTGCGTCGCATCAGCGAACAACTCCAGCCGGACGCGGACATCATGCTCACCTTGCGCGAATCCGGGGTACAACCGGGACAGGAAGTCGTGCTCAAGGCTTCGGACGACGGCGTGCGCGTCATCGGCGCGGGCGAGGACACCGAGCTCCCGGCGGATGTCGCCGGGCACATCTTCGTCGCCAAGCCGTGAAACGTTCGTCCACGTTGATTGGTTGCTCATCGGGATTGTCTCATTGCGCTGCGGGAACGTTGACTGTGTTGCTACGCTCGCCCCAAGGTGCGGTCGTTCGGGGTACCCGGAGCGGGCATGTGTGCAGCTCATGACGGCGAGGTGGCGGCTAGATGACACGGTGGGGTGAGCCCTTCCGGGAGAGCGACGCGCTCGTCACGGCCGAGGTCGTCGACCAGGCCCAGATCGCGATCGTCGTCATCGACCGGTTCAGCCTCCTTCGATACTGGAACCCGTACGCCCGCGAGCTGTTCGGGTTCGTCGGCGGGCGCGACTACGTCGGCCTGTCGCTGCTCGACATCGGCATCCACGAGTCCGACCGCGAACACGCCTCCGAGCTGGCGCGGCGCGTGCTCCGCGGCGAGCCGTGGGAGGGCACGTTCGCCGTGCTCAAGGGCGACTCCTCCTGGATCCACGTGCGCGCCCAGGCCGTGCCGATGCGCGACGAGTCCGGGGAGATCGACGGGATCACCCTGATCGCCCGTGAGGCGCTGCGCAGCGGCCGGGTCGAGGAACAGTACGGCCTGCTCGAACGCATCGGCAGCCGCCTGGCCAGCTCCCTGGAGTTCGACTCCACGGTCAGAGGCGTGGCCGGGATCCTGGTGCCGCAGTTCGCGGACCACTGCTTCATCGACCTCTACGACCGCGACCGCCTGGTCAGACAGGTGTCCGTGCACGCCGAGGGCTGGACGCCCCCCGCCAACACGTGGTTCGACGTCGGGGACGAGGTCCGCTACCCCGAGCGCCACTTCGTGACCCAGGCGATGCGCCGCCTGGAGACGGTGGTCACCAGCGACTACCTCTTCGAGAACTCTCCCAACGACCGGTCCGACCGCGTCTCCCGACAGGTCGGCGTCACCTCCGCGATCGCCGCCCCGCTCCGGGCCCGCGGCGAGGTCCTCGGCGTGCTCACCCTGGCCCTGTCCGGGCTTTCGCCCCGGCAGAAGAGCAGCTACGGCGGCTTCGACCGCGACCTGGTCGGCGCCATCGCCTCCCGGGTCGCGCTGGCGATCGACAACGCCCGGCTCTTCGAGGAGCAGCGCAGCACCGCGGTGGCCTTCCAACGGAGCCTGCTGCCCAGCGACTTCCCCCCTCTGGACGGGCTGACCGTCGCGCACCGCTACCTCCCCGCCGGCCCGCTCCAGGGGCACGGGCACGGCATCCAGACCCAGGTCGGCGGCGACTTCTACGACGCGATCCCGCTCTCGGCCGGACGTGTCGGCCTCGTCATCGGTGACGTCGAGGGCCGGGGCCCGCACGCCGCGGCCGTGATGGGCCAGCTGCGCGCCGCGCTGCGCGCCTTCGCCCAGGCCGACCGCGAGCCCGCCGACATCCTGCGCGAGCTCGACGAGTGGGTCCGCCAGCTCGGCATCCCGGACAGTGGGGGCGGCGTGTGGATCCCCAGCGTCAGCTGCCTGTACATGGTCTACGACGCCTGGTCCCGCGAGCTGTCCTACTCCAACGCCGGTCACGCGCCGCCGCTGCTCATCACCTCCGAGTCGGTCGAGACCCTCGACCTGGAGGTCACCGACCGCATGCTGGGCGTGCGCGCCAAGGGCGGGTCGGGCGAGGACATCGTGTACCACCAGGCCAACCTGCGGCTCCCCCTGGGCGCCACCCTGGTCATGTACACCGACGGTCTGGTGGACCGCAGGCCGGTCGGGGGCAGGGCTGACCCCGAGCGCGCGCTGGCCCGGATGACCGAACGCGTGGCCGAGGTCGCGGACAAGGACGTGGACCAGATCGCCGAGGCCGCCGTGCACAGCGTGCCCGGCGTGCTGGACGACGACACCGCGCTGATGGTGGTGCGCACCCACTCCGAGGAGCTGGCGCTGCGTGAGGGCTGGTTCCCCTCCGAGGCCTCGACCGTCGGCGCCGCCCGGCACCTGGCGGCCGACACCTTCAACGAGTGGGGGGTCGACCGCGACCAGGCCGAGCTCGCCTGCCTGCTGGTCTCGGAGATCGTCACCAACGTGGTCATCCACGCCACCCCGCACCCGGTGCACCGCGAGTTCACCGGAAGCGGCGTGCTGGACTCGGAGACCCCGCTCGACGGAGGCGGCGCGGCCGACGAGTTCGACGAGGACTGGAGCGATCTCCTGGAGGCGGTCGCGGAGGAGGACGAGTCCGCCGAGGACCCGGCGGACAAGGAGTTCCTGCTCCGGTTGCGCCGTGGCGCCAACGCGGTGTGGGTGGAGGTCTTCGACCACGACCTGCGGCTGCCGCGCATCCGGAGCGCCGCCGCCGACGACGAGGGCGGGCGCGGCCTCTACCTGGTGGAGCAGCTGGCCAGCCGCTGGGGATCGCGCCCCACGCCGGACGGCAAGGCGGTCTGGTTCGAGATGCCCATGCACGCCGAGGTCCGCGAGGCCGAGAAGGACGACGACGCGTAGGCCGCACGGACCGTCCCGTTCCCGAGGAGGGGTCGTGCGGCGGGGGCGAGGGGCCGGTCCTGGGTGACCCGACCGAGCCGCGCACCCGTCGGTTCCTCCGACGCGTCATCGACGCGGGACCCTCCGACCGGCGCGAGGCCCCTTCTTCGCTGGTCGGGAACGGTGTCGTCGTAAACCTGTTTCCGGACGGGAAAAATAGGCGCCGCACCCGTCTTGTTTCTCTGTAGTCGGCTGGTTACTTTATTCAGTGGTAAAGGACTGGACCGACGTGGGGAATGGTGGTGCGCGCATTGCGTGAGCACGGCGCGAAAGTGACTCCGGGGCCCTCCTGGGGTTTCATGGAACAAAGTCCCAAGAGGTTCCCGCGTTCCCTTCGCCACCCGGCACGGTCCGGCCTGCGCGGTGGCCTCTCGGTCTTCGGTGCCCTGGCCCTGGTGGTCGCGATGGCCTCCCCCGCCTTCGCCGAACCGCCGACCGCGCTTCCCGCCCATTCCTCCGAGGCCGAGGAGAAATGGCAGCCCGCCTTCGACTACGACACGGACGGCTGTTATTCCACCCCCGCCATCGGGCCGGACGGAACTGTCGCCGAAGGGCTGAACACCTCGGGGGCCCTGAACGGAAACTGCCGGGACCAGTCGGACCTCGACAACACCAATTCCTATTCTCGGGCCAGCTGCGACGGCAGCGGGTGGTGCGCGTACATGTACGCGCTCTATTTCGAGAAGGACCAGATCATGCACGGCTGCTGCGGGCACCGGCACGACCTGGAGCACGTCGTCGTGTGGGTGTTCGAGGACGAGGCCCGCTACGTGTCCGCCTCCGCGCACGGCGACTACGACACCCGCGCGGCGGAGGACATCCGGTGGGAGGGCACCCACCCCAAGATCGTCTACCACAAGGACGGCGCCTCGACCCACGCCTTCCGGTTCGCCGCCGACCACGACGACCCGCCGGAGAACCACTACGGCGTCTGGCAGTACCCGGACCTCGTCGGTTGGGAGGGCTACCCCGAGGGGATCCGGGAGATCTTCGTGGCCGCCGACTACGGGGCGGCCCAGCTCGACCTCAAGGACGAGCGGTTCCCCGACGCCCTGGCCAAGGCCGTGCCCGACGGGATCGACTTCGACCCGTACGCCCCCTGACCCGCACCGGACCAGACCCCCGGCCCGACCATGCCCTCGTCAGACCATCACGGCCGGGTCCGCCCGTACGGTCCTCACCCGCCTTTGGACCGTGCGTCGGGCCCGTCCATCCCCCCGGACGCCGAAGGGCCCGCCGACCCAGTCGAGACGCTGGGGCGGCGGGCCCTCGGTGTTGTCCGTGGAGGGGGTGCTCAGCGGTAGGAGTTGGCCCACAGCAGCAGGCACACGAAGACGAAGAACACGACGATGCCGCTGGTCGCCCAGGGGATGTGGATCCTGGGCCGGAGCTTGCGCACGGCGATGACCAGGAGCACCACCAGCAGGCCCATCACGATGAGGCCGTCCCACGATCCGCTCACGACCGGTCCCTTCGGGGTTCGGGGGTCTACAGGCCCAGGCCCCTGCCGACGATCTCCTTCATGATCTCGGTGGTGCCACCGTAGATCGTCTGCACGCGGGAGTCCTGCCAGGCCCGTGCCACGGGGTATTCCATCATGTACCCGTACCCGCCGTGAAGCTGGAGGCACCGGTCCATGACGCGGTTGCACATCTCGGTCGTCCACCACTTGGCCTTGGCGGCGTCCTCCACGGTGAGCTCACCCTCGTTGAGCAGCCGGACCCCGCGATCCACGTAGGTCCGGCCCAGGTCCACCTCGGTGGCCAACTCGGCCAGGACGAAACGGGTGTTCTGGAAGCGCCCGATCGACCGGCCGAAGGCGGTCCGCTCGCGGCAGTACTCGATGGTGTGCTGGAGGACGTAGTCCGCCGAGGCGACCGCGCAGGTGGCGATGGACAGCCGCTCCTGGGGCAGGTTCTGGAGCACGTGGATGAACCCCTGGCCCTCGGTGCCGATCAGGTTGGCGGTCGGCACGCGGACGTCGTCGAAGAAGAGTTCGGCGGTGTCCTGCGCCTTCATGCCGACCTTGTCGAGGTTGCGGCCGCGCTCGAAGCCGGGCGTGCCGCGCTCCACGGCGATCAGGGAGAAGCCCTGCGCACCGGCGTCGGGGTCGGTCTGGCAGACCACGATGACGAGGTCGGCGTTGACGCCGTTGGTGATGAAGGTCTTGCCGCCGTTGACGACGAACTCGTCGCCGTCGCGCACGGCGGAGGTCCGGATCCCCTGGAGGTCGCTGCCGGTGCCGGGCTCGGTCATGGCGATCGCGGTGATCAGCTCGCCGCTGGCGAAGCCGGGCAGCCAGCGCCGCTTCTGCTCGTCGGTGGTCAGCCCCACCATGTAGGGCGCCATGACGTCGTTCTGGAGGGTGATGCCCAGACCGCTGGCGTGCGCGCGGCAGATCTCCTCGTTGACGATCTGGTTGTACCGGTAGTCGTGGAGCCCGGTGCCGCCGAACTCCTCGGGGACCCCGTGGCCGAGCAGGCCGACGGTCCCCGCCTTCACCCACACCTCGCGGGGCACGATCCCGTCCTTCTCCCACTGGGCGTGGAAGGGGACGACCTCCCGCTTGAGGAACTCGGCCACCGATTCGCGGAAGAGGTCGTGGTCGGCGTCGAAGAGTTCCCGCTTCATGCTCAGCTCCGAGGGTGTCGGGGATCACTGTGTTCCCACACGGTAACCGAACCGCGTTCGGTTTTGAAGCGCGGGGGGCAAGCCGGAGCAAAGTTCCGGGACCCCCGCGCGGTTCCCGGAGGCGCGGCGGTCGCGGGTTCCTAGGGTGGACCAGCAGCCGGGCCGTGCGGAGTCGGCCGGCCCGACCCCGGGAGGCGATTCGATGACAGAGAGCCCCGCCGACCAGCGCGAGTCCCAGAGAGGGCGGATCGCGCTGATCATGACCGCCCTCATGCTGGCCGTCCTGCTCTCGGCGCTGGACCAGACCATCGTCTCCACGGCGCTGCCGACGATCGTCTCCGACCTCGGCGGGCTCAACCACCTCTCCTGGGTGATCACCGCGTACCTGCTGGCCGTCACCGCCAGCACCCCGCTGTGGGGCAAGCTCGGTGACCAGTTCGGCCGCAAGCGTCTGTTCCTCGGGTGCATCGCGATCTTCCTGGTGGGCTCCGTGCTGTGCGGACTGGCCCAGAACATGCTCCAGCTGGTGCTGGCCCGGGGCCTCCAGGGCGTGGGCGGCGGCGGGCTCATGGTGCTGGCCTCCGCGATCATCGGTGACGTCGTCTCACCCCGGGAGCGCGGGAAGTACCAGGGCCTGTTCGGCGCGGTCTTCGGGGTCTCCAGTGTGGCCGGGCCCCTGTTGGGCGGGCTGTTCGTGGACCACCTGTCCTGGCGCTGGGTGTTCTACGTGAACCTGCCGCTGGGGCTGCTCGCCTTCTTCACGGTCCTCGCCGTGCTGCCCCGGCAGGACCCGGTCGGCCGCCGGAACATCGACTACGCGGGCATCACCCTGCTCGCCGCCACCGCCGTCTGCCTGACCCTGGTGGCCTCCTGGGGCGGCGGGGTCTACGGCTGGCTGTCCTGGCAGATCCTCTCCCTGGCCGCCGCCGGGCTGGTGCTCGGCGTGGGCTGGTGGCTCACCGCGCGGCGCGCTCCGGACCCGGTGATGCCGCTCGGGCTGTTCCGGAACCCGACCATCGTGGTCGCCATGGCCATCGGCTTCTGCGTGGGTTTCGCGATGATGGGCTCGATGGCGTTCCTGCCGCTCTTCCTCCAGATCGTGCACGGACTCTCCCCCACGGCCTCGGGGCTGCACCTGCTCCCCATGGTCACGGGCATGCTCATCACCTCGATCACCAGCGGCCGCCTGGTCACCCGGACCGGCCGGTACAAGGTCTTCCCCGTGGCGGGCATGGCCCTGACCTCGATCGGCCTCTTCCTGATGTCCGGCATGGGGCCGGACAGCTCCCTGTGGGAGATGGGCCTCTACTTCTTCGTCCTCGGCTCCGGACTGGGCCTGGTGATGCAGGTGGTGGTCCTGGTGGTGCAGAACGCCTCCTCCTACGACGACCTGGGGGTCTCGACCTCGTCCGCGACCTTCTTCCGGTCCATCGGCGGCTCCTTCGGCACCGCGGTGTTCGGGTCGGTCTTCGCCGGGCAGCTGGCCTCGGACCTGGCCGCGCGGGCCGGGTCGCTCGACCTTCCGGCGGGGGTGGACGCGACCTCGCTGGAGAGCGACCCGAGCGCCATCGACCGCCTGCCCTCGCAGGTGCAGGCGAGCTTCCTGGAGATCTACGCCGACGCCATCGACACCGTCTTCCTGTGCGCGGTGCCGGTCGCCCTCGTCGGCCTGGTGCTCGCCCTCTTCCTGCGGCAGGACGTGCTGCGCACGACCATCAGGACACCGGACCTGGACGAGACCGTGGCCCCGGTGGCCACGCCGAGCCGCAGCGCGATGGACCAGGTGGAGCGCGAGATCTACGAGGCCTGCGGGTCCGAGGGCACGGAGACCATGTACCAGCGTCTGCGGGAGGCCTCCGGCCTGGAGGTCTCGGCGGAGGCCTGCTGGGCGCTGAGCCACATCGGGGTCCAGGGGCCGCTCGGCGTGGACGACCTGGTGCGCATGTCCGGCCTGAGCCCCTCCCGGTGGGCCGACACCCACCAGGAGCTGCTGGAGGCCGGGTACCTGGTCGACGACAGCGCCCCCTGGGAGCTGAACTGGCGGGGGGAGGACGCCGTGCGGCGGCTGTACGAGGCCCAGCGGACGGCGCTGCGCTCGCTGCTCTCCGACTTCGGCCCCGAGGAGCATCCCGACGTGTTCGACGTCCTGGAGCGGGTCACCGGCACCACCCTCGGTGATGAGGGCGGGCGTTGGGGCGACCGCACGGACTGACCGGACCTGGGCGGACGCCCGCAAGACGGGGTCGGGGGCTTGCCAGGGAGTGCAAACCGAATACAGTTCGGTTCTATAGGACGTCACATCCCACGCCCCTTGGAGGACCCAGTGGCTGAGGCCTACATCGTCGGTGCGGTACGCACCCCCGTCGGCACCAAGAAGGGTGCCCTGGCCGCCGTGCACCCGGCGGACCTGGGCGCCCACGTCCTCAAGGAGCTCGTCGAGCGCACCGGGGTCGACGCGGCCGCGGTCGAGGACGTCATCATGGGCGTGGTCAGCCAGGCCGGTCCGCAGGCCCTGGACCTGGCCCGCACCGCGTGGCTGTCCGCCGGGCTGCCCGAGTCGGTCCCCGCCGTCACCATCGACCGCCAGTGCGGCTCCTCGCAGCAGTCCCTCCACTTCGCCGCCCAGGGCGTCATGTCCGGCACCCAGGACCTCGTCGTGGCGGCGGGCGTGGAGAACATGGGCATGGTCCCCATGGGCGCCAACGTCCAGTTCGCCCTCGACAACGACCTCCCGCTGTACGGGCAGGGGTGGATCGAGCGGTACGGCTTCCAGGAGATCTCCCAGTTCCGGGGCGCCCAGCTCATGTGCGAGAAGTGGGGCTACAAGCGCGAGCAGCTGGAGGAGTTCGCGCTGGAGAGCCACCGGCGGGCCGCCGCCGCGCAGGAGGCCGGGTACTTCGACGCGCAGATCGCTCCCATCGCGGGGGTGACCAGGGACGAGGGCGTGCGCCCGGACACCACCCTGGAGAAGATGGCCGGGCTCAAGCCGCTGCGCGAGGGCTGGGAGCTCACCGCCGCGATCGCCAGCCAGATCTCCGTGGGCGCGGGCGCGCTGCTCATCGCCTCCGAGCGCGCCGTGGAGCGGCACGGGCTCACCCCGCTCGCCCGCGTGGTGCAGCTGTCGCTGGTCGGGGACGACCCGGTCTACATGCTCACCGCGCCGATCCCCGCGACCCGGATCGCCCTGGAGAAGGCCGGTCTGAGTATCGACGACATCGATGTCACGGAGATCAACGAAGCCTTCGCCCCGGTCCCGATGTCGTGGACCGAGGAGCTCGGCGCCGACCCGGCCAGGGTCAACCCGAACGGCGGCGCCATCGCTCTGGGCCACCCGCTGGGGGCCACCGGCGCGATCCTGATGACCAAGCTGGTCAACGAGCTCCACCGGACGGGTGGCCGCTACGGTCTCCAGACCATGTGCGAGGGCGGCGGCCAGGCCAACGTCACCATCGTCGAACGCGTCTGACCTCCCCGTACCCCGACGGGGAGCGCACCCCCTGTGTGGTC
>NZ_CBDRIY010000068.1:0-15779 GCF_965344335.1 Nocardiopsis eucommiae
CCCCCCCCCCCCCCCCCCCGGGGCCGTTCGCGTCAGCCACCCGTTCCACGGGTCAGACGGCGAGGAGCCGCCGGACGCTGTCGCTCTCCTCCTCGGTGAGCTTCAGCGAGGCGGCCACCATGTTCTCCTCCAGGTGCTCGACCCGCGAGGTGCCCGGGATCGGCAGCATCACCGGTGAGCGGTGCAGCAGCCAGGCCAGCGCGAGCTGGGCCGGGGTCACCCCGCGCTCGGCCGCCATCGGGGCCAGGGGGGAGTCCGGGCCCGCCAGCACCCCGCGCCCGATCGGGGACCAGGGCAGGAAGGCGATCCCGTCCTGCTCGCACCGCTCCAGGACGTCCTCACAGCGGCGCTGGAGGGGGCTGTACTCGTTCTGCACGGAGGCGATGGGCGTGGTCTTACGGGCGGTCCGGAGCTGCTCCCGCGTCACACCGGTCAGACCGATGTGGTGGATCTTGCCCTCCTCGCGCAGTTCCACGAGGGCGCCCAGCTGCTCGGACAGCGGCACCTCCGGGTCGATCCAGTGGAGCTGGAGCAGGTCGACGCGCTCCAGCCCCAGGTTGCGCAGGCTCGACTCCACCTGTCGCTTGAGGTGCTCGGGCCGTCCGTTGGCCTCCCACTCCCCAGGGCCGGGGTGCGTCATCCCCGCCTTGGTGGTGACGAGGAGGTCGGCGGGGTAGGGGTGCAGGGCCTCGCGGATGAGTCGCTCGTTCACCTCGGGGCCGTAGGAGTCGGCGGTGTCGATGAGGGTGACGCCCAGCTCGACCGCGCGCCGCAGCACGGCCACGGCCTCGTCGCGGTCCCCGGGCTCTCCCCACGCGCCGGGACCGGCCAGCTGCATGGCGCCGAAGCCGAGGCGGTGCACGGGGAGGTCGCCGCCGATGGCGAAGGTCCCCGACTGGCTGGCGAGGTCCGGTGTGGTGTGTACGTCGGTCACGGGAGGTTCCTTCCGGGCGGCACGGGGCCGCTTGACACGGGGCGGGCGGAGGGGGATCGGGCCACGACGTGCGGGACCAGGCTCGCTGCGGAGCTGCGGGAAGAATCCCAGCAGGTGGGGGCGGTGGCAAGGAACCTCTGAGCGCGTCGGTGAGGTGATGCGGAATCCGGGTCGGCCCGGGGGCGGGTACGTCCGCCGACGGTGCTTTTGCCTGGTCGGGCGGGGGTGAACCGGGCCACCCGGTTCACCCGGAGACGCGTGAGGGGCCGCCGACACCGGTCGGCGGCCCCTCACGTCGGGTTGCTAGTCGCGGATCTGCCCCGCGGCCTGGAGGACCACCCGCTCCAGGTCGCCGCGCTCGACGTCCTCGAAGTAGGCGATCGCGGTGACGTGGAAGTCGCCGGGCAGCTGGAGGTACAGGTGGCGGCTGGAGCCGTCCACCGTGCCGACGTACTCCAGGTCGCCGCCCAGGTCGTCGGAGTCCTCCGTGTGGTAGGTGTCCACGTCCACGTCGACGTCGACCTCCCAGTTCATCTCCGCCTCGGCACCGGGGACCTGGACGACGTCCGGATTGGCGCTCGGGTCGGCGCCCGAGGTGAACACGAGCGTGAACGACGGGGTCCCGGGCTCCGTGCCGCCGTCGCTGAACGTGCAGGAGAGCTGTTCGGCGTCCTCGATCCCCTCGATCTCCCCGCTCTCCTCGGTCAGCACCTGGCCCGGTGCCAGGTCCCCGACGATCTGCGCGGCACCGGCCGCCTCACAGGACGCGGGGAGGCCGTAGGCGGACGTCTCCTCCTCCGGCTGGTCCTCGTCGGGGCTCGGGCTGGCGCTCGCCTCCTCCTCGGGGGAGTCCGCGCCGCCTGACGACATGCTCAGGTCCAGGTCGAGGTCGACCACGTCGCAGCCGACGAGGACGACACCGCCGATCACGACTGCGGCGACGGCCGTGCCCAGGCACGAGAGGGGTGAGGACGGGATCAGGCGCATGGGTGGCTTTCGGTTCGGGGGTGCGCCGGGCGGAGGCGGCTCCGGCGGGGGACACAGGGAAACCTAGCAAGTCCGGGGCGCCGGGGAGGTTCCCCGCACGGGGCGGGGGCGGGACGGGACGATCCGGCCTCAGTGTCCGGTTCCTGGAATGTCAGAATCAGTATCGGTAATAGTCTGAAAAGGAAGGGGCCTCAGGTGCGAGTGTGATTTATGACCGGTTTCGCGCCTGGTATCCCTTTTCGGTATCGTGTGACCCCCCTTCCCCACAACCCCTCCGGAGTGCCCCCCGACATGCTCGACACGGACATTCGCCTTGAGTGGTTCGTCTCGTTTCTGGCGGTGGTCGACACCGGCAGTTTCGTCGCCGCCGCGGAGTCCACTCGCAGGTCACAGCCGCGAGTCAGTCAACACGTCGCCGCGCTCGAACGGGAGATCGGCCAACCGCTCTTCGACCGGAAGAAACGCCCGGTCCAGCTCACCGAGGCGGGCGGCGCGCTGGCCGTCCAGGCCCGCAACGTCCTGCGCGCACTGGAGCGGGCCGAGTCCGCGATGGCGCCCTGGCGCGGCGGCACGCGCGGCATCGTCTCCCTGGGCTCCTATCCCAGCGCCAGCGCGGCCTTCGTGCCCGGACTCCTCCAGTCCCTGGCCGACAGCGACCCGGACATCAAGGTGGTGCTCACCGAGCACGCCACCCTCGAACTGGACGAGGCCCTCGCGGGGGGCGGCATCGACCTCTACCTCAGGCCCATGACCCCCGAGCCCGTCTCCCCCTCCGTGGTCAGCAGGCCGCTGTGGGCCGAGCCCCTGGTCGTCGTGCACGCCGAGGACCACCCGCTCTCCGACGTCCCCGACCCCGTTCCCATGGCCGTCGTCGCCGCCCACCCCATCGTGGTCATAGGCCGCCTCGACGCCCCCGAGACCGCGGAGTTCGAGTCCTACCGCGTCTTCCAGGAGCACGGTCTGACCATCACCCCCGTCCAGGCCACCAACCAGCCGCAGACGCTCGTGTCGCTGGTCGCGCACGGTATCGGGGTCGGCGTCACCAACTGGCTGGCGGCCTGGAGCGCCGACACCAGGGGGGTGCGGGTGCGTCCCCTGGAGGGCGCCCCCCGGCGTCGGGTGGCCGTCTGCTGGGACTCCACCCGGGCGCTCACCCCCGCGGCGCGGAGAATTCTCCAGGCTGTAACCGAAGCGCCCCGACCTGCGGGAACACTGCCGACGCGGGTGCGGAACGCAGAGCGCGACGAAGAGTAGGCCGCGCGGACCGGGCAGTATTCGCTTTCCCAATAAGGGTATAAGCGAATGGAACTTCACGGTTGGGCCGATATCCCGATACGGTCGGCAAGCGAAAGCATGAAAGTTCCGGACGACTCCTCGTCCTCCGGAGCTTCGCACGCCCTCCAACCCCATTCCCTCACCGCCGCGCGGGCGGGTTCCAGGTGCGTCTTCCACCAGTGGAAACGGCACGTGCAAGCGTTCGTGTGAGGGCGCACACCCCGTACCGGAAGAACCTCATGCAGCGATTTCCGCTCACGCCCCTTTCCCTTGTCTGTTCCGTCGCGCTGCTCGCCACAGCGTGCGGCGGCGGGTCCACCGTCGACGAGGACGTGGAGGGAGCCAGCGGCTCCGTCAGCGGCTCCCTCAACGCCGGATACGTGTCCGCGATCGACCAGATCGGCCTCCCCGTCGGTACCGAGATCGGGTACTTCGAGGACCACGGCCTGGACGTGACCCTGGCCGACCCGTTCCCCACGGGCGTCGACGCGATCAACGCGCTGGAGGCCGGTGAGGTCGACATCATCCAGGTCGGCGTCCCGGCCCTGGCCGCGGCGGGCGAGGGCGTGGACCTGGCCCTGGTCGGCAACTACACCGGCTCGGCCGTCCAGCGCAGCATCGACGAGACGGCCGCGATCGTCGCCGCCGAGGACTCCGGCATCGACCCGAAGGACCTCTCCACGCTGGAGGACGCCAAGATCGGCACGACCTTCGGCTCCATCAACCACCTGTACCTGCTGGGCCTCCTCAAGGACCTGCGGATCGACCCGGACGACGTCGAGATGGTCAACACCGCGCCGCCGGACATGCCGGTCGCCCTGGAGACCGGCGGCATCGACGCCGCCGTCATCTGGGACCCGTGGCCGATCACCATCACGGACCAGGTCGAGGGCTCCGAGGAGATCCTCCGAGGCGGCGGCTACATCCCCTTCATCGGGTACATCATCACCACTCCGGAGTACCTGGAGGAGAACGGTGACATGGTCGAGGCCTTCCTCACCGCCCGCGCCGCCACCGACCAGTGGATCCGACAGAACCCCGAGGACGCCGCCGACTCCGCCGCGCGCTGGCTGACCGGCACCGAGCCGGATGTCGCCCAGGCCGCCATGGAGTACAACGTCGCCCAGCTGGACGGCCGCTTCTCCGCCTGCAACTACCTGGCGCTGGACACCGTCGCGCTCCTGCTGGAGGAGCAGGGTCAGCTGGAGTACGAGACCGACATCAACGACCTGTTCGTCCCGGGCCCGATCCTCTCCGTCGAGGAGAACAACCCGGAGCTGTTCGACGATCTCCCCGAGGTTCCCAACACGGCCGAGATCGAGGCCGACCACACGTTCATCCGTGAGGTCGACCAGGAGGCGTGCGCCGTATGACGCACGGCCCGACGCGTGGTTCCGGACGCACCGCGCGATCCGGTACGGCCGCCCCACGCCGCGGCCGTACCGGAGACCGGGCCGCCGGTTTCCTCTGGTTCGTGCTGCCGTTGGTCGCCCTGGTGGGAGCCTGGGCGGCCACGGTGGCCGTGACCGGAGTGCCGAAGCGGGTCTTCCCGCAGGTCACCGATGTCGCCGAGGCCCTGTGGTCCATGGCGGTCAGCGGAGAGCTGGTCCGGCACCTGAGCGCGAGCCTGTACCGGGTGCTGGTCGGCGCGGTCATCGCGATCGTCACCGCGATCCCGTTCGGGATCGCCCTCGGTGCCAGCCGGATCCTCTCCGCCTTCTTCACCCCGCTGCTGCGCTTCTCCGTGGCACTCGCCGGGATCGCCTGGATCCCCGTGGCGACGCTGTGGCTCGGGTACGGCGACGGCGCGGTCATCTTCATCGTGTGGAACGCGATGTTCTTCGCGCTGGCCTACAACACCATGCTGGGCGTGCGCAGCATCCCCGGTGAGCTGCTGAGGTCGGCGCGTTCGCTGGGAGCCGGACCGTGGCGGCTGTTCTGGGAGGTCCTGCTCCCCGGCGCGCTGCCGAGCGTGGTCAGCGGCCTGCGGATCGGCCTCGGCTACGGCTGGCGCGGCCTGGTGGCGGCGGAGATCATCGCGACCAGCGCCGGTCTGGGCTACGCGTTGTTCCTGGCCCAGACCTCGTTCTCCACCGACGTCATCATCGCCTCGATGGTGATCATCGGTGTCCTGTGGCTGTTGATGGACCGCCTCCTGCTCGCTCCGCTGGAGCGGAACACCGTGGAGCGGTGGGGCATGACGGGGGGTGGTCGCTGATGCGGTCGTTCGGTGAGATTTCCGGCGGGACCGTCCGACCCGCCGGGACCGCTGCGGCGGGCGGCGGCTCCCCCTCGGGGGCCGCGCCCGCACGGGCGGTCCGACGCAGGGCCCCGCTGCACAGGAGGGTGTGGCTCCGGCTCACCCGCAGCCCGGCCTTCCGCACGCTGGGCCCGTTCGTGCCGGTGATCGCCCTGTGGTGGGTCCTGGCGGAGAGCGGGCTCTTCCCGCAGGCGTTCTTCGTGGGCCCCGACCGGGTGGTGCTGGAGTTCGTCGAGCTGCTCCGCAAGGGCATCCTCGTCGGCTACCTGGGCGACTCCCTGGAGCGCCTGGCCTACGGGGTCGGTTTCGGTCTGCTCATCGGTCTCCCGATGGGCTTCCTCACCGCCCTGTTCTGGCGGCTGCGCAAGGCCGTGTGGCCGATCCTGCTGTTCTTCCAGGCGATCGCGGACATCGCGTGGCTGCCGATCGTCATCGTGTGGTTCGGGTTCAGCCTGACCGCCGTCACGTTCGTCATCGTCTACACGATCGTCTTCCCGCTCATGCTGAGCGTGGTCTCCGGGGTCGAGCAGGTGCCCAAGGAGCTGATCCGGGCCGCGCGCAGCCTCGGCGCCGGGCGGGTCCGGGTGTTCTTCGAGGTGATCCTGCCGGGCGCGCTGCCGTCCGTGGCCACCGGTGTGCGCACCGGCCTCGGTTACGGCTGGCGGGCGCTGGTGGCGGCGGAGATCATCGTCGGCACCAGCGGGATCGGATTCATGATGTTCGACGCCCGCCGGGTGGGCGACGTCAGTCAGGTGTTCCTCGGCATGGTCGTGCTCGGGGTGCTCTGGTACATGCTCGACGCGCTGGTGCTCGCTCCGTTCGAGCGGGCCACCGTGGAGCGGTGGGGGTTGGTGCGAAGCATGGAGGACGACAGATGACCGCGTTGGTGATCGAGCACCTGGAGAAGGTCTACACCGACTCCTACAGCGGGGACGAGGTCGTCGCGATCGGCGACGTCTCCTTCACGGTGGAACGGGGCGAGTTCGTGTCGGTCCTCGGACCGAGCGGCTGCGGCAAGACCACCGTCCTCAACACCGTGGCGGGCTTCGCCGACCCCACCTCGGGGACGGTGTCGGTGGACGGCCGCGAGGTCAGCGGACCCGGCCCCGACCGGGGCGTGGTGTTCCAGGGGCACGCGCTGTTCCCGTGGAAGACCGTGCTCGGCAACGTGGTCTTCGGGCTGCGCATGAAGGGCGTGAAGCGGCGCGAACGCGAGGAGCGCGGCCGCGAGTTCCTGGAGCTCGTGGGGTTGGCCGGGTTCGAGAACCGCTACCCGCACGAGCTGTCCGGTGGCATGCGCCAGCGGCTGGGCGTCGCCCGCGTGCTGGCCAACGAACCCGCCGTGATGCTCATGGACGAACCCTTCGCGAGCATCGACGCGCAGACCCGGCGCCGGCTCCAGGAGGACCTCACCCGGATCTTCGAGGAGCGCCGACCCACGGTGTTCTTCGTGACCCACGACATCGACGAGGCGGTCTTCCTCTCCGACCGCGTGGTGGTGCTGTCCCCACGGCCCAGCACGGTCCAGGAGATCGTCACCGTGGACCTGCCCCGCCCGCGCACCTGGAAGGCGGCGGTCGACCACCCCGGCTTCCGGGAGACCGTCGCCCGGATCAACGGGCTCCTGGCGGTCGACGCCGTCCGGGACCGGGACGGCGCCGGCGACCAGGAGAGTGACGGGAGCGCCGCAGATGTCCGCTAGGTCCCTCGGGTCGCGGGCGGTCCGCAGCGCCACCCTGCGGCGGATCGCGCTGGTGCTGCTCCTCGTCCTCCTCTACCAGGTGTGGCTGGGGGTCCAGGCGGTCGGCAAGGCCGAGCCCGGTCTCGCGGACGCCCCCGACGAGCGGGGCCGCTTCGACGTGGACGTGGTCCTCGGCTTCCAGCCGGAGCGTTACCACTTCCTCCGGCTCCAGGACCACGGACGGGTCGCCGGGACCACCGACACCACCGTCCACCTCAGAGGGGTGTCACCGGCCGGGGTCGACGCACTCGCCCGCGAGTACTGGATCGAGTCCCTCGCCGTCCCGGATTCCGACGCCTAGAAGGAGCAGCGCATGGAGACAGCACCGGGGGACGTCCCCGAACCCAGGTCCGATGACGGGACCGTCGTGGTCGTCGGGGGCACCAGCGGCATCGGTGCTGCGGTCGCCGCCCGCTTCGCCGACCGGGGCCGCCGCGTCGCCGTCTGCGGCCTGGGCGCCGAGCGCGCCCCGGCCGGGCTCCGGGAACGGGCCGAGGTCACCGAGCTCGACGTCACCGGCGAGAACGCGCTGGAGGAGTACCTCTCCTCCTTCTCACGCGTGGACGCGCTGGTCAACGCTGCCGGGATCATCCGCAGGCACGAGGAGTTCGATCCGGCGGTGTTCGCGAGGGTCGTGGAGATCAACCTGACCTGCGCCATGCGGGCGTGCGTCGCCGCCCGGCCCGCCCTGGCGGCGGCCGGGGGCAGCATCGTCAACGTCGCCTCGATGCTCAGCTTCTTCGGCGGTCCCCTGGTCCCCGCCTACAGCGCCAGCAAGGGCGGCGTCACCCAGCTCACGAGGTCGCTCGCGGTCGCCTGGGCGTCCCAGGGCATCCGGGTGAACGCGGTCGCGCCCGGCTGGATCCGCACCGAGCTCACCGAGGGGGTGCGCGCCGACGGGGAGGCCGAGGCCCGCATCCTGGGCCGCACCCCGATGGCCCGCTGGGGCGACCCGGCCGAGGTCGCCGGGGCGGTCGAGTTCCTGTGCGGCCCGGACGCCGGGTTCGTCACGGGGGCGGTCCTCCCGGTCGACGGCGGCTACCTGGCCGCCTGACCCCCGCCCCTCCCGGCTCTCCCCCCCGTTCCGTCCCACCCCGTCCACCTGGAGGAACCGTGTCACCGAACCGAGCTCCCGTCATCAACCCCTCCGCCGGGATCCCCGACGAGATCGCGATCCCGGCCGTCCCCGAGGACCCGCGCATGTGGGTGCCGCAGGCCCCGAACGTGTGGTTCCGGCCGCTGATGCTCAACACCGTCACCGGTCAGTGGTGCAACCTGCTCAAGGTCACCGCGTCCGGGATCGTCTCCCGGCACCGCCACCCCGGCGCGGTCTTCGGCTACGTGATCGAGGGCCGCTGGCACTACTACGAGCACGACTGGGTGGCCGAGGCCGGTCACTTCGTCTACGAGCCGCCGGGCGAGATCCACACCCTCGCCGTCCCCGAGGACTGCGACCACATGGTCACCTTCTTCAACATCAGCGGCGCGATGGTGTACGTGGACGAGGACGGCACCCAGACCGGGTACGAGGACGTCTTCACCAAGATCGAGATGGCCCGCGCCCACTACGCCTCCGTGGGCCTGGACGGCTACGTGGAGTCGCTCATCCGCTGACGCGGACGGCACGCGAGCGTGATCCCCTGACGGGGCCGGCCCCCGGACGGCGGGGGACCGGCCCCGTCCTCGTGCGTGCGGCGCCTCGGCGGGCACGCGGACACGCCACGGCTCCCGTCGGGCCGGGGCAGCGCCCCGGTCCGTGGGCAGAATGAGGAGGCCAAGGGCGCGGGCACCGTCGCCGGGAACCCGCGCCGTCCGATCGCCCACGAAGGAGGGCGCGTGCCCGAGGTGAGAGTCGACGACGAGTTCGCCACCCTGAGGACGGTCATCGTGTCCCGCTCCGAGCTCGGGCTGCCCGACACCCCTCCCGAGACCTGGGACACGGACTTCCTCGGGCCCGACGTGGCCCGTGCGGCCACCCCCGGCGCGGACCTGGACCGGGACCTGCCGGACCTCGCCCGGGCCCTGAGACGCGAACGCGGGGAGCTGTCCGCGCTCCTGGAGTCCCACGGCGTCGAGGTGCTCCACCCCCGCCCGCTCACGGCGCACGAGAAGGAGGCCGCCCAGGGGCGCGGCTACGCCAACTTCTTCGTCCGCGACCCGCTCGTCACCATCGGCAACCTGGTGATCGAGGGGTCGCTGAGGTTCCCCTACCGGCGGGGCGAGGTCCTTCCGGTGCGCGACCTCCTGCGGGAACGGGTGGACCCCGCGGACTCCGTGCACGTGGCCGTCCCCGCTCCGGAGGTCCCCGAACCGGGGGACGCGTCGTTGGGGGAGGGCCCCTTCCTCGAGGGCGGTGACGTCCTCGTGCTGGGACGGCGGATCCTGGTGGGGGTCTCCGGTCTGGCCACCAACACCGCCGGGGTGTCCTGGCTGCGGAAGTTCCTCGCGCCCCACGGATACACGGTGGAGACGGTCCGGCTCCACCCGAGGATGCTGCACCTGGACTGCGCGCTGGGCCTGGTGCGCGAGGGGCTGATGATCGTGTGCGAGGAGGCCCTCCTCGACGGGGTGCCGGAGTCCCTCCGGTCGTGGCGGTCGGTCCCGGTGAGCTTCGACCAGGCCACCGCGCTCGCCACCAACGGACTCCCGCTGAGCCCGGACACCTACGTCACGGACCCCGAGTTCACGGACGTCGGTGAGCGACTGGAGGCCCTCGGGGTCCGTGTCGAGTACGTCGACCTCCGGGCCACCCGTTCCCTGGGCGGCGCCTTCCGGTGCAGCACGCAACCCCTGCTCCGGCACGGTTGAGACGGCCGCGACGCACGAACGACGGGGCCGGTCCCCGACCGGGGACCGGCCCCGTCCGCGTCACGGGCGCGCGCGGGATCAGTAGTTGATCATGTGCCCGGCCAGGCCGTGCACCGCTTCCTTGACCGCCTCGCTGAGGGTCGGGTGCGCGTGGATGTTGCGGGCCACCTCGTGCACGGTCAGGTCCCACTGCTGGGCCAGGGTCAGCTCGGGCAGCAGCTCGGTGACGTCCGGGCCGACCATGTGGGCGCCCAGGAACTCCCCGTACTTCCCGTCCGAGATGATCTTCACGAAGCCCCGGGTGTCACCCAGGCCGTGCGCCTTGCCGTTGGCCATGAACGGGAACTTGGCGACCTGGACGTCGTACCCCGCCTCCCGCGCCTCCGTCTCGCTGTAGCCGAAGCTGGCGATCTGCGGCTGGCAGTAGGTGGCGCGCGGGATGAAGCGGTAGTCGATCTCCTGGGTCTCGGCGTCCGCGATGGTCTCCACCGCCACGATCCCCATCGCCTCGGCCGTGTGCGCCAGCATGAGCTTGGCGGTCACGTCGCCGATCGCGAAGATGTGCGGGACGTTGGTGCGGCCCCGGCCGTCGATCTCGATCGCGCGCCGTTCGGTCAGCTTCACGCCGGTCTTCTCCAGGCCGTAGCCCTCGACGTTGGGCGCGAACCCGATCGCCTGGAGGAGCTTGTCCGCCTCCAGCGTCTGCTTCTTCCCGTCCGCGCCGGTGACGGTGACCCTCACGCCCTCGCCGGTGTCCTCGACCGTCTCCACCCTGGTGGAGGTCAGGACCTTCACGCCGAGCTTCTTGTAGGCGCGGGCGATCTCCTTGGAGACCTCCTCGTCCTCCATCGGCACGACGCGGTCGAGGAACTCCACGATGGTGACGTCGACGCCGTAGTTGCGCATGACGTAGGCGAACTCGACGCCGATGGCGCCCGCGCCCGCGATGATGATGCTGCCGGGGAGCTCCTCGCTGAGGATCTGCTCCTCGTAGGTGACGACCCGCTCGGACAGCGAGGTGCCCGGGATCAGCTTGGTGGAGGAGCCCGCCGCGATCACCGCGTTGTCGAAGGTGACGGTCTCGGTCGAGCCGTCCTCGCCGCGCACCTCGATCGTGTGGTCGTCGACGAAGGTGCCGCGCCCGTCGAGCTCGGTGATCTTGTTCTTCTTCATCAGGAAGTGGACGCCCTTGACCCGGCCGTCCGCCACCTGGCGGCTGCGGCTGAACGCCTTGCCGTAGTCGAACTCCACGGTCCCGTTCACCTTGATGCCGAAGTCGTCGGCCTCGTTGTTGAACAGGTGGGCGAGCTCGGCGTTGCGCAGCAGGGCCTTGGAGGGGATGCAGCCCACGTTGAGGCAGACGCCGCCCCAGTACTTCTCCTCGATGACGGCCGCCCTGAGGCCCAGCTGGGCCGCGCGGATCGCGGCGACGTAGCCGCCGGGCCCGGCGCCGAGGACGACCAGATCGAAGTGTTGCTGTCCCATGACGGGATCTCCTTGAGTGTGTTTGTGACGCACCCAGCGCAGCCGGCTTGCCCGGGGTGTCGGATTGCCGAACGCCAGCCTAGCCAAGGAGCCCGTCTCCGCGCGCGACCCTGTGCGACGGGGTGATGACTTTCAGGCGTCGTCGCTGTTGGGAGGCTTGGGGGTGGTGGGAACATCCCGGACCGGCTTCTCGGTGGTCCCGGCGGCGGGCTCCTCCCCGGCGGCGATGCGGGCCGTCTCGGCGTCGTAGGCCTCGGCGGCGTCGGCGAGCGCCTGGGCCCTGCGTGCCCGCTGGTCCCTGATGGCGCCGTAGGTGGGGATCGCCGCCATGCCGAAGATGAGCGCGAGCGTCAGCCACATCGCGTAGCTGTCGACGAGCAGGACCACGTCCACCCCCGCCTGCCCCGAGCCGTACCCGACGGCCGCCACGACGGAGGTGATCATCAGGGCGCCGAGGGCGTCCAGCAGCATGTAGGTGCTCAGACGCATCCCGTTCACCCCGGCCACGATGTTGGGGATGCCCGCGGGAACGCCCGGCAGGTAGCTCAGCGGGATCAGGAGCCGCATCACCCACGGGTTCATGGTCTGGAGGCGCGCGGCGAACCGTCGACCGCGCTCGCTCGGGATCAGGAAGGTGATCATGCCCTGCCCCCAGCGGCGGCCCACCCACCAGAACAGCCAGTCGATCTTCACCTTGCCGACCACGCCCGCGACGATCACGAGCCACAGCGGCGCCTCACCGATGCTGGCGAAGGCCGCGGCGGCGCCGACGGCCGCGTGGCTGCCGGTGACGAAGGCGAGGGGGATGGCGTGGTCCGCGATGAAGAGCGGACGCAGCGGCATGGTGAGGAGGAAGAACGCCGGGATGCCGACGAGCATCCAGGCCAGGACCCTGTCCTGCCGTGTCATCGTGCTGGGCCAGGGGCGCTGGTTCCGCCACTGCTCCTTGGCCCTGAGCGTCTCCTCCTCGTCCCAGGCCCGGCCCGCCTCCGTGAGCGCCTCCTCACGGGTGGGCCGTGGGGAGTCACCGTCGCCGTCCGGGCGACCGTGGTCCTGGGGGGTGTCCCTCGTCGTCATCATGTCCTCCATGATTCCGTGGGCCGACGCCCGGCCCACAGTCCCAGCCATCACCGGCATCGTGTGAGGGGCGCGGTGCGAGGGGGATGACAGTTGTCACGTACCCGCTGCCCGCGCGCCCGAGGAGGGTGGGGGCGGGGTGCGTGTCGGTCGGGTTCCGCGCCCGCGCGGGGCGGGGGAGCGCGCGGGGGCCGGTTCAGCGTCCGGGCGGTCCCATGGGCCACTTCCAGTGCGGGGCCCAGGTGCTGCTGTCCGAGACTCCGGGGGGCATCGGCGGCAGCAGCCGGGCGCCGGGCGGCCGGTCGTCGGAGGGGGGAGGGTCGGCGGCGGGGGTGCCCGGGGCCGGGTCCTCGAAGGGGCCCGGATCGGAGAGGGAGCGGGGTTCGCGCCACTCGGGCTCGTCGAGGGGGGAGCCGAGGGGGTCGTCGAGACCCGGACCGGGGGAGAGCGCGCCGGACCAGGCGGCGGGGACGGTGAAGTCGTCGAGCTCGTCCTCGTCGTCCTCGTCCTCCTTGGGCGGACGTGCCGGTGGGTCGAACAGCGAGGCCGGGGTGTCGGGGAACACCGGGGCCGCCCCGGGGTTGATGGTGACGTCCTCGAAGGACGACGACAGACCGCCGCCGGGGGCGTCAGCGTCCGGGTCCAGAGCGGCGAACGGCGCCGACATCGGCCCGGAGTCCACCTCCGCGAAGTGCGCGGCCTCCCCGAAGTGCCGGGGCGGGCGCCCGTGCGCCCCGGTGTCGTCGTTCTCCAGCGGCGGAGCCTGCGGGTGGCGGACCGTTCCGGCCGGATGCGTGCGCGCCCACCAGGCCGTCGCCTGGTCCGGGCGCAGTTCCTCCAGCACCGTGAGGGAACCGGTGATGTGCGGGTGACGGCGCCCGGCCCGCCAGGAGTGCAGCAGCGACTGCGGTTCCAGGACCAGGACCCGCTCTCCGTCCACCACCGGGACGTCCCCGGGGCAGGCCTCGTTCCCCACCCAGGTGCCGTCCCCGCCGACCAGGTCCCATTCGCCGCGTACGACGTCGGCCATCGGATCCACCGGGCCGTCCAGCGAGGCCGCGACCCAGCGCGGGTCCGGGCGCGTGCCGGGCAGGCGGTGCCCCTCCTTGCCGATCAGCGCGTCGGCGAGCAGGGTGTGGAGCTGGAAGTTGTCGCTCACCCCGTCGAAGGCGACCCGGAACCCCCTCCGGGAGGCGCGGTCCAGGACGATGAGCCGGTCCGCCTCGGACATCCGGAGGAGCTCGCCCACCTCACCGAACTCGTTCAGCCGCGTGGAGAGCGCCTGCACGATCTGGCCCAGCTCGTGCAGCGCGCCCGGGTCGGCGCGCACGGCGGCGCGCACGCCGGAGTCACCGAGCATGGCCTTGGCCGCGAGGCCGTAGCGGAGCGAGGTCCACCAGCCGACGGTGGCCAGCGGGGCGTTGTCCCCGAGGACCTGCTCCACCCGCTGCTCCTCGGCCTCGCCCGCGTCGTTCGGGGCGGGCAGCGGACCGCCGCCGGTCTTCTCCCACGCGTGGATGAAGGCCACTGCCGCCTGTCCGTAGCTGCCGAGCTGGCGCAGCACCTCCAGGCCCACCTGTCCGGCGGGCGCGCCGGACTCGACGAGGGCGCCGGCCAGGACCGACAGGTCGGCGGCGACCCCCGCGTGGGGTTCGCAGTCACCCAGGACCGGAGTCAGCGCCTCCAACGCGATGGCCAACTCCTCCCGGGGTACCTGGGAGGAGAGCCGGAACACGTCGTGCACGGCCTCGGGGAAGCCGGGTGCCTGGCTGGCGGCGGTGTCGAGCACGCGTTGGAACGCGGCACGGAACTCTTCAGTCACCCCAGAATCCTGTCATACCCGTCTGTGCCATCCGTGGTCAGGACGCACGTGCACAAAACGGTCGAACCCCGGGTGGGCGGTGTTTCAGGCCGGGTCCGTGAAACGGAGGCGCGCGCTCTCCTCGTCCGGGTGGAGAAAGGCGAGGAGTCGGGTGCCCTCGGCGGTGATCTCCTCGATCTCCGCGTGGCCGAGCGCGCGGAAGGGCGTGACGTCGAGCGAGGGCGTGCTGCGGCTCCGGTCCACCCTCCAGGAAGCAGCCACCGTGCCGTCCACCAGCACCGTCGCGGGCGGCATGCCGTTGCGCGAGGAGAGCCCCCGCAGGTGGTCGTCGGAGATCACCCGGCTCCGGTCGGCGTGCCCGCGCAGCAGGTTGTCGAAGTCGTAGAGGAAGCGGACCGGCGCCGGAACGTCCGCCGACGGGCGCGGGGCGTCGGGCAGGTCGAAGAGCTCGGTCCCCGACGGGTCCCGGAAGGACACCAGCCGCTCGCGCAGGCCCTCCACCACCTCCTTGAGCCGGGTCAGCCCGGACCAGGCCTGCACGTCCCGCACGCTGGCCGGGCCGAAGGCCGCCAGGTACCTCAGGACCAGCGTCTCGCGGTCGGGTCCGGGCGCCATCGGCAGACCGGTCCACGTGTCGGCGGGGGCGAGCACCGGCTGCCCGGAGGCGCCCCACACGCCGCGAGGCGGGAGCTGCACCACCGGCAGCAGGCAGCGGACCACGTACGCCAGGTCGGCGCCGTCCACGCCCTCCCAGTGCGCGCTGATCTGGTCTCCCAGTTCCGTGGGGGAGAGCGGGCGCTCCTCCAGGATCTTCCGGCCCAGGGTCACCACCGCCTCCAGGTCCACCCCGGCGGTGGCCTTCCCGTGGGAGCCGTGGGAGAGGTCCCGCTCCATGACCTCCTGGGTCGTCGGGCGCATCCAGGCGGCGTCCTCGGCGGAGACCAGGTGCAGGGTGGAGCGCATGAGGGACATGCGGACCAGGGCCCCGTCGGTGAGCAGGCGACCCACCTCGTGCGGGTCGAAGTCCTCCATACGGCTCTGGAAGCCCACGTACCAGGTGTGCGTGGTCTGCGCCTGGAGCCCCGCCAGGCGGGCCAGCACCTCCGTGGCCGGACGCTCCACCCGGCCCAGCAGGAACTGGCGCTCCAGGGTGGCGCGGTTGAGCTCGCGTCGGGTGAGGGTCGTGACCATGCTGGGCCCCTTCCGGTGTGCGGAACGTGCGGGCACCCTACCTCTCACCTCGGACGGAACCGGGAGATCCACGCCGTACCCGGTGCGGTCCCGACCCGGGCGTGGTGGTGAGCGGACCGAACGCGGTGCCTCCGCCCGTGGACGCGCGGAAGGGGGTGCCCCGGGTGGGACACCCCCTTCCGCGTGTGTGTTCCGCGGC
>NZ_CBDRIY010000069.1:0-15274 GCF_965344335.1 Nocardiopsis eucommiae
GGGTCAGCGCCCGTCCCCGTCGTCCTTGGGGCCGGGGCCGCCCTCCTCGGGGCGGACCGGCTCCGGCTCGCGGGCCGGAGCCTCGTCGCCCCGACTCCCGCCCCCGTTCGCCTCCACGGCCTCGGGGGCGCGGTCCCGCCGGGCCCGACGGCGTCCGCGCCACACCCACAGCGGCCAGGCGCCGACCGCCGCGAGCACGACGACGAAGGGCAGCAGCCAGCCCGCGAGCACGGCCAGCCCCTGACCCAGGCCCACCAGCGCACGCCAGCCGCGTTCCAGACCGCCCAGGAACCCGACGGAGTCCCGGACGGGTTCCTCCAGGTAGGTCGTCGGCGGCTGGAGGGTCAGGTGCACCGTCGAGTAGGAGGTCTGGCCGTCCAGCACCTTCAGCCGGGCCTGGAGCGCCTCCAGGTCCTCCTGCCGCCGCTGGATCTCGCCCTCCACCCGCAGCAGGTCGTCGACGTCCCGGGCCTCCTCCAGGTAGCCGCGCAGGGTCTCCAGAGCGGTCTCCGAGGACTCGATCCGGCTCTCGACGTCCGCGACCTCCTCGGTGACGTCCTGCACGGACCGATCCAGCATGGAGCGGTCGCCGAGTTCCGCCAGCTCCTCCAGCACGCCCTCGTAGCCGTCCTCGGGGACGCGCAGGGTCAGGACGCCCTCGGGATGGCCGTCCCGGGGCGTGGAGAGACTCTCGGACTCCACGTAGCCGTCGGAGTCGAGGGTCAGCCGCTTGGCCAGCTCGGCGGCCTCGGCCACGTCGTCCACGCGCACCGTCATGTCGGCGGTGTGGACCAGCCGCCGGTCCGCCACCTCCACGTCCGTGCCGGAACCGGCCTCCGTCCCGGCGTCCTCCTCGACCTCCACCGCGCCCTCGGCCGACTCGCGCGCGGCGTCGGCCCGCTGGTCGGGAACGGCCAGGTTCGCGGGGGCCGAGGCGCCGCCGTCGGAGGAGGCCCCGCACGAGGCCAGCAGCAGCACGGCCAGGCCGGAGGCGGCGGTCAGTCCGGCGGCACGTCCCACACGGGACGGTGTCAACGCTGAAGTGTCCATGCCGCTTCGACGCACGCCGCCCGGCCCCCGTTTCCGCCGCACCATAACGGGACCGCAACGGCCGCCTACGGGGACGGCGGATCACTGTGACCCGCGGCATCTGGGAAGCTGGTGACATGCCTGAAGCACCGCATGTCGTCGTGATCGGGGGCGGCGTCTCCGGACTCACCGCCGCGCACCGCCTCAACGGCCGGGGGGTCACCACCACGGTGATCGAGGCCGCCGACGCCCCGGGGGGCAAGCTCCGCGCCTCGCCCGTGGCCGGGGTGCGGGTCGACGCCGGTGCCGAGGCGGTGCTCGCCCGCCGCCCGGAGGCCCTCGACCTCTTCAACGAGCTCGGCCTGGACGACCAGGTGGTGCACCCGGGTCCCGGCAGCGCGGCCATCTACAGCCGTGGCCGCGTCCGTTCCCTGCCCAAGGGACAGCTCATGGGCGTCCCCGGGGACCTGCGGGCCCTGGCCCGCAGCGGCGTCCTCTCCCCGGCCGGAACCATGCGCGCCGCCCTCGACCTGGTGTGGCCCCGCACCCGGGTGCGCTCGGACGTGCCCGTGGCCGCCTACGTCGGCACCCGCATGGGTCGTCAGGTCGTGGACCGGCTGGTCGAACCCCTCCTGGGGGGCGTCTACGCCGGACGGGCCGACGAGCTCTCCCTGGACTCCACCCTGCCGCAGATCGCGCCGATGGCCCGTCGGGACCGTTCCCTGATGAGTGCCGTGCACGCGAGCCTGAGCGGTCGGGGATCCGCGCCCACCAGGTCCGGGCCGGTCTTCGCCTCCCTGCGCGGGGGCGTCGCCTCGGTCGTGGAGGCCCTCGCGGCGCGACAGGAGGACCTGCGTACCGGCACCCGGGCCCACTCCCTGGAGCGGGGCCCCCGGGGCTGGAGCGTGCGCCTGGACGGCGCGGGCGGGGAGCGGGTCGACTGCGACGCGGTGCTGCTCGCCTGCCCCGCCGCCGAGGCCGCCCGCCTGCTGGCCGACACCGAACCCGAGGCCGCGCGGGAGCTGCGCCGGATCGAGTACGCGAGCATGGCGCTGGTGACCTTCGCCCTGCCCGCCTCCGCCTTCCCCCGGCCGCTCACCGGCACCGGATTCCTCGTCCCGGCGGGGGAGGGGCTGACCATCAAGGCCGCCACGTTCTCCAGCAACAAGTGGCCCTGGCTGGCCCAGGAGCTGGGTAGGGTCAACCCGGGGGAGGACCTGCTGGTCCTGCGCTGCTCCATCGGCCGGTTCGGGGACGGCGGCTCGCTCGACCGCTCCGACGAGGAACTGGCCGAGACCGCCCTGGCCGACCTCGCCCGCGTGACCGGTCTGCGCGGGACCCCGGTGGAGACCCGGGTGACCCGGTGGACCGACGGACTGCCGCAGTACGCGGTCGGCCACGCCGACCGCGTCGAACGGATCCGCTCCGGCGTGCGACGCCACCCCGGCCTGGGGGTGTGCGGCGCCGCCTACGGGGGCGTGGGCATCCCCGCCTGTGTCGCCGACGCCGGACACGAGGCCGCGCGCCTGGCCGACACCCTCACCGACCACAGCCGTACCACCGGCGGCGACCAGAGCGCCGCCGGACCGAACCAGCAAGGAGTCAACCCGTGACGGGGCAGCAGAACGAGGCCGTCGCCCAGGACGGCACCGACCTCAACAAACTCATCCGCTACACCATGTGGTCGGTCTTCCGGGTCGACGGCCTGGAGGGCGTGGACCGCGCCGCGGCCACCGAGGAGCTCCAGGGCCTCCTCGACAAGGCCGACGGGCAGGGCGTCACCACGCGGGGCAGCTATGACGTCCAGGGCTTCCGGGCCGACGCCGACATCATGTTCTGGTGGGTCGCCGACACCCCCGAACAGCTCCAGGGCGTCTACTCCGAGTTCCGGCGCACCCGGGTCGGCCGCGCCAGCACCCCGGTGTGGTCGGTCATGGGCCTGCACCGACCCGCCGAGTTCAACCGCGGCCACGTCCCCGCGTTCCTGGCGGGCGAGGAGCCGCGCGACAACATCTGCGTGTACCCGTTCGTGCGCTCCTACGAGTGGTACCTGCTGCCCGACGACGAGCGCCGCGCCATGCTCGCGGAGCACGGCCGCATGGCGGCCCCGTACCCGGACGTCCGGGCCAACACGGTGTCCTCGTTCGGTCTGAACGACTACGAGTGGCTGCTGGCCTTCGAGGCCGACGAGCTGTACCGGATCGTGGACCTCATGCGCCACCTGCGCGGCGCCAAGGCCCGCCTGCACACCCGTGAGGAGCTGCCCTTCTACACGGGGCGCCGCAAGAGCGTGGCCGAGCTGGTCGACTCCCTGCCGTAACCCGCACACGTGGACGAGGACGGCCCCCGCACCGTCGGGTGCGGGGGCCGTCCTCTGCCGTTCCGGTGTCCGGACGCTACTCGACGCGGGGGGCGACGTGCGGCGCACGGCGGGTGGCGATCACGTAGAAGGGGAGCGAGACGATCGTGAGCAGCACCAGGGCGCTCATGAGGTAGATCAGCGCCTCCCCGGCGGGCAGTCCCAGGCCCCACGCGGCGATGAAGGCCACGCCCGTGGCGAGCATGCCCAGCACCACGTAGATCCTCTTCCCGCGCGGCTTGGGGTACTCCATCCGGCTGACCATCAGCCAGGAGACGAGCAGCACCGCCGCGACCCCGGCCAGCAGCGGCGGGTCCAGCAGCACGATGGTCACCACGGCCATCGCCCCGAACGGGCACGGAAGGCCGGTGAAGTAGTTCGCGTCGGGGGCCTGGCAGGAGAACCGGGCCAGCCGGACGATCACCGCGAGCAGCACGGCGCCGCCAGCCAGGACGGGCAGCACGCCGGTGCCGCCGGCGATGGTGCCCCACACCACGAAGAAGAACGCCGGGGCGAACCCGAAGCTGATCACGTCGGCGAGGTTGTCCAGCTCCGCGCCCATACCGCTGCCGCCCAGCTTGCGGGCGACCCGGCCGTCGAGCACGTCGAGGGTGGCCGCGACCATCAGGAGGCCCACGGCCGTGGCCATCGCCGACTTCGGCAGCGGACCGGCCGCGCCCAGGGCCAGGTGCGCGGCCTGCGCCGTGGCCAGGGCCCACACCGCGAGGAAGCCGCACAGGGCGTTGCCCAGCGTCAGGTAGTCGGCCACGCCCAGGCGGAGCCGGGGCGCCTCCCGGGAGGAGTCCGAGGCGGCCCGTGCGGCGGGGACGGCCTCAGTCGGCGTCAAGACGGGTTTCTCCGGCGCGGACCTTCTGGCCGACCTCCACCGCCGGGGCGACCCCGGTCGGAAGGTAGACGTCGACGCGTGACCCGAACCGGATGAGGCCGATCCTCTCGCCTTGCTCGACCTTCTGCCCCGCAGCGAGATACGGGACGATACGCCGGACCAACGCGCCGGCGATTTGAACGACCGTGATCTCACCGATCTCGGTTTCAAGGGTCCAGATGACGCGCTCATTACGCTCGCTGTCCTTGTCGAAGGCGGGGCGGAAGCCCCCGGGGCGGTGCTCGACGCCGGTCACGACTCCGGCGAGGGGCGCACGGTTGACGTGCACGTTGAGGGGGTTCATGAACACCGCGACCCGGATCCGCCCGTCGGGCTGGGGGTCGAGGCTCTGTACGACGCCGTCGGCCGCGGACAGCACCCGACCTGTCGCCGGACCCCGCTCGGGGTCACGGAAGAACCAGGTCATCCCCGCCGCCAGGGCGATCACCGGGGCGGCGGCCACGGCCCCGGCCCGGGAACGACGGGCGAGCAGCGCGGCGGCACCCGCGGCGCCGAGCGCCGGGACGAGCCACGGGGCGGAACCCTGGGCCATGCCGAAGCGTGGTCGTGCCGGGTGGCGCGGGGAGGCGGAGGAGGAAGGTGAGTCGTCGGTCATCGAGCGCTTTCGTCGCGGGTCGGTCGGTCGCCCGCACATGGGTTACCGCTGTGAGGGGGGTGAACCCGGCGGTGGCCTGGTTCGCGTGTGCGCGGTCACCGGGTGGGGCCCCGCCGCGCGCGCCCCGCGGTCGACTTCTGGCCGAACGTCGGTGCGCTGGTGAGATTATCGCTGATCCTGGGGGAACGGGGATCGGTCCGGTTCCTCGGACGCCCCGTGCGGACGAGAGTTCGACGCCCCGGACCAGGATGCCATGCCGCCTACTCCGAGGGCTCCAGGTCGAGGGCGACGGAGTTGATGCAGTACCGGAGGTCGGTGGGGGTGTCGTACCCCTCCCCGCGGAAGACGTGACCCAGGTGGGAGTGGCAGGTGGCGCATCGCACCTCGGTGCGCACCATCCCCAGCGAGGCGTCCTCGTGCAGGGTGACGGCGTCGGAGTCGGCCGGGTCGAAGAAGCTCGGCCACCCGCAGTGGGAGTCGAACTTCTCGTCGGAGCGGAAGAGTTCGCTCCCGCACCCCCGGCAACGGTAGACGCCGGAGGTCTTCGTGTCCACGTACTCCCCGGTCCAGGGGCGCTCGGTGCCCGCTTGGCGGAGCACGGCGTACTCCTGCTCGTCGAGGCGCTCGCGCCACTCCTGGTCGGTCCGGGGAAGGTCCCTGGGTGCCCCGCCGTTGGTGTCCGGGGCCTGGTCCGCTGCGTCAGCCATGGTGACGACGCTACCCGGAAACGCGCTCCGGTGCCGACAGGGGACACGGTGTGAACGAAACAGTCCCAAACCACACACTCCAGGTAAATCATTCTTAAGAGCCACATACACCTAACTTCACCTTTGGTGACGTTCGGTGTCGGTGGGCTCGGGTACGGGCTCATGAACAGGGGTCAGTGATCGAGGGCACTGAGGCAGGTGGCATGGCTGTTACGGCTCAACGGGCACTCGGAGTGAACAGGCGACCTCTGCGCGTCGGCCGGATCCGGTACGGACTGTGGTGGCTGGACCAGGCCACCGCGGGCCCCCGGTCGCGGATGCGGGTCGTCGGGGACGGCGCCGCCACCGTCGGCCGGGAGTTGCGCTGGGCCGCCGAGCTCAGCCTGCGTTCGACCGTCGCCGGGATGGAGTACGCGCGTCCGGAGCCCTGGGGGGACCGCAAACTGTTCGGGTTGGTGACGGCGATCGCCGTCGGCGCCCTGGTGGTGGCGGTCGTGCTGGGGATGGGCATGGCGCAGTGGGCGATGACGTCGTCCAGCGCCATGGTCTTCGCGGCGGCCGGGGCCGTGGCGGTGGGACTCACCCTCCTGCCGCTGTCGTACCTGGTCTTCGTGTCCCGGCCCGGACGGGTCCGGAGCGAGGAGTCGGAGGGGCCGATCCGGGGGGAGACGCCCGACGCGGGCCCGAACGCGGCGGATCCGGAGGAGGACCTCCTCAGCACGATTCCGCGCGCGAGGGTTCCCCACACGGAGAGATCGGGTGCGGGCGTCACGAGGTAGCGACGAACGGCGGGCGTGACCGGTCCGCCACGAGGGTGGGAGGGGTGCCCCGCGCGGGGCACCCCTCCCGTCGCCGTGCGGCGGGCACGGGGACCGGGGGAGCGGTGCGCCGGGTCGGGGTCGGGGTTCCGAGGCGGGGTTCAGGCGTCGAAGTCGTACTGCAGCACGTACGCCGAACCGTCCATGGTGATCTCGTTGAACTCCACGGGCCGGTGGTCGGCGGTCAGCGCCGTGCGGGCCACCTCCAGCACGGGGGTGCCCGCGGCCAGGGTCAGTTCCTCCGTCTCCTCGGGAGTGGGCATGCGCACCCGGATCTCCTCGGTGAAGTGGGCGGGGGCGTGCCCGAGCTCCGCGAGGCGCGCGTAGATCCCCCCGGGGCCGCTGTCGTGGGCCCGCACCCGTTGCGCGGCGGGGGTCTCCTCCCGCCCCGACCACAGATGCGGCGACAGGTGCGAGACGGCGCTCTGCACCGCTCTTCCGTCCACGAGGTAGCGCCGGGAGCGGCGCACCACCGTGGCCCCCTCCTCCAGCTCCAGGGCCCGCAGGACGTGGTCGTCGGGGACGAGTTCGTCGACGACGAGCCCCGCCACCTCGTACCCGCGCGTGTCGCTGTCGGTCCGCCAGATGGCCCGTCCGGCACCCCACAGGTCCTTGGACAGGCGTCGGGCGCCGTGTCTTCTCAGGGGCCGGAAGGCGCGCACGTAGATGCCCGACCCCCGCACGGCCACGGCCAGGCCCTCGTTGATGAGTACGGACAGGGCCTGCCGGGCGGTCGCCCGGGCGACGCCGTGCCGCTCCATGAGGACGTTCTCACCGGGGAGGCGGTCGCCGTCGGCGTACCGTCCGGAGCGGATCCGTCCTCGTAGTTCCTCGGCTATCTCCCGGTACACCGGAGGGGACCCGTTCTCGGACGTCGGCACCACGTTCATCCTCTCGCCCAGGGGGCGCGCCGGTGAGCCCCGCCGGCGCGGTGTGTTCGTTCGCAGCGCTTCCCGTGGGAGGCACACAACGGGTATGTCCGGTTGCGGGATGGTTCATGCGTCATTGTGGGGCGACCGAAACCGACCGGTTATGGGGAGGACTTGCAGAAGTCCCTATTCCCTGAGGTAACGCGTGAACAGGTGGCCGTCCGCCTCCAGCAGACGCGCCATGCGCAGCGGGGTGGTCCCGGCCGAGGTGTGCTCCGGGGCGCCCGGCGTCCCCGGGCCGCCGGTGACGATCCGGGGTGACCCCGCGCCCAGCAGGTGCGGGCTCACCGTCAGGCAGAGCTCGTCCAGCAGGCCCGCCGCCACGAACTCCGCGAGCAGGTGCGGACCGCCCTCGGTCAGCACCCGGTACAGGCCGCGTTCGGCGAGGGCGTTCACGATGTGCTCGGGGCCCACCGAGACACCGTCGACCACCACGAGGTCGGCGTGCTCGGCCACGAACTCCCGGAGCTCGGCGGGCGCGCCCGCGACCGTGAACACGATCGTGCGGGCGTCCCCGGGGGCCGTGGTGAGCAGCTCGGCGTCCAGTTCGAGGGAGCGCGACACCACCGCGACACGCGGTGTGGCGGGGCGGCCCTCACGCAGGCGCGCCCACACCTCGCGGGGACGCACCGGCCGGTAACCCTCCTTGCGGGCGGTGGCGGCGCCGACCAGGACGACGTCGCACAGGCCCCGCAGCACCCCCATGACCCGGCGGTCGGGGTCCGAGGACAGGTCGCGGCTGCGCCCCGAGGGGCCGATCGCGCCGCCGTCGGCGCTGGACACCATGTTGGCGCGCACCCAGGGCCGGTCCAGGGCCAGCGGGTAGGCGTAGGCCTCGGCGAGGTCCACGTCGGTCCGGCCGGGGACGGGCAGGAGTTCGCGGAAGCGGGCGGGCTCCGGGCTCCGGCCCGCGCTGTGAGTGTTCGACATGGTCACCCAGGTTAGGGGTGCGGCACGCGCGGACGGCGTAGGGGCCGGGTCCCGTCAAGGGTCCCGGCCCCCGGGCGGCCGCTCCCCGGGCCCCTCCAGCCCCCGGGGAGTCGTACCGCGCGGCGCCACCGGTCAGTCGTGGCGGTGCGAGACGCGCCGCAGCAGGATCAGGGCGCGGTCGATCACCCGGAGGGGTCCGCCCGCCGTGACGAACGGCCGCCCCTCCACGTCCGGCTCGGCGGTGTCCAGCACGGTCTCCCAGGCCATGCCGTACTCGGTGCCGGGAAGCTTGAACTCCACCGCCTCCGGGCCGCTGTTGAGCAGCAGCACGAAGGAGCTGTCACGGATGCGGCGCCCGCGCGCGTCGGGTTCGGTGATGGCGTCCCCGTTGAGGAACACCCCCAGCGCCCGCTCGCCCGTCCTCCAGTCGTCCCCCTCCATGGTCGACCCGTCCGGGCGCAGCCACGAGATGTCCGGCAGACCGTTCGACCCCGCCTTCGTTCCCTCCACCGGGCTGCCCTGGAAGAACCGGCGACGCCGGAAGACGGGGTGCTCGCGCCGCAGCCGTGCCAGGTCGCGCACGTAGGCGAGCAGGTCGTTGCCGGGGTACTCACCGGTGAGTCCCGCGCCCTCCCAGTCGATCCACGCGATCTCGTTGTCCTGGCAGTAGGCGTTGTTGTTGCCACCCTGGGTGCGTCCGATCTCGTCCCCGTGCGAGAGCATCACCACCCCCTGTGACAGGTACAGGGTGGTGAGGTGGTTGCGGACCTGTCTGCGGCGCAGGGCCAGGATCGCCGGGTCCTCGGTGGCCCCCTCCACCCCGTGGTTCCAGGAGCGGTTGTCGTCGGTGCCGTCCCGGTTGTTCTCGCCGTTGGCCTCGTTGTGCTTGTCGTTGTAGGAGACCAGGTCGGCCAGGGTGAAACCGTCGTGGCAGGTGATGAAGTTGATCGAGGCCACCGGACGGCGCCCGTCGTCCTGGTACAGGTCGCTGGACCCGGCCAGTCGCGAGGCCAGCTCTCCCTTGACCGGTTCACCGCGCCAGAAGTCGCGCACGGTGTCGCGGTACTTGCCGTTCCACTCCGTCCACAGCGGCGGGAAGTTGCCCACCTGGTAGCCGCCCGGACCCACGTCCCAGGGTTCGGCGATCAGTTTGACCTGGGAGATCACCGGGTCCTGCTGGACGATGTCGAAGAACGTGCTCAGCCGGTCCACGTCGTGGAACTCGCGGGCCAGCGCCGAGGCCAGGTCGAAGCGGAACCCGTCCACGTGCATCTCCAGGACCCAGTACCGCAGCGAGTCCATGATGAGTTGCAGGGAGTGCGGGTGGCGCACGTTCAGGCTGTTCCCGCAGCCCGTGTAGTCGAGGTAGTAACGCTGGTCCTCGTCGCTGACCCGGTAGTAGCCCAGGTTGTCGATGCCCCGCCAGGACAGGGTGGGGCCCATGTGGTCGCCCTCGGCGGTGTGGTTGTAGACCACGTCGAGCAGCACCTCGATGCCCGCCTCGTGCAGCGACTTCACCATCGCCTTGAACTCCTGCACCTGCTGTCCGCGCGAACCGCGCGCGGCGTACCCGCTGTGCGGGGCCAGGAAGGCCAGGGTGTTGTAGCCCCAGTAGTTGGTCAGCCCCCGGGCCACCATCGCGTGCTCGGGCACGAAGTGGTGCACGGGCATCAGTTCGACGGCGGTCACCCCCAGGGAGGTGAGGTAGTCGATGACCTCGGGGTGGGCCAGCCCCGAGTAGGTGCCCCGCTGGTGTTCGGGGATGGCCGGGTGGCGCATGGTCAGCCCGCGTACGTGCGCCTCGTAGATCACCGTCTGGTGGTACGGGGTGTTGGGTCGTGTCTCGTTGCCCCAGTCGAAGAACGGACTGACCACCACGCACTTGGGCACGTATCTCGCGCTGTCGGCCGTGTTCCTGCGGTCGGGGTCGGCGAAGTGGTAGCTGAAGAGCGATTCGTGCCAGGTGAGGTCTCCGTTGAGCGCCTTCGCGTAGGGGTCGGTGAGCAGTTTGTTCGGATTGCAGCGCAACCCCTGGTCGGGTGCGTACGGGCCGTGGACGCGGTACCCGTACTGCTGTCCCGGCCCGACACCGGGCAGGTACCCGTGCCAGACGAAACCGTCGTACTCGGTCAGGGGTACGCGTGTCTCCTCTCCGTCGTCGTCGAACAGGCACAGGTCCACCTGTTCGGCTGCCTCGGAGAAGAGGGAGAAATTGGTGCCGGAACCGTCGTAGGTCGCACCGAGCGGATAGGAACTACCTGGCCAGACTTCCACCATAGGCGTCGTCAGTCTCTAGGTTTCGGGGCCCGTAAGGGCGTTTTTGATGGTGACGACTTCTTTCTTCCGCTTCGGCCGCGGAAGTATGCCGAACTGGGCCGATGTTCGTTCTCGGCTGCCCGTTCTGCACTTTCTGCGGCTTATGCGCGGGGGTGGAAAGGGAGGGGGAAAGGCGCTGCGGAGGGTGCTCCAGAGCATTCCCGGTGCCGACCCCAGGGTCGGCACCGGGTCACGGCGGGTCGGACGCGGAGTCCGGCGGCCGGATCAGCGCCGGGGGCGGGCCCGGTCCAGGATCAGCTCCGTGTCCACGCCCCTGGGCAGCGTCCCGAACACGTGGCCCCACTCGCCGCCCAGCCGGGACGTGGTGAACGCCTCGGCCACCGGGGTGGGCGCGTAGCGCAGCAGCACCGACGCCTGGAGGGCCAGGGCCATCAGTTCCACCACCGCCCGGGCCCGGTACTGGGCCTCCTCCGGATCGCCCAGGACCTGGCCCAGCCGCTTGAGGGCGGCGTCGTAGTGGTCGTCGGAACCGGCCGCCGTGTCGAGTTCCGCGAGGAAGGCCTCCACCGACTCCGGAGCCTTCGCCATGGCACGCAGCACGTCCAGGGCGGCCACGTTGCCCGACCCCTCCCAGATGGAGTTGAGCGGTGAGTCCCGGAAGAGACGGGGCATGCCCGACTCCTCCACGTACCCGTTGCCGCCCAGGCACTCCAGGGCCTCGGCCGCGTGCACCGGCTGGCGCTTGGTCACCCAGAACTTGCCCACGGCCACGCCCAGGCGGCGGAAGGCGGCCTCGCCCTCGTCACCCCGCACCGCGCGGTCCACCGACCCGGCCAGCCGTGTCATGAGCGCCGTGGCCGCCTCGGACTCCAGCGCGAGGTCGGCCAGGACGTTGCGCATGAGCGGCTGGTCCACCAGCGGAGTACCGAAGACGCTCCGGGTCTCGGCGTGGTGCAGGGCCTGCACCACCGCCGCGCGCATCCCCGAGGCGGAACCGATCACGCAGTCCAACCGGGTGCTGTTGACCATCTCGATGATGGTGGGCACGCCCCGGCCCGGCTGCCCGACCGGGTACGCCACGGCGCCGTCGTACTCCAGCTCGGCGGAGGCGTTGGACCTGTTGCCGAGCTTGTCCTTGAGCCGCTGGACGAACATCCGGTTCCGGGCGCCGTCGGGCAGCACACGCGGTACCAGGAAGCAGGTCAGCCCCTCGGGGGCCTGCGCCAGGGTGAGGAACACGTCGCTCATGGGGGCGGAGGTGAACCACTTGTGGCCGGTGAGCAGGTGGTGGCCCTCGCGGGTGGGCACGGCGCGGGTGGTGTTGGCGCGGACGTCCGAGCCGCCCTGCTTCTCGGTCATCGACATGCCCGCGAGGAGCCCGCGCTTGGTCAGCGGCGCCCGCAGCCCGAAGTCGTAGGTGCGGGCGGTGAGCAGGGGTTCGTACTCCGCCGCCAGTTCGGGGGAGTGGCGCAGCGCCGGGACGGCCGCGTAGGTCATGGAGATCGGACAGCCGTGGCCGCTCTCCGCCTGCGACCACAGGAAGAACTTGGCGGCGCGGGCCACGTGGGCGCCCTCGCGCGTGTCCGTCCAGGGCGCGGCGTGCAGGCCGTGCTCCACGGCCTGGTCCATGAGCACGTGGTAGGCGGGCTGGTAGTCGACCTCGTCCACACGGTGGCCGTAGCGGTCGTGGGTGCGCAGGACCGGAGGGTAGGCGTTGGCGGACTCGCCCCACGCGCGCACCCGCTCGGAGCCCGCCGCGTCGCCGATCTCGCGCACGTCCGCCTCGGCCCAGCCCGCGCCCTCGCGGCGCAGGCCCTCAAGGAGGGCGGGGTCGTCGGCGGCGCTGTAGTCACCGAGCGGAGTGGCCTGGTTGAACACTTCGTGTGTGTCGGGCATTCCGGCTCCGATCCGGGTTCGGGGGTGGACGGGTGCGGGAATCCTATCCCCGCCCGGAACACCCGACCGAACCCGGTTCGGTCGCGCACCCGCCTCCGCCTTGACCGGGCCCGTTCAGGGCCACAGGAGCCCCCGCTCCCACGGCGCGGACACGTCCGCGCGCCGGTACCGCAGGCGGGTGTGGCGCCGGTCCGGGTCCGCCTGCCAGAACTCGACCTCCGTGGGCGTGAGCCGGTACAGACCCCAGTCGTCCGGCACCAGCCCGGGGTCGGCCTCCAGCCGGACGCGGCTCTCCTCGGCGGTCGCGTGGACGGTCTCCAGGCTGTCCAGGGGCTGGCTCTGGCGGCCGTGCAGTCCCGCCACGCGGCCCTCCAACGGGCGGGCGGTGAAGTCGGCGGCGCGCTCCTCTGCTCCGGCCAGGTGCACGGGACCGCGCAGCCGCACCTGGCGGCCCTGGAGCCCCCAGAAGAAGAGGAGCGCGGCCCGGGGGTTGTCGGCGAGCTCCCGGCCCTTGGTCGAGGTCGTGGTGGTCGCGAACGACCATCCCTCGTCGGTGAGGTCCCTGAGGATGAGCACCCGCGCGGACGGAGCGCCGTCGGCGCCGGCCGTCGCCAGGGTCATCGCGTGCGGCTCGGGCACCCCGGCCTCGATCGCCTCGCCCAGCCACGCCACGAACAGGTCCACCGGGTCGTCCGGGGCCGCGGAGGGGTCGAAGCTCGCCAGCGGTCCCGCGAACACCCGCAGACCGCGCAGGAGATCCCGGATTCCGTCCCGTCCCGCCATCGCACACCCCGTCCACCCGGTCCGCTCGGAGTCCAGCACTCCGAACCTACCCAACCCCGGCCGCCCGGGGCCGCGAAACGTCGTCACCGCCCACCAGGATGGAACCGGCACCCGCTCACCCCCTCGAACCCCCTGGAGACCCCGTGGGCCACGACACCACCCGGCTCGACCCGAGCGTCCTGCTCACCGACATGCGGGCCGACCCCTACTTCCCGGACCACCTCGTCGAACGGTGCCGGGAGGTGCTGGTGTCCCTGTGCGAACGCATCGAGGCCCGCGGTCCCGCCGACCTCACCGCGCTCTACGCCCTCACCCACGCCGCCACCGAGGAGGTCAACGCCCTGGAGGAGGAGTTCGAGGCGGCCGGAAGCGAGATCGAGACCGTGACCCGTGACGACATCGGGGGTTCCTTCTGGCTGGTCGCCACCGCCTACGGCTTCACCGACGCCGACCCCGAGGAGCTCATCGCCACGCGGGACTGGTGACCGCCGGATCCCCGTGGCGGCGTGGCCGCTCCGGACGCGGTCGGTCACCGACGGCCCTGTCGGCGGTCGTACCGGTGTGCGTCCGCGTTGATCCCCCTGGTCGGCGTGTCCACGGCTCTCCCGAACGCGGTGGCACCGGGCGGCCCGCCGGTCGGGCACCCCGCCCGGTTTCGTACCGAACGTCCTCGGTACGATGCGCTGGTCGTGGCGGTCAGGACCCGCCACGGGGGGACGGGACGGCGGGGCGTGCGCGCCAGGAACGCCGCGAGGGGGAGCATGACGGACTCGGGACAGACGGCACACTCCGGATGGCTCTGGGGGCTGCTGGGCAGCGTGGTCCTCACCCACACCGCGCTCAACCTCGTCCGACCCCTCATCTCCTACCGCACGATCGCCGTGGGCGGGGACGCCGTCGAGGTCGGGCTGGTGACCGCCGCCTACGCCCTGCTCCCGCTGGTCATCGCGGTGTCCCTCGGCCGCTTCACCGACCGCGCGGGCCGCATCGCCTGGCTCGCGGGACTGGGCTCGGTGGTCCTGGCCGTCGGCAGCCTCCTCCTGGCCGGTTCCGGGGGCCTGCTCGGACTGGCCCTGTCCAGCACGGTCGTGGGCGTGGGTCACCTGTTGTGCATGGTCTCCGCCCAGGCCCTCATCGCCCGCTACTCGCGCCCCGAGCACCTGGACCGCGACTTCGGCTGGTTCACCGCCGCGGCCTCCCTGGGCCAGCTCGTCGGTCCGCTGATCTCCGGCGTCATCCTCTCCGACTCCTCCGGTCCGGAGCTGATCTCCGCCACCTCCACCGCGCTGCTGGTGGCCGGGGCCGTCGCCGCCCTGGGGTTCCTTCCGCTGATCCCGCTGGCGCGGCTGAGCCCGCTGCGGCGCACCGACGAGCAGAGGGCCGCGCCCCCGGTCCCCACACGGGACCTCCTGCGCCGCCGCCGGATGCCCTCGGCCCTGCTCACGAGCCTCGCGCTGCTCACCGCCGTCGACATCCTCACCGCCTACCTGCCGCTCATCGCCGAGAGCCGGGGGCTGTCCCCGATGCTCGTCGGGGTCCTGCTGAGCCTGCGCGCCGGTGCCTCCCTGCTCTCCCGGCTGACCCTGCCGTGGATGCGGCGCCGCTGGTCGCGCAGGGCGCTGGTCATCACCAGCACCTCGGTGGCGGCTGTCGCGCTGACCCTGGTGGCGCTGCCTCTGGGCGGATTCGCCGTCCTGGCGGGGGTGCTCGTCGTGGGCGGGTTCCTGCTCGGCCTCGGGCAGCCCCTGACGATGGCCCAGGTCACCACCCTGGCCCCGGAGGGGGCCCGTGGCGCGGCCCTGGCCCTGCGTATCTGGGGCAACCGGCTGGGCCAGGTGGCCGTGCCCGCGGCGGCCGCGGGGGTCGCGGGCGCGGTGGGCGCCCCGGGCGCGCTGCTGTTCTCCGCCGCGATCCTGCTCACCGCGGCGGTCGCCGCCGTCTGACCCGCTCCCGGACGCGCCGCCGACTCGTCCCGGACGCGCCGGGGGGGGGGGGGGGGGGGGGGGGGGGGGGGGGGGGGGGGGGGGGGGGGGGGGGGGGGGGG
>NZ_CBDRIY010000070.1:0-14958 GCF_965344335.1 Nocardiopsis eucommiae
AAAGCTGGAATTCCAGCTTTCGCCACTTTTTGTGTATCCAGGGATGCTTGTTGTGTTCTGATGCGTTCTGGGCTATTTGTGTGATTTTGTAGAAAGAGTTCGCCGCATCCCCCTGAACTCGGGGGGTTTTGGTCACAGGGGTGCCGAGTTGGCGGTTCCTGAGGGGTTCGACACGCCCGATGCCTGGAATCGGTTTTCGGTCGTGACCGAGTCGGAATGAATTTCCTTGAACTTGTGAGAGACCGTTTCGATCGCTCACGATGGGTAGTCATGCCTGATGAGGTTGGCCGACCCCGCGTCCAGGATCGCCCGGGGCGCCGATGGTCCCCGGCGTCGCACCTGTGACCTATTGTCACTCTGTGTAACCATCTGGAATGACTAATTGAATTAGTAATTCCACGCTCCGGAACTTCACGTCCTCTCTGGCTTCGTCTCTGCCCTCGGTTCGGGTTGGGGGTAATCAGGATGGTGTCGTGGCCCGTTAAACTGGAGGCCTTATCCAACGAATAAGGTCATTTGCGCGGCGTGCCCGGTGGATGAGGGGGCAGGCGCCACGGGGAGAAGGGGGTCGACGATGCTCGTCACCATGTTCGGTTCGATGATGTCCGCCGTTTTTGTGGCTTCCACTTTTACCGGATGGGCTTGGTGGTAGAACAGAACCGGTGAAACCATGACAGTCCGGTCGTCGTCGGTGGGGGGTGAACGGGGGTGCGGGCTCTTCCTTGGGGCGCGCGTGTCTACGTCGGGATCATCGTTGTCAGTGCTGTCGCCATCATGCTCGTCGGTCCCTACGCGGGGATCGACCTGGGGACCCTGGTACTCATCGCGGTCCTCTTCGTCGTCGCGGAGTCGATAAGCACACACGTCGTCGTCGTCGACGTCAAGGAAGCCGGAATCTCACCGAGCTCGGCCGTGGCCCTGGCCGCCGTCGTGCTGGTGGGCCCGGCCGGGGCGGCCGTGGTCGGATTCGCCTCCTGCCTCGCGGTCCGCAGACAGGGCCTGGTGAAGCGAGCCTTCAACGGAGCCCAGTTCGCGCTGGCGGCCTACGTGGCCGGACAGGTCTACCTCCTGCTCGGAGGCACGGTGGGGGTGCCGGGGCAGTCCGACTTCCCCGGCATCGTCCTGCCGTACGTCGCCGCGGTCCTGACGCACACGCTGCTCAACTCGTTGCTCATCGGCGCGCTCATGTGGTGCCTGGGCGTCACCCGGCCCGCCGGTGCGGGGCCGATGCGCTGGCGCCCGCTGGCCGCCCTGGAGGTCGCCTCCGTGGGTTACCAGATGCTGGGCCTGGCGATCGCGGCCATCTGGGGCGCGGTGGGGATCATCGCCCCGCTCCTTGTCCTGCTTCCGCTGTTCATCGCGCGGTGGGTGTTCGGCCAGCAGACCGCCGAGGCGCGCGCGCACGAGGCCACCCTGGCCACCCTGTGCCAGGCCGTGGAGACGAAGGACTACTACACCCGGGGCCACTGCATGCGGGTGGCCGAGGGCTCCGCGATGATCGCCGCCGAGCTGGGCATGCCCGCCGAGCGCGTGCAGAAGATCCGGTACGCGGGGATGCTGCACGACATCGGCAAGCTCGGGGTGCCCACCAAGGTGCTCCAGAAGAACGGCAAGCTCACGGACGACGAGTACGCCGCGATCAAGCTGCACCCCACGCGCGGGTACGAGATCGTCCGCGAGATCAGCTTCCTGGACGAGGCCCTCGCGGGCATCCGGCACCACCACGAGCGCCTGGACGGGCGCGGCTACCCGATGGGGCTGGTGGGGATGGAGATCCCCGAGTCCGCCCGGATCATCAGCGTGGCCGACGTCTTCGACTGCCTCACCTCCACGCGTTCCTACCGCAAGGCGTGGTCCGTGGAGGACGCCATCACGGAGCTCCGGCGCTGCGCGGGCAGTCAGTTCGACCCCCGGATGGTGGAGGCACTCGTCCGGGCCGTCACCCGCGAGGGATGGGAGACGCCGGACATCGCGGAGCCGCCGGGCGGTTGCTACGGCGCGTCCGGGACTCCGGAGTCCGGTGAGACGGACGCGACGGTGGCGTCCGCCCCGCAGCGGAGCGGAACCACGACGGTGGCCGAGTCCACGTCGGCGGCCGCGGTGACGGGGGGCCAGGAGCGGTGATGACGCAGAGGCAGTCGGACGGGACTCCTCCCGGACCGCACCCCGGCGGCCCCGAGGGCGGGGCACTGGGCCACGAGCGTTCCTGGGGGCCGGTCTGGCGTACCGCGAGACCCTTCCGGGCCCTGCTCGTGGGCGGGGTGGGCGCCGCCTCCCTGGCCGCCCTGGTGTGGACCGCCGCGACCGGGTTCCACCAGCCTTACGTGGCGCTGGCCTTCTGCCTGGTCATCGCCGGTGGCGAACTGGCCAGGATCACCCTGCCCGGGCACCGGGAGTCCGCGCCGATCGCCCTGGCCGGGGCGATCGCGTACGCGTTCCTGCTCAGTCTGGGCGGTGAGCCGATCCACCACACGGCCTGGCAGGTCGTGGCGGTGGTCGCCCTGGGGGTGGCCCTGGGCGAACTCCCCCACGTGGCGGTGGGCCACGGCCCCCGGCTGGAGGACGTCGCGCGCAGGGTGCTCACCGCACTGCTGCTCGCCGTCGCCTTCCGGCCCCTGGTGGAGGCCCTGTCCCTGACGGGGCCCTCGGTCGTGGTCGCCCTGCTGATGACGGTCCTGGTCGCCCTGGCGTGGGCGCTGGACGTCGCGGTCTCCGCCGTGCTGCGCGCCGAACGGCTGCGCACCCGACTGGTCGTGGCCACGCGCGACGAGGCCCGCGCACAGGTGGCCACCGGGGGCGCGATCGCCTCCAGCGGCGTGCTGATCGCCCTGGCCTGCACGGTCACGGGTCTGGTCGGGCTGCTGGTCTTCCTCGCTCCGCTGCTGGTCTCACAGGTGGCCTTCCGCAGGCACGCCGAGGTGCGCCGCACCTACCTGGAGACGGTGCGGGCGCTGTCCCGGGTCACCGAGGTGGGCGGCTACGTGGAGAACGGCCACTCGCGGCGGGTCAGCCAGCTCTCCCACGGCATCGCCTGCGAACTGGGACTGGCCGAGGCGGAGCTGCTGGAACTGGAGTACGCGGCGCTGATGCACGACATCGGCCAGCTCTCCCTGCGCGAGCCCATCGCGGGCGGCGCCACCGTGCTCTCCTCGCCGAGGGAGCAGCGCCGGATCGCGGAACTGGGTTCGGCCATCATCCGGGAGACCGGGGTGCTGGACAACGTGGCGGAGATGGTCCGCCGCCAGTGCGAGCCGCTGGCCGGTGACGGCGACGAGGGCGTGCCCCCGCTGGGCAGCCGCGTGATCAAGGTCGCCAACGCCTTCGACGACCTGGTCGGGGAGAACGGTGACGCCGAGCGCCGGGCCGCCGTCGTGGAGCGCCTGCGCATGGACACCGGCAGCGAGTACGACCCCCGGGTGGTCGACGCCCTCGCCTGCGTGCTCGCCCGCGGCTGACCGAGAGACCGCGGTGCTCGCGAGCCCCCGTGGTTCCGGTTGTCGCCCGGCACCCGCTCCCGTGCGGCGTCGGGTACCGCGTGGGCGGAACGCCGCCGACACGATCCGGGCGTCCCCGTGACCGCGTTCGGCGGTGACCCGTTCGGCCGGGTCCGCGACGGCCTCCGGCGTGAGGACGCGGTGGCCCACGGCGTCCCTCTCCAAGTGCGGGAGACAGCTCGCTGGACGGGGGCGGGGGCATCGTGGGGGCGCCACTCCACGGCGGGAGACCGCACCGAGGGGTCGCCGCTCGGGGGCGCGCCCGGTGGCCGGGGGACGGTCGCGGTGGGCGGGGGCGGGGTCTCAGTCCCGGGGCGGACGCAGGCGCGTGACGAACTTGTAGCGGTCGCCACGGTAGAGCGATCGCACCCACTCCACCGGGTGCCCGTCGCCGTCGAAGCTGTGCTGGCAGTGCAGGACCAGGGGCAGGCCCACGTCCACGCCGAGCAGGCGGGCCTCGTTGGGGGTCGCGAGCACGGTCTCGATGGAGGCCTCCGCCTCCGCGAGGGAGACGTCGTAGGCGCTCGCGAGAGCCTCGTAGAGCGACGCGTAGCGGTCCAGCTGCCTCCGGAGCCCGGGAAAGCGTCGCGCGGCCAGGTGGGCCGTCTCGACGGCCATGGGCTCACCGTTGGCCAGCCGGAGCCGTTCGATCCGCAGCACGCGACCGCCGGAACGGATGGCGAGGAGCTCAGCGAGCTGGTCGTCCGCGTTGATGTAGCTCACGTCCAGGATGCGGGTGGCCGGGTGCAGGCCGTGCGCCCGCATCTCCTGGGTGTAGCTGGTCAGCTGGAGGATCTGGGCGACCTTGGGCTTGGCCACGAACGTGCCCTTGCCCTGGATGCGGAGCAGCCGACCCTCGACGACCATCTCGGTCAGGGCCTGGCGCACCGTGGTGCGCGAGGTGCCGAACTGGGTGGCCAGGGCGCGCTCGGGCGGGACCGGGTTCCCCGCCGGCATGGCCTCGATCAGCTCCAGCAGCTGCTTCTTGACCTGGTAGTACTTGGGCACTCTGGGGTTGCCGTCCAGTGTGTGCTGACCAGTCATCAGTCTCCTCCGCCGCGTTCCGCGCCCCGCCAGGACGTGGTCGGTGCGGCCGCCTTCCGGCCGTCGATTGGTGTGGACCACTGGTCGAGTGCGTGTCCCTTGAGTATGCACGGCTTCATGGGATGATTTGTGAGTGCCTCACCTCAGCGACCTCATTCGCCGCCACACGTCACTCAAGCAGGCGGACCTGGAGTGGATCCACTCGCTGGTCTCCGACTGGCAGCTCCTGGCCGACCTCTCCTTCGCGGACCTCGTGCTGTGGGTGCGCCTGCGGGAGGACGACGGATGGATCGCCATCGCGCAGATGCGACCCACCACCGGCCCGACCGCCTTCCAGGACGACCTGGTGGAGGCGGTGCTCCGGGACGACATGACCGATGTCACGTCCCGGACGGCGCCCCGGGTGGTCGGACGCCGCGCCCTGATCGACCGCGCCTGGAGCGAGGGCCGGATCTGCCGCGACGGCGACCCGGACTGGTCCGGCGGGGTCCCGGTGCGCGAGGAGACCATCCCGGTCCGCCGCGAGGGCAACCTCATCGCGGTCATCCAGCGCAGCACCAACCTCAGCTCGGCGCGCACGCCCAGCCGCCTGGAGCTCACCTACCTCCAGAGCGCGGGCGACCTCGCCCAGATGATCGCGGAGGGCGCCTTCCCGTTCAGCGACCAGGGACCGCTCATGGTCCGCTCGCCGAGGGTGGGCGACGGCCTGCTGCGCCTGGACCAGAACGGCGAGGTGGTCTACGCCAGCCCCAACGCGCTCTCGGCCTACCGTCGGCTGGGCCTGACCGCCGACCTCGTGGGTGCCCGCCTGGACCGCACCACGCTGGAGCTGGCCGCCCAGGGGGAGGCCCGCGACGAGAACCTCACCTACACGGCGAGCGGGCGCGCTCCGCAGGAGGCCGAGGTCGAGGCGCGCGGGGTCACCGTGCAGCTGAGGGCCATACCGCTGGTGATCGACGGGGTGCGGATCGGCGCGCTGGTGATGGTCCGCGACGTCACCGAGCTGCGGCGGCGCGAGCGCGAGCTGATGACCAAGGACGCCACCATCCGGGAGATCCACCACCGGGTGAAGAACAACCTCCAGACGGTGGCGGCTCTGCTGCGGCTCCAGTCGCGGCGCCTGGACATCCCCGAGGCGCGGGCGGCCCTGGACGAGGCGGTCGGCCGGGTGGGGTCGATCGCGATCGTGCACGAGATGCTCTCGCACACCCCGGACGAGGTGGTCGACTTCGACGACATCGCCGACCGGGTGATGCAGATGGCGGCGGAGGTGTCCTCGACGGGGCAGGCGGTGGTGCCCAGGCGCGACGGCCACTTCGGGCTGTTGAACGCGCTGGTGGCCACGCCGCTGTCGATGGTGCTGGCGGAACTGGTGCAGAACGCGGTGGAGCACGGCCTGGGGCAGGGCCCGGGGCTGATCGAGGTGCGGGTGCGCCGGTTCGACACCGGCCCGGCCCACCCGGGGCCGAGCAGCCTGGAGTTGGCCGTCTCCGACGACGGTGGCGGTCTGCCGGAGGACTTCGACCTGGAGGGCACCACGAGCCTGGGTCTGCAGATCGTGCGGACCCTGATCGTGGGCGAGCTCGGGGGGACCCTGGCGATCAAGCCGAAGGACGCTGGCGGGACCGAGGTGGCGATCAGCCTGCCCCTGGAGCACGAGGAGCGCGAGGTTCCCTGAGGGGGCGAGGGGCGGGGGCGTCGCTTCCGGCCCGGCCTCCCGCGCCGGGGATGTGACTCCCCGCCGCGCCCGCGGGGGTCGTCGTTCAGCCGGGGCGGTTGGTCAGCTGCGGACCATGGGGCGCAGCGCGGTGCCGCGGCGCTTGATACGGCGTCGTTCCTCTTCCGAGGTGCCTCCCCAGACGCCGCCGTCCTGGCCGCTCTCCAGCGCCCACTTCAGACACGCGGAGCTGACCGGGCAGCGCTGACAGACCGCCTTGGCCTCCTCGATCTGGATCAGTGCGGGGCCGTGGTCGCCGATGGGGAAGAAGAGTTCGGGGTCTTCGTCACGGCAGGCTGCGTCATGGCGCCAGTCCATGCGGTCACTCCTCACAGTGAGGCGATCATTTGTGAAGCTTTTCACGATCGGAATGTGCAAGGGCGCCCGGCGGAGGGGGTCCACCGGAGGGTCGTCAAGGCCGAGGTAAGTGAGGTTTCACCCCACGGCCACGTGGGAAGCGCCCAAATTAACTCGCCCGTAACTCGCGGCGATAACTTGAGCGTGACAGGAACGCCGGAGGCACGCAAGAGTCCCCGAGGCCAAAGGTCCTGTTCGGCGTGTCGGGTGCGTCACAGTCGCTGGGAATGGCGGCTTTCGACGTTATTAACAGAAGATTCGTAATGCCTTCGGTACCGAGTGGAAGTTGACCTCTTCACGCTCCCCCAGGTATTCACCGTCGATTTGGAAGGCCCGGGGATGGGACGACGAGATGCGCAGCGAGGCCTGGTCGTGCCAGGTCACGTAGCCGTCCCCACGTGCGGGAAGGCCCTTCGGGAAGAACATTTGGGAAAGAACCCAGCCAGTCAGCGCGTGCGAGGACTGGGTCAGCGCGAATGCGTCCAGGCCCAGCTCGAATCGTGAGGCCGGGGTGGGCTGAAGTGGCAGCGCTCCCGCGTACGTCCAGGGAGTCGTGTTGGTGACCAGCGCGAAATAGACGTCCTCCAGGGACCTTCCGTCGTTGGACACGCTCAGTGACGGATCGCGGATATCCCCTCGGAAGAACAGCTTTACCGCCGTCTCCGCGTACAGCGCCGGAGTGGCCTTGCGGCCGTTGCCGCGTTCCTGCTCCACCTGCTGCACCACATCGGCGTCCCAGCCGAAACCCGCGCAGAAAGTGAAGTAACGGTCGTCCTGGTCGCCGGTGATCCGGCCCAGCCCGATCTCGCGCTCACGTCCGGCCCGGATCGCCTCCAGGACCGCGCCGGTCGCCTCGACCGGGTCGCCGGGGACCCCCAGGGAGCGGATGAAGACGTTCGCGCTTCCGCCCGGGATGACGGCGTACCGGGGGCGGGGCAGGCCCTCCGGGGTGGTGAGGAGCCCGTTGACGACCTCGTTGACGGTGCCGTCACCGCCCAGGCTCAACACGAGTTCGTACCCGTCGGCGGCGGCGCCCCGCGCCAGCTCGCGCGCGTGGTCGCGGTAGGCGGTCTCGACGGGGGTGACGTCCAGCTCGGAGGCCAGGGCGGCCAGGATCACCTCGCGGGAGCGGGAGGTGGTCGTGGTCGCCTGGGGGTTCACGATGAATAGGGCTCGCACCCGCCCAGTCTAGGGCGTGTTCCTTGGATCATCCCGCGCTCGCGTTGATGGCGGCTCCCCCCGCAGGTGGAAGCATCCACGGGAACACGCCCCGGGCGTGCGGTGCGTGTGAGGGGGAGCGGACGGGAGCCAGAGGAGCGCGCGTCACGCGGTGTGGGGCTGGCCGGGCGTCGGGAGGGCACCCGAGGGGCGGGCCGGAGAGGGGGACACCGGGAGCGCGTATAGGCTCGTCGGGTGTCTTCGCGTCCCTTCACCATCGTCATCGCCGCCGTGCTGGAGGCCCTGATCGGGCTGGTCTCGGCGGTCGCCGGAATCTACAGCCTGTACACCGCGATCGCCGGGCGGGCCACCGATCCGGTCTCCTCGGCACTCCCGCTCACCGTGATCGGTGTCGGGGTCGGCGCGCTGCTCGTCTTCGTCGCGTACGGGCTCTGGAACCTGCGCGACTGGGCCCGCACCCCGGTGGTCGTCACCCAGATCTTCATGGCCGTGGTGGCGTACTACATGTACACGGGGGAGCAGTACGTGATCTGCGCCGTCATGCTCGCCGTGGCGGTGGCCGCGGCGGCCGCCGTCCTGGCGCCGCCGACGACCGCGGTGCTGTTCTCCGACACCGAGGGGCGCCGGTAACGGTCACCGCGGCCGTCGGCCGCGCACCGGTCAGTCGTCCGTGGTGAGCGCCTGACGCAGTTGGGCCAGGGTGCGCGCGAGCAGACGCGACACGTGCATCTGGGAGATCCCGAGCTCCTGGGCGATCTGCGACTGCGTCATGTTCCCGAAGAAGCGCAGCAGCAGGATGCGCTTCTCCCGGGGCGGCAGCTGCTCCAGGAGCGGCTTCAGTGACTCCCGGTACTCCACGCCCTCCAGGGACTCGTCGACGATCCCCAGGGAGTCGGCCACCGCCGGGGCGTCCTCGTCCCCGCTGTCGGGGGCGTCCAACGACACCGTCGAGTAGGCGTTGGCGGACTCCAGGCCCTCCAGCACCTCCTCCTCGGTCATCTGGAGGTGCGCGGCCAGTTCCGCGACGGTGGGGGAGCGCCCCTCGCGCTGCGACAGGTCGCTGACCGCCTTGGTCAGCGAGAGCTTCAGCTCCTGGAGACGGCGCGGTACCCGCACCGCCCAGCCCTTGTCCCGGAAGTGGCGCTTGATCTCACCGACGATCGTGGGGGTCGCGTACGTGGAGAACTCCACCCCGCGCTCCAGATCGAACCGGTCGATGGACTTGATCAGCCCGATCGTGGCCACCTGCGTGAGGTCGTCCAGCCACTCGCCCCTGTTACGGAACCTGCGGGCCAGGTACTCCACCAAGGGCAGGTGGAGCTCGACCAGTTCGTCGCGGATCGCCCTGCGCTCGGGCGCGTCCGCGTCGAGGTCGTTAAGGCGCTCGAACAACTCTCTCGCGCGCGCCCGGTCGGGCACCGCGTGCTCGGTCTTCGCTGTCAGAGCGGGCCCCCTTTCGCTCACGCCGGCTCCAGGGCGCCACGGCGTTTGTACAGGACGATGTAGACGCGGTCGTCCGGACCGACGCCCGCGTCGACATCCCCGGCGAGAGCGGAGAGCACGGTCCAGGCGAAGGTGTCACGTGCGGGCAGGCGTCCGTCCGCCGTCATCACCGAGACCGAGATGCGCATCCCGTCGGGGGTGAGTTCGAATTCCGTGGTCAGTTCTGTGCCGGGAAGCGCCTGGGAGAGGAGCATCGCGCAGGCCTCGTCAACCCCGATCCTCAGGTCCTCGATCTCGTCGAGGGTGAAGTCGAGTCGGGCGGCCAGCCCTGCCGTCGCCGTGCGCAGGACAGACAGATAAGCGCTGTCGGCGGGCATGTTGACGGTGACAGCGTCGCGTACACCGGTGGCGTCGGCCGTGGGCACAGCGGTTTCTTCGGTCACGTCCCTCCTTCGGGGGGCGAGGTTGCCGCTTGAGAGCAATGTATCTCGTTTCACCCTGCCACTGACGCAGGGAGAAGGGATCGTGTCCAGCCCTCGGAGGGCGAACACGAGACGAATGGTCCGCCCGGGCCCCTCGCGGAAGCCAGTGCGGTCAGCGCGTCGCCGTCCGGGCGACGGACCGTCAACACATCCCTGGGGGGCGTTCCCAGGGTACGCGCCGCGTCGGCGGGGCGCCGACGACCTCAGCGGGGCCGGTGCGCGACCACCCGTTCCACCATGCCCATCATCAGCCGGTCGTGGTGTCCCACCTCGAACCCGACCTCCTCCGCGACGGCGCGGGGCAGCCTGCGCGGGTGCTTGCGCAGGCGTTCACGCAGCCGGAACGGGAACCGCGTGTACTCGATGTGGTCGACCAGCAGCAGACGCCCGCCGGGGACCAGGACACGGTGCATCTCCGCCAGGGCGCGCCCCTGGTCGGGGATCGTGCAGAGCGCGAGCGCGCACAGGACGGTGTCGAACGACTGGTCCGCGAAGGCGAGCCGCTGGGCGTCGCCCTCCACCAGGTGCACCAGGCGGCCCTGTTCCTCGGCCCTCTCCCCGGCCCGCGCGAGCATGGCGGGGCTCAGGTCCACCCCCGTGAGCATGACCTGCGGCGGGTAGTACTCCAGGTTGATCCCGGTGCCCACGGCCACTTCGAGGGTGCGCCCCCGCGCGCCGCCGCACAGCAGCCGACGCGTGCGGCGGATACTCGACGGTTCCAGCCGTGATCCGGTGTCGTAACCTCCCGCCCTCTTCTCCCACAGCTCGCGAACCTTCTCCGTACGCGCGTCCATGCCTCTCCCCGGGCAGGTGGATGTCACGTGACGACTCTGGGGGCGGGAGCCCCCGGGGTCAAGGGCATCGGGAGCACGTCCCCGTGAACCGGGACACGACGGCGCCCCGTGACCCCGGTGTCCGGGTCACGGGGCGCGGAGAGCGTCGGTCACAGGACCTTGGAGAGGAAGGCCTGGGTGCGCTCGTGCTGGGGGTTGGTCAGGACGTCGGCGGGGGTGCCGGACTCCACGACGACGCCGTCGTCCATGAAGACCAGGGAGTCCCCGACCTCGCGGGCGAAACCCATCTCGTGGGTGACCACGACCATGGTCATGCCGCCCCGGGCGAGGTCGCGCATGACGTCCAGGACCTCACCCACCAGCTCCGGGTCCAGCGCGCTGGTGGGCTCGTCGAACAGCATCAGCGACGGCTCCATGGCCAGGGCGCGGGCGATCGCCACGCGCTGCTGCTGGCCGCCGGAGAGCTGTTCGGGGTAGGCGTCCGCCTTGTCCGGCAGGCCGACCCGCTCCAGCAGCTCCCGGGCGCGTTCGGTGGCCTCGGCCCGGGGCACCTTCTTGACCTGCACCGGGGCCTCGATGATGTTGCCCAGCACCGTCAGGTGCGGGAACAGGTTGAAACGCTGGAAGACCATCCCGATGTCGCTGCGCTGCGCGGCGATCTCGGTGTCGCGCAGCTCGTACAGGCGCCCGCGCTTCTGCCGGTAGCCCATGAGCTCGCCGTTGACCCACAGGCGCCCCGCGGTCAGCTTCTCCAGGTGGTTGACGCAGCGCAGGAACGTGGACTTGCCCGACCCCGAGGGGCCGACCACGCACATGACCTCGCCGCGCTTGACCTGGAGGTCGATGCCCTTGAGCACCTCCAGGCGCCCGAAACTCTTGTGGACGTTCTCGGCCACGACGAGGGCGTCCGCGGGCAGTTCGGTGCCCTCGGCGGTCTCCACGACGCCGTGGTCCTTGGTCTGGTCGGCCATCAGTGCGCCCCTCCCACGATGCTCTGCCGGACCCCGCGCCCGCTCCGGTTGAACCTGCGTTCGATGAAGTACTGGCCCACCATCAGGACGCTGGTGATGGCCAGGTACCACAGGCACGCGGCCACCAGCATCGGGAAGATCTGGTAGCTCCGGGTGCCGATGGCCTGGAGCTGGTAGAAGAGCTCGATGGTCACCGGTACGTAGGCGAGCAGCGCCGTGTCCTTGAGCATGGCGATGGTCTCGTTGCCGGTCGGCGGGATGACCACCCGCATCGCCTGCGGCAGGGTGATCCGCCGCATGATCCGGCTCCGGCTCATGCCGAGCGCCTGCGCCGCCTCGGTCTGGCCCTTGTCCACGGACTGGAGGCCCGCGCGGATGATCTCGGCCATGTAGGCGCCCTCGGACAGCGAGAGGGCGAGGAGGCCCGCCGTGTAGCCGGTCAGGAGGGTGCGGGCGTCGATCTCGAAGAAGCGGGCGTCGCCCTCCAGACCCAGCCACGGCATCCAGTAGTTGTCGAACGGCAGCCCGATGTGGATGGTCGAGTACAGGATGGCGATGTTGCCGAAGAGGACCGCCAGCACGAGCCGGGGCACTCCGCGGAAGAACCACGTGTACAGCCAGGAGACCGTGACCAGCACGGGGTTACCGGACAGGCGCATCACCGCGAGGATGACGCCGAGGAGGACACCGATGACCATCGACAGCACGGTCGCGCTCAGGGTGACCCACACGCCCCGCAGCACGGGGTCGGAGAACATGTTGTCGAACATGAACGGCCAGTTGAACGCGGGGTTCGTGAACAGCATGTGCACGAACATCGCGGCGAGGACCAGGATGATCCCGGCGGCCACCCACCGTTCGGGGTACCGGACGGGGACGGCGGTGATCGGTGCGGCCGAACGGCCCGGGGTCGGTTCCTTCGACCCCGGGCCGCCCACCGGTTCGCTCGGTGAGGTCACAGTCAGACTTTCGCTTGGTGTACGGACGTGCGCGGGACCCTAGACGGCCGGGTTGACCTCGGCCTCTTCGAGGGCTCCGCCCTCGATGCCCCACTCCGCGAGGACCTCCTCGTAGGAGCCGTCCTCGATGATGGAGTTGAAGGCCGCGGCGACGGCCTCGGAGAGCTCCTCCTGCTCCTGGTTGACGACGACGCCGTAGGGCGCCGCGTCGTACTGCTCACCGATGAACTCCAGCTGCTCGCCGGTCTGCTGGAGCGCGTAGAGGGCGGTCGGCAGGTCGGCCAGGGAGGCGTCGTTCAGGCCGGAGACGATGGTCTCGGTGGCCTGGGGCTGGGTCTGGAACTTCTCGATGGTGATGGCCTCCTCGCCCGCCTCGACACAGGCCTCGCTGCGGGCCTCGATGTCGGTGTCGTGGGTGGTGCCCGTCTGCACGGCGATGCGCAGGCCGCACGCGTTGTCCGGGTCGACGCCGTCGGGGTTGCCCGCCGGGGCGAACCACTGGGTGCCGGAGGAGAAGTAGCTGACCATGTTCACCGCCTCCATGCGCTCCTCCGTGACGGTGAAGGAGGAGGCGCCGAGGTCGTAGGTGCCGGTGTCGACGCCGATGATGATCGAGTCGAAGGTGGTGGGCTCCCAGTTGGCCTCCAGGCCGAGCTTGCTCAGCGCCGCCTCGATGAGGTCGACGTTGAAGCCGAGCACGGTCTCGCCGTCCTCGTCCAGGTACTCGCCGGGCGGGTAGGAGGCCTCGACGCCGATGGTGACGGAACCGGCCTCGGCCACCGCGTCGGGCAGCAGCGCGGCCAGCTCCTCGTCGACGGCCACGTCGGGGGCCTGGGGGGCGTCCGCGTCCTCGGAGGCCCCCTCGCCGTTGCCGCAAGCCGCCAGGGCCAGGACGCCGGCCGTTGCGAGGGCGGTGAGGTAGGTCCGGGGCTCGGACAGGGGCTTGCGCAGGGCCATGGTGGGTCTCCTTCGGGGAGCACGGAGTGCCTGGTCGAGGGGTGGGTCCGCGCCCTCGCGGGACCGACCAGTGGTGATATGGGATGGATGCGGCGCCGTGGGCGACACGTCGGTGACGTTCCATTCTGTCGACCCGCGATTTTCCTCCGGTCACCGTTGTGAGAGAATTGCGTAACGGGTCATCCCCGTGAGATGCGGACGCGCAGTACTCGTATAAGAGTCCGGCGAAGACCATCCCTCCCGGCGCACACCCGGTCATGGCCGACCGGTGCCGACGAGGGCCCCCTGGCACCCTGACGTCTTCGCGCGCGCTCCGTGGCCCACCGTCCACGTCATGGCCGACGCGGACGTACAGCAGACCGAGGGGTTTGAGTAGTGACCACCTTTTCTTCGCGTACCCAGAACACGTCCCCGCTGGACGAGGACCCGGCCTTCGCCATGCACCGTGGCGGAAAGCTGCACGTGACCTCCTCCGTGGACGTGAGCGACCAGGAGGGCCTGTCCCTCGCCTACACCCCCGGTGTCGCCCGTGTCTGCGACGCCATCGCCGAGAACGCCGAGCTGGTCGAGACCTACACCTGGAAGAGCAACCTGGTCGCCGTCGTCACCGACGGCACCGCGGTGCTCGGCCTGGGCAACATCGGCCCGGAGGCCTCCCTGCCGGTCATGGAGGGCAAGTCGCTGCTGTTCAAGCAGTTCGCGGACGTCGACTCCGTGCCGATCGCGCTCAACTGCACCGACGCCGACGAGATCGTCGAGACCGTCGTGCGCATGTCGCCGTCCTTCGGCGGCGTCAACCTGGAGGACATCTCCGCGCCGCGCTGCTTCGAGATCGAGGCCAAGCTGCGTGAGCGCCTGGACATCCCGGTCTTCCACGACGACCAGCACGGCACGGCCATCGTGACCGTCGCGGCGATGCACAACGCCGCCCGCCTCACCGGCCGCACCCTGGCCGACCTGCGCGTGGTCGTCTCCGGCGCGGGCGCCGCCGGGGTCGCCGTCACCAAGATGCTCATCGACGGCGGGATCGGTGACATCGCCGTGGCCGACTCCAAGGGCATCATCCACCAGGGCCGCGAGGGCCTGACGCCGGTCAAGCAGGAGCTGGCCGAGATCAGCAACAGGGCCGGGCTCCAGGGCTCCATCGAGAGCGCGCTCAGGGGCGCCGACGTCTTCGTCGGCCTGTCCGCCGGTGAGGTCCCCGAGTCGGTCGTGGCCACGATGGCCGAGAACGCCGTCATCTTCGCTATGGCCAACCCCAACCCGGAGGTGCACCCGGACGTCGCCCGCAGGTACGCGAGCGTCGTCGCCACCGGGCGCAGCGACTTCCCGAACCAGATCAACAACGTGCTGGCCTTTCCGGGTGTCTTCCGTGGCGCCTTCGACGTCCAGGCCACCGACATCACCGAGAACATGAAGCTGGCCGCCGCCAAGGCGCTGGCCGAGCTGGTCGGTGACGACCTCAGTGCCGACTACGTGATTCCCAGTCCCTTCGACGAGCGGGTGGTCCCGGCGGTCTCCGCCGCCGTCGCCGCCCAGGCCCGCGAGGACGGCGTCGCCC
>NZ_CBDRIY010000071.1:0-14009 GCF_965344335.1 Nocardiopsis eucommiae
GGGGGTTTGGGGGGGGGGGGGGGGTGGGGGGGGGGGGGGGGGGGGGGGGGGGGGGGGGGGTGGGGGGGGGGGGGGGGGGGGGGGGGGGGGGGGCCCCCGACCTCCCCCCCCCCCCCCCCCCCCCCGGGGCCTACGGCCCGATCAGACGCGCAGCCACGCCGAGGTCTCGGCGGCCAGGGTCAGCGTGCCCTCGGTCAGCGCGGCGCCGGGTCCACTGGACACCAGGACCTCACCGGAGGCGGGCAGCTCGACCACGTCCCCGGTCAGGTTCACCGCCACCCGAACACCGGGCTCGCGCTCGAAGTACAGGACACCCTCGGGCGCGTCCAGCCAGCTCATCGAGCCGTCGCCCAGGGCCTCCAGCTCACGGCGCAGGCGAAGAGCGGTGGTGTACAGCTCCAGGGTCGAGCCCGCCACGCCGCGCTGAGCCGCGCGGGTCAGCCCCGCCCACGCCTCGGGCACCGGCAGCCACGGCGTGCTGCCCTCGGGGCCGAAGCCGAACGGGGCGGTGTCGCCCTCCCAGGGCAGGGGCACGCGACACCCGTCGCGGCCCCGCTCGGTCCGGCCCGAGCGCTCCCAGGTGGGGTCCTGGAGCGACTCCTCCGGCAGGTCGGTGACCTCGGGCAGGCCCAGCTCCTCGCCCTGGTAGAGGTAGACCGAACCGGGCAGGCCCAGCATCAGCAGGGTGGCCGCCCGCGCGCGACGCAGGCCCTGCTCGCCACCGCCGAAGCGGGTCACGTGCCGGTTGACGTCGTGGTTGGACAGCACCCACGTGGTCGTCGCGCCCACGGCGCCGTTGGCCGCCAGGGAACCGTCGATCACCTCACGCAGGCGCGCGGCGTCCCACGGCGCGGTGAGGTACTCGAAGTTGAACGCCTGGTGCAGCTCGTCCGGGCGCAGGTAGCGGGCCACCCGCTGGGCGTCCTCCACCCAGGCCTCGGCCACCAGGGTCCGGTCGCCCGGGTACTCGGCGGCGATGCGCGACCACCGGCGGTAGATGTCGTGGACGCCCTCCTGGTCGAAGTAGGGCAGCGAGGTGCTGCCGTCGAGCAGGTCGGCCTTGGCGTCCGGGTCGATGTCGGGCAGCGCGGGGTCCTTGACCATGCCGTGCGCGACGTCGATCCGGAACCCGTCCACCCCGCGGTCCAGCCAGAAGCGCAGGACGTCGTCGAACTCGTCGTGCACCTCCTGGTTGTTCCAGTCGAAGTCGGGCTGCTCGGAGTCGAACAGGTGCAGGTACCACTGCTCGGGGGTGCCGTCGGCGGTCTTGAGACGGGTCCAGGCCGGGCCGCCGAAGATCGACTTCCAGTTGTTGGGCGGCTCCGCGCCGTCGGGGCCGCGGCCCTCACGGAAGACGTACCGGGAGCGCGCGGCACTGCCGGGTTCGGCGGCCACGGCCTCGCGGAACCAGCGGTGCGCTGAGGAGGAGTGGTTGGGGACCACGTCGATGATCATCCGGATGCCCAGGTCGTGGGCGGCCGTCAGGAGCGCGTCGAAGTCCTCCAGGGTGCCGAACCGGGGGTCGACGTCGCGGTAGTCCGCGACGTCGTAGCCCCCGTCGGCCAGGGGGGAGACGTAGAAGGGGGTCAGCCAGATCGCGTCCACACCGAGCTCGGCCAGGTGGGGGAGTCGCTCGCGGATGCCGGTGAGGTCGCCTTCGCCGTCACCGTTGGAGTCGGCGAAGCTGCGCACGTAGATCTGGTAGATGGCCGCCTCGCGCCACCAGTGCGACTGGTCCTTCATCTGTGGGGGTCCTTCCGGATCATGGCTGCAAGTTCTTGCGCAAGATTACCGTTTACTTTCGTCCTTGTGACGGCAATCTCGACTAGAGTTGCCCGCATGGGTCCACGACTTGCCGACATCGCACGGCACGCAGGCGTCAGCGAGGCCACCGTCTCGCGGGTGCTCAACGACAAGCCCGGCGTCGGCAGTGACACGCGCAAGGCCGTACTCACCGCGCTCGACGTGCTCGGATACGAACGCCCCGCCCGGCTGCGACAGCGCTCCGCCGGACTGGTCGGCATGGTCATCCCCGAGCTGGAGAACCCGGTCTTCCCGATGTTCGCCCAGGCGGCCGAGGGCGCCCTCGCCCAGCGCGGGTACACCCCGGTCCTGTGCACCCAGACCCCCGGCGGGATATCGGAGGACGAGTACGTGGAACTCCTCCTGGAGCGCAACGTCTCCGGGATCCTCTTCGTCTCCGGCAAGCACGCCGACACCACCGCCTCACACGAGCGCTACCAGGCCCTGGTCTCCCGGCGGCTGCCGATCGTGCTGGTCAACGGCTACACCGAGTCCATCCCGGCGGCCTTCATCTCCGCCGACGACCGCGAGGCCGGGCGCCTGGCCGTCAACCACCTCGTCGCCCTCGGCCACACCCGCATCGGCTTCACGAGCGGACCCGAGCGCTACGTCCCGGTCCGCCGCAAGCTGGAGGGCTACCACCAGGCCCTGGCCGAGCACGGCCTGGACGGCGACGACCTCGTCCAGCTCTCCCTCTTCGGCGTGGAGGGCGGCCACGCGGCGGCGGGCCGCCTCATCGAACGCGGTGTCACCGCCATGGTCTGCGGATCCGACATCATGGCCCTGGGCGCCATCCGAGCGGCCCGCCAGCACGGCCTGCGCGTCCCCCAGGACTTCTCCGTGGTCGGCTACGACGACTCCCAGCTCATCGCCTTCACGGACCCCCCGCTGACCACCGTGCGCCAGCCCGTCAACGCGATGGCCATGGCCGCCGTGCGGGCCCTGTGCGACGAGATCGCCGGCCACTCCGTCTCCCACGCCGAGTACGTCTTCGACCCCGAGCTGGTCGTGCGCGGCTCCACGGCGGCGGCCCCCGCCACGGTGCCCGGCCCGCCCGCGTCGGGGAGCCGCCTGGACGTCCCCTCCGCACTGCGCCGCGACCCCCAGGACGTGACCCCCGGGGTCTGACCGGGGAGTGTCAGGGCACGTCGTCCGGTCGGTGACACTGGAGACATGCCATCCGTAGCCCTCGACGGCGAACCCGTGCCCCGAACCGGGGAGCTCCCCGACGCCTCACTCAGCGAGCTCGGCGGGCGCCCGCTCGGGTTCTACGTCCACGTGCCCTTCTGCGTCACCCGCTGCGGCTACTGCGACTTCAACACCTACACCGCCGACGAGCTCGTCTCCCGGGACGGCACCGCCACGGCCTCTCGTGAGACCTACGCCGGGCAGGCGGCCGCCGAGGTCGCCCTCGCGGACCGGGTGCTGACCGGCGACCGGCCCCCGGTCAGCACCGTGTTCGTGGGCGGTGGCACGCCCACCCTGCTCTCGCCCGAGGACCTCGGGCTCGTCCTGGGTGAGATCCGCGACCGCTTCGGGCTCACCCCCGACGCCGAGATCACCACCGAGGCCAACCCCGAGACGGTCGACCCCGACTACCTCGTCCGCCTCAGGGCCGCCGGGTTCACCCGCGTCTCCTTCGGCATGCAGAGCGCCCGACCGCACGTGCTGCGCGTCCTGGAGCGCGGCCACACCCCCGGCCGCCCCGAACAGTGCGTGACCTGGGCACGCGAGGCCGGGTTCGAGCACGTCAACCTCGACCTCATCTACGGCACACCGGGGGAGAGCGACGAGGACTGGGCCGCCTCCCTGGAGGCCGCCATCGGCGCCGGGCCCGACCACGTCTCCGCCTACTCCCTGATCGTGGAGGACGGCACCCGGCTGGCCGCCCGCGTCCGCCGGGGCGAGCTCACCGAACCCGACGACGACGCCATGGCCGACCGCTACCTCATGGCCGACGAGGCCCTGGCCAGTGCCGGGTACAGCCCCTACGAGGTGTCCAACTGGGCCCGCACCACCGAGGGGCGCAGCGCGCACAACATGCTCTACTGGACCGGCGGCCACTGGTGGGGCGTCGGCCCCGGTGCGCACAGCCACGTGGGCGGGACCCGCTGGTGGAACGTCAAGCACCCGGCCGCCTACGCCGCGCGTCTGGCGGCCGGAGACAGCCCAGCCCAGGCCCGCGAGGTGCTCACCGAGGCCGAGCGGCGGTTCGAGCGCGTCCTGCTGGAGCTGCGCGTGGACGGCGGCTGCCCGCTGGAACTGCTGGACACCGCAGGGCTCGCCGCCGCCGAACGCCTGGTCGGTGAAGGACTCCTCGACCCGCGAGCGCACTCCGAGGGGCGGGCCGCGCTGACCCGGCGGGGCCGCCTGCTCGCGGACGCCGTGGTCCGCGACCTCACCTGAGACACGGACGAAGGAGGGGCCCGGCACGATGCCGGGCCCCTCCTTCACACGTGGATCAACGGGCTACTTCACCCAGGTGACATCCATCGGGTACCGGGCCCACTCGCCCCGGTCCACCGCCGACGCCGCGCGGAAACCGGAGACGATCGAGAAGATCACCAGACCGATCAGCCCGAGGAAGCCGATCAGGACGATCGTGAGGACCCACGAGATCATGTAACCGATCAGCATCACCAGCTGGAAGCTGAGCGCCCGAGCGGCCTGGTCACGGACGTAGGGCGACTCGTCCTTCTTCGAGATGTAGACGATGAGCGGCAGGATCCAGCCGAGGAAGCCGCCGCCGATGTGGGCGAGCTTCGCGGAGCTGCGCTCCTCCGGGGTCGGCACGTAGGCGCCGTAGCCCTGCGCACCCGGCTGCTGGTAGCCGCCGTACGGGCCGCCGTGGGGCGGCGGGTAGCCGCCCGACTGCTGGTAACCGCCCTGGGGGTAGCCGCCGGGCTGCTGGTAGCCGCCCTGGGGCGGCGGCGGGTAGCCACCGCTCTGGGGGCCGTTGTACGGAACGGGAGGACCACCGGGGACACCACCCTGCTGCGGGTAGCCGGGAGGGGGCGGGTAGCCCCCGGACTCCCCCTGACCGTAGGGATCGTGGGGGTTCGGGTTGTTCGGATACGACATGGTGGTTCCTTGGTGTGTGGGCGCGCGTGACTACTTCAGGAGGCGGATGCTCACGGGGTAGCGGGACCAGGCTCCCCTGTTGGCTCCGGAGGCTCCCAGAACGCCGAAGACGATGGAGACGATCCATACGAGGGCGATGAGCAGGTAGCCGATCCAGGACAGGCTGGGGAAAAAGATACCCAACCCGAAGAACGCGACGCCAGCGAGGACGTACGGGATCAGCATAGTGATCTGGAAGTTCGCCGCTTCCGACGCGTGGTGGCGGATGAACGGTGACCGCCCGCGCCTGGCGAAGTAGATCGCCAGCGGCGGGATCCAGCCGAGGAACGCGATGACGAACCCCGACAGGTGCGCGAGCATCGAGACCAGGACGTCGTTGTCGCCACCGGCGGGCTGCGCGCCCGGGGGCTGGCCGTAGGCGGCCTGCTGCGGCTGCTGGAACTGCTGCCCGTAACTGGCCTCGGGGTGGAACTGCGGCTGCTGGGGCGCCTGGGGCCGTCCGTACGCCTGTTCCGGCGGCTGCCCCCATGCGGGCTGGGCTCCGCTCACCTGCTGGTCGTGGGGCTGGATCCGCGGCTGGCCGCCGGTGTGCTGTGCCCAACCAGACTGCGCCTGCTCGTGGGGTCCTCCCCACCCGGGTTGCTGCGGGGCCTCGGGCTGGCTTCCGGCGGCCTGCCCCCAGCCGGTCTGGGCCTGGGGCTGCCCCCACGCGGGCTGCTGGGCCTGCGGCTGCCCGCCGGTGTGCTGCTGCCAACCCACCTGCGCCGACCCCTGCTCGTGGGCCTGGCCCCACCCGGGCTGCTGCGCCTGCGGGGGCTGGCCGTACGCCTGGGGCTGCTGGGGGTGGGCTTGCTGGGCCTGCGGCTGCCCCCACGCGGGCTGAGCTCCGCTGGTTTGCTGGGCCTGCGGCTGCCCGCCGGTCGCCTGTTCCCAGCCGGGCTGGAGGTGGGGCTCCTGCGGGTGGGCGGGTTGGGCCTGTGGTTGTCCCCATCCGGCCTGGGCCCCGTTGACCTGCTGGGTTTGGGGTTGCCCGCCGGTCGCCTGTTCCCAGCCGGGCTGGGCCTGGGGGTACGGGGCCGGTGCCTGCTGGTGCGGTGGTCCCCACGCGGGCTGAGCTCCGCTGACCTGCGGGTCCTGGGCCTGCGGCTGCCCCCACCCGGGCTGGGCGCCGCTGCCCTGCTGGGCCCCGTGGGGATGGATCTGCGGTTGGCCGCCGGTGGCCTGCTGCCAACCCGGCTGGACCTGTCCCTGGTCGTGGGGCGTAACCCCTCCGGGCTGCTGAGCCTGGGTGTGGGTCTGGTGCGGCTGGTGCGGCTGCCCCCATCCCGGCTGCTCCGAGGGCTGCGGTGCCTGGACCTGGGGCTGGCCGTACGCCTGGGGCTGCTGGGAGTGGGCGGGCGGAGCCGCCTGGACCCCGGGCGGGCCCCATCCGGGCGACGGAGGCGTCTGCGCCGCGCCCTGTTCCCCGGCGGGCTGGTCTCCGCCGGCCTGCTGCTGCGGGGCGGGCTCCGCGGACGGCCCCCACCCGGGCTGCGCCCCGCTCATCCGCAGCGTCTCGGCGTCGGGGCGCACCCGCGGCTGACCGCCGGTCGACGTCTCCCCGGCGGGCCGCGCGCCGCTCTGCTGGTCGGGGTCCTGCGGCTGCTGCTGTCCCTGCGCGTCGTCCGGCGACGGACGGCTGGACGGGGTCTCGCTCATGCTCTTCCTCGACTCCGCTGTTGGGGGCGCTTGCTGTGCCCGAACGAGTCGGGCCGTACCGACGACCGCGGAGGGCCGGAGGCCGGGAGGCCTGAGGGAGACGGGGAACGACGTTCCGAGGGTCCCATCAGACCATGTGATCGCGACAATCCTAGTGTTACGGAGCGTGCGGGCCCGTGACGAAGTCGATGAGCTCCTCCACCCGCCCCAGCAGGGAGGGTTCCAGGTCCCCGTAGCCACGGACCGAGCCGAGGATGCGACGCCAGGCCTCACCCGTCTCCATCCGCCACCCCAGGGCGTCCACCACGCCCTCCTTCCAGGGCTGACCCCGGGGGATCTCGGGCCAGGCCCCGATTCCCACCGCGCCCGGGCGCACCGCCTGCCACACGTCCACATAGGGATGGCCGACCACGAGGACGTCCGCGCCCCGGACGCGCTCCGCGATCCGGCTCTCCTTGGACCCCGGCACCAGGTGGTCCACCAGGACCCCCAGACGGCGCCCCGGTCCCGGCGCGAACTCCGCCACCACGGCGGGAAGGTCGTCGACTCCCTCAAGGAACTCGACGGCCACTCCCTCCACGCGCAGGTCGTGGCCCCAGACCTTCTCCACCAGCTCGGCGTCGTGCGCGCCCTCCACGTAGATCCGGCTCTCCCGAGCCGTGCGCGCCCGCGCGTCGGTCACCGCGATCGATCCCGAGGCGCTGCGCAGCGGGCCCCTGGGCTCCGCCGCCGGACGCACCAGCGTCACCGGCGCACCGTCCACGAGGAAGGCGGCCGGGCCCAGCTCGAACACCCTGCGGCGCCCGTCCCGGTCCTCCAGGGTCACGGCGGCCTTGTCCCAGGACACCACCGCGCCGCAGAAGGTCTCGTCGGCGTCCTCCACGACCAGGTCACGACTGAGGGGTATCTCGCGTACCGCGCCCTTCCTCGGTCGTCGCCAGTCTCCCGCCAGAACGTCGCGGCCGTAACGGCCGGTTCCCTTGGTAACCACGGTGGTGCAGTCTACTGGTGACACACTCGGTAATCCCGTTGGCGGGTGGCGCACGTCGCGGCTCGGTCAGGGAAGAAGCACCCCCCGTCTCCGTGTTACCGCGTGCGGGTAGCCGTGCCGGTTTGCGGCCGGGCATAGAATTAGCACTGAGGACCTTGGAGTGCCAGGAGGTGGCGAGTTGCTGGATGAGCGCAAGCTCGCGGTCCTGCGTGCGGTCGTCGAGGACTTCGTCAACACCAACGAACCCGTGGGTTCGCGGGCGTTGGCGGACCGTCACCCCCTTGGTGTCTCCCCGGCGACCATTCGCAACGACATGGTCGCCCTCGAGGAGGACGGCTACATCGCCCAACCCCACACCAGTGCGGGACGGGTGCCCACCGACAAGGGGTACCGGCTCTTCGTGGACCGGCTCTCCTCCGTCAAGCCGCTCTCGGCGGCCGAACGGCGCGCCATCGAGTCCTTCCTCGGTGGTGCCGTGGACCTCGACGAGATCGTCGCCCGCACGGTGCGTCTGCTCGCGCAGCTCACCCGGCAGGTCGCGATCGTCCAGTACCCGTCGCTGACCCGCTCGTCGGTGCAGCACGTGGAACTGGTGCCGCTCGGCGGTCAGCGCATCATGATGGTCGTCATCACCGACACCGGACGGGTCGAACAGCGCGTCATCGACGGGCTGGGATCGGTCAGTGAGACCGTGGTGGACGACCTGCGCACCATGCTCAACCGCGCCATCGCGGGCAGACACCTCGGTGACGTGCCGGACGCGGTGGAGGACCTGCCCGCCCAGGTCGCACCGGAGGACCGGCCCGTCGCGGTCGCGGTCCTCTCCGTCCTGCTGGAGAGCCTCGTGGAGAGACACGAGGAGAAGATCGTTCTGGCGGGCACCGCCAACCTGGCCGCGGTCGACTTCGCGGCCAGCCTGCGCGAGGTGCTCGAGGCGCTGGAGGAGAACATGGTCCTCATACGACTCCTCGGTGAGGCCAAGGACCCCTCCATGCTCACGGTGCGCATCGGCGCGGAGAACTTCCACGAGGGCCTTCGATCCACTTCCATCGTGTCGGCTGACTACGGCGTGGGAAACCAGTCGCTGGCCAAGATCGGAGTGGTGGGCCCCACCCGTATGGACTACCCAGGGACGATGGGCGCCGTCCGTGCGGTGGCCCGGTATGTCGGACAGATTTTGGCAGGACAGTAACTCAGTGGCCAGAGACTATTACCAGGTTCTCGGGGTGCGTCGCGACGCGTCCAAGGACGAGATCAAGAAGGCGTACCGGCGGCTCGCGCGCGAGCTCCACCCGGACATCAACCCGGACCCCGCCACCCAGGAGCGCTTCAAGGAAGTGACCCAGGCCTACGAGGTCCTCTCCGACGAGAACAAGCGTCGGATGTTCGACATGGGCCAGGACCCCTTCGCCCCAGGTGGCGGCGGCGGTGCCGGAGGTTTCGGCAACGCGGGCGGGTTCGCCTTCGACGACATCATGAACGCCTTCTTCGGCGGTGGACAGCCCGGCGGCCGCGGCCCCCGGGAACGGGTCCGGCGCGGGCGCAGCATCAAGATCCGCATCGAGCTCGACCTCGTCGAGACCGCGTTCGGGGTCAGTCGGGAGATCACCTTCCCGACCGCGATCCTGTGCGAGACGTGTCAGGGCGAGGGCACCGCGGCCGGTTCGCACCGGACCACCTGCGACATGTGCCACGGCCAGGGCGAGGTCTCCCAGGTCACGCGCTCCTTCCTCGGGCAGGTCATGACCTCGCGTCCCTGCCCGCAGTGCTCCGGCCAGGGTTCGGTCATCACCAACCCCTGCGGCGACTGCGCGGGCGAGGGCCGGGTCCGGGAGAAGGTCACCCGCACCGTCAAGATCCCCGCCGGAGTCGACGACGGCACCCGCATCCAGCTCGCGGGTGAGGGCGAGGTCGGCCCCAACGGCGGACCGCGCGGCGACATCATCCTGGAGATCGTCCAGAAGCCCCACCCGACCTTCGAGCGTCGCGGCGACGACCTGCACTGCACCATCACCGTCCCCATGACGGCGGCGGCGCTGGGCGCCTCGTGCGCGTTCGACACCCTCGACGGCACCGAGAACATCGACCTGCGTCCGGGCACCAACTCGGGCCACGTCATCACCCTGCCGGGCAAGGGTGTCACGCACCTCGACGGCGGCGGCCGGGGAGACCTGCGCATCCGTGTGGACGTGGAGACCCCGGGCAAGCTGGACGAGGAGCAGGAGGCCCTGCTGCGCAAGTTCGCCGAACTGCGCGGGGAGGACCAGAACCCGGGTCGCTTCAGCCCCGGCCACGGCGGCTTCTTCTCCAAGATCCGCGACGCCTTCGGAGCCAAGTGACCCCGCCGGTCTTCCTGGTCGGGACCGCCGCGCTGGCGGGCGACCGGATCCGACTGGACGGTCCGGAGGGCCGCCACGCCGTGGCGGTCCGGCGCATCCGCGAGGGCGAGACCGTCGACCTGTCCGACGGTCTCGGCCTGCGCGTGCGCTGTGAGGTCGACGAGGTCGTCGGCAAGGACGCGCTCGTCTGCCGTGTGGTGGAGCGCCGGAGCGAACCCGAGCCCCGACCCCGGATCACCGTGGTGCAGGCCCTGCCCAAACGGGACCGGGGCGAGCTCGCCGTCGAGATGATGACGGAGGCCGGGGTCGACGTCGTCGTGCCCTGGTCCGCCGAGCGCTGTGTCACGCAGTGGAAGGGCGACCGCGGAGCCAAGGCCCTGGCCAAGTGGCGGGCGAGCGCCCGGGAGGCGGCCAAGCAGGCCCGCCGCGCCCGGACGCCCGAGGTCACCGAGCCGCTGGACCGCAAGGGGGTGTCCGCCCTGCTGGCCGGGGCGGACCTCGGCGCGGTCCTGCACGAGGAGGGGGCGCGTCGGTTGTCCTCGCTGCCCCTCCCGGAGGAGCCCCGCGGTACGGGGATCGTCCTGGTGGTCGGCCCGGAGGGCGGGATCTCCGAGGCCGAACTGGCCGCCTTCGACGAGGCCGGGGCGGTGCGGACCCTGCTGGGGCCCTCGGTGCTGCGCACCTCCACCGCCGGGGTGGCCGCGCTGTCGGTCCTCCAGGCCCGTACGGGACGCTGGTGAGCGGGTACGGGGTGGCGCGGCGCCACCGACCGTGAACGCGAGCACGACGAAGGGCCCGTGGGATCTCCCACGGGCCCTTCGTCGTGTCCGTCCGAGTGGGGCCGGGGGTCAGCTCGCGCTGGCCCCGTCCTCCTCACCGTTGCTCCCGGATCCGTTGCCGGGGTCCTCGGTGCCCTCACCCGGGTCGGGGTCGCCACCGTTCCCGGGGCTGGTGGGCTCGTCGGTGGGCTCTTCCTTGGGTTCGTCGGTGGGGGCGCAGGTCTCCCTGACGTCCCGCTCCTCGTCCTTGCTCTTCCCGTCCTCCGCACGAGTGTCGTCCGTGGGGACCGGTGTGAGCTCCTCGCCGGGCGGGCACGAGGCGGTGGACTCGAACCCGTCGTCCTCGGAGGAGGAGGGCGAGCTGTCCGGGCTGGGCGGGCCCTCGGGGTCCTGGTCCTTCTCCTCCGCCGGCTTGCTGGTGCCGGAGGTGGAGTCGGTCGAGGGATCGGGGGCCGCCACGCCGCCGTTGCCGTCGGCGTGGGCCTCGGGCGGGGTGCCCTCGCGGTCGGCGCCGGCCGGGACGATGTCCAGGACCTGTTCACGGACCTGGGGGCTCGACATGATCACCGACGCGACGATGAGGACGGCCGCCGCGACGGCGGCCACCGGTCGGAGCCACGGCAGCCCGAACCACGCCGAGCCGCGTTGGTGCTCGGTGCGCTCGCGGATGAGGTTGAGTCCTTCGGCCGACGGGGTCATCTCGTCGGCCTCGGCGCGGAGTATCTGACGGAGTTGGTCCTCGAACTCCGATTCGTTCCTGTCGTTGGGGCTACTCATGACGTCTGCTCCAGTACAGAGCGAAGGGAGGAGATGCCACGCGAGGTGTGGCTCTTGACCGCGCCTCGACTGATGCCCATGGCGTCCGCGATCTGTGCCTCGGACAGGTCGCCGTAGTACCGGAGCACGATGGCCTCTCGCTGACGGGTGGGTAGCTTGCGCAACGCGGTGATGACCGCCTCGCGTTCCAGCAGGTTCATCGCCCCGTGCTCGGCACTGGGTGCGTCGGGCAGGGCCTTCGGGGCGTGCTTCTCGACGACCGCCCTGTGGCGCAGAACCGACCTCGCCTTGTTCACGACTGCCTGGCGGAGGTAGGAGAGGGCCTTGTTCGGGTCCCTGAGGCGCCGCCAGGCACCGTGCATGGCGACGAAGGCGTCCTGGACGACCTCCTCGGCGGTCGCGTGGTCCCTCACGAGCAGGGCGGCGAGCCGAACGAGCGGACGGTAGTGCTCCCGGTAGAGCTCCGTCACGGCGTGGTCAGCGTCCCACTCGACCGAGAGCGGCGCCGTGGTGGCTTTGGCCACCAAGGTTTCTGTCGTCACATCAGTTCGACGCACACCCTTGTCGCGGGGTTTACGAAAGGGCATACCTCTTCATTTCCAGTAGACGTGCGTTCCGATCCGAACACGTCGGACGTGGCAGAACGGCGGGCGTGTCCACAGCCTGACGCGCACGGGCCCAAAGACTACCGCGCCCCGATCGGTCGCTGGAGGGGATCGTGGATCGGAAGGGTTGCGGAAAGGTTGAGGGTTCATCTCCTCATACCCCGTGTACCTGCGGTGTTCCGCGCACCTGCGGCATCATGGGCACCGGACAATTCCGATGACCCGAGAAGCGGCGCCGCCACCGAGCGCGGGCCGCGTGACGGAAGGCGAGCGATGGTCGACCCCGACTGCCTCTTCTGCAAGATCGTGAAGGGCGAGGTCCCCGCGGACATCGTCCGCGAGGGGGAGCGCACGGTCGCGTTCCGCGACATCAACCCCCAGGCGCCCACCCACGTCCTGGTCGTCCCGCGCGAACACGTCGCGGACGCGGCCACGGCCGCCGCCACCGACACCGGACTGCTGGACGCCCTGGTCAGGGACGCCCACGAGGTGGCCAAGGCCGAGGACGTGGTGGACTCCGGCTACCGGATCGTCTTCAACACCGGCGCCGGGGCCGGGCAGACCGTCTTCCACCTGCACGCCCACGTGCTCGGCGGTCGCGGCCTGAACTGGCCCCCCGGGTAGGGGCGGAAATATCCCATCGAGCCCGCGGGGCCCTCGTTGGTAGACTCGGGGACGGGCCCCACCGGCCACTTCGGTTGTCCCACACACCCCTGGTGACCGTGCTCGACACCGACCCGGTGTGCGGCCCGTCCGCGAGGAACCCCGGGCGACCCAGGCCCCGGGGCCGTGACCGAAGGGTAGGACAGCGGCCGCAAGGCCACACCATGGCCGAGTCAACTCACACGCACCAGGACCCGGAGACCCAGGTCAAGGTCGTGGTGCCGGACGAACACACGATGATCAGCCTGCTGGGCTCGGGGGACGAGCTCCTCCGCGCGCTGGAGCGGTCCTTCAAGAGCGACATCCACGTCCGCGGCAACGAGTTCACCATCAGCGGGACCCCCGAGGAGACGGCCGTGGTGGTCCGCCTCGTGGAGGAGCTGATCGAGCTCGCCAAGAGCGGCACCCACGTCACCCCGGACACCATCGAGCGCATGATCCACATGCTGCGCTCACCGGGCAAGGAACGTCCCGCGGACGTGCTGACCACCAACATCCTGTCCAACCGGGGCAAGACCATCCGCCCCAAGACGCTGAACCAGAAGCGGTACGTCGACATCATCGACGAGCGCACCGTGGTGTTCGGCATCGGCCCGGCGGGCACCGGCAAGACCTACCTGGCGATGGCCAAGGCGGTGAAGGCCCTCCAGGACAAGGAGGTCAACCGGATCATCCTGACGCGGCCCGCCGTCGAGGCGGGTGAGCGCCTGGGCTTCCTGCCCGGCACGCTCTACGACAAGATCGACCCCTACCTGCGTCCGCTCTACGACGCCCTGCACGACATGCTCGACCCGGACTCCATCCCCAAGCTGATGGCCGCCGGAACCATCGAGGTCGCCCCCCTGGCGTACATGCGTGGACGTACGCTCAATGACTCCTTCATCATCCTGGACGAGGCGCAGAACACCTCGCCCGAGCAGATGAAGATGTTCCTGACGCGGCTCGGCTTCGGGTCCAAGATCGTGGTCACCGGTGACGTCACCCAGGTGGACCTGCCCGGGGGGCAGACCAGCGGGCTCCGGACGATCGAGAACATCCTGCGTGATATCGATGACATCGCCTTCTGCCGACTGACCAGTGAGGACGTCGTCCGGCACCGGCTGGTGGGCCAGATCGTCGACGCCTACGGCCGCTACGACGCCGCTCAGGGCGGACCGGGCGGCGGCGACCGGGGCCGGCCGGGACCGCGCGGCGGACGTCGCCGGGGCGGCGACACCCCGAAGGACCGGGCCGACGGCGCCGAGGGCCCCGAACACCGGGCAGACTGAGGAGA
>NZ_CBDRIY010000072.1:0-12863 GCF_965344335.1 Nocardiopsis eucommiae
CCCCCCCCCCCCCCCCCCCCCCCCCCCCCCCCCCCCCCCCCCCCCCTTCCCGTTTCCGGAGGCCGGTCGGGGTCAGGTGTTGACGCGCACCGCGCCCGCGTAGTTGGCGGTCCGCACGGGGGTGACCCGCACGTCCAGTCCGGTGCGCGGCGCCTCCAGCATCTGGCCGTCGCCGAGGTAGATGGCCACGTGCGAGATGTAGTCGGGCGCGGTCGGGTCCGAACGCCAGAACAGCAGGTCACCGCGTTCGAGGTCGTCCCACTCGACGCGCTCGCCCGCGTTCCACTGGTCGTGGGTGACGCGCGGGATGGACACGCCCTCCTCCTGGAACGCCCACTGGAGCAGGCCGGAGCAGTCGAAGCCGACGTCGGGGGTGGTCCCGCCCCACACGTAGGGCACGCCCAGCTGGGTCTCGGCGTTGGCGATGATCCGTTCGATCACCGAGGAGGGGACGGCGTCACCCTCGACCCGGGGCTCGGCGGCGTCAGCCACCAGCTGGAGGGAGGTGTCCTCACCGAGGATCTCCTCCAGTTCCTCGTGCAGGTCCCACAGGTCGGCGTCGGGGGCGGAGACGACCAGGGCGTTGCCCTCGGGCATGCCCAGCTCGCGGGCGAGCTCCCGGGAGACGAGCGCGTCGATCCCGGCGATACCGGACGTGGCGTGCGTCCACACCTCCAGGGGGACCTCGCCGTTGCCGCCGGCGAGGGTGATCTCGCCGCCCACGTCCAGTTCGCGTTCGGTGCCGACGTCCTTGGACAGCGCGACGTGGCCCTCCGCGATCCCCTGCCAGATCTCGTCGGACTCGGCGGAGGGCCGGGGGGCGTGGTTGCGGAAGCTGGAGGGGTTGACGCCCAGCAGGGAGGTGGGCTGGCCGTCGACCTCCACCCGGGCGGCGTCGACGGTGAGGACGTCGTCCACGCCGTCGATCTCGCGGACCGCGTCGACGACCTCGCGGGGAAGCCGCTCGGGGGACACCGCGAAGTACTCGACGGATCGCGCCTCGCGGAAGGGCGCGACATAGGTGTCGCGCCTGAGTTCGGCGACGTCCGCGACGTCGGGGGTTTCGGTCGGGGAATCGGCCGCTCGGGGCGCGGAGCCGCTCGGGGTGGCGGCCTCGTGGGGGAGCTGTTCGGAGAGGGGAGGACGGTCCTGGACGACGGGGTCGGCCAACGCGGGGCTGGCCCCGAAGGCCGTGAAGGCGACCGCGAAGGCGGCCGTGGTTCCCGCACATGTTCTGAGACGGTTCCGCACGGGGTTCCATCACCCTTTCTGGGACCGCGGCGGGCGGGGGGATCCGCTGCGGCGCACGGCCTGAGATGACATGGTCCGGGTCCAAGAATGGGTGCACCCGGTCGTGTTTGCAAGACGCCCACGCCGTCCGATACCGGACGTCCACCTATCAGCCGCTTGTCCGTTCCCTGAGGATTTCCCGTCTTTCGGCGTTGCGTCACAGGTCGGCGTAACAGTCCGTAACCGACACGGCGAGGGGGAAGCGGACCGGGGTGTCCCCGAAGAGGATCCGGCGGGTCCGTTCCCGGGCACGGTCGATCGCGCGCAGCGCCTCCTCGGCGCGTTCCTCGGGAACGTGCAGGACGACCTCGTCGTGGACGAAGAAGACGATGCCGCCGCCTTCGGGGGTCGCGGGGAGTTCCTGGCGGAGCGCGGCGAGCAGGACCAGCGCCCACTCGGCGGCCGTGGCCTGGACGACGAAGTTGCGGGTGAACCGGCCGTGGGCGCGGCGCCGTCGGTCACCGTCCGCGGCGGCGACCGTGGCCGACCAGTCGTGCGGGGCCGGTGAGGTGCGGCCCAGCCAGGAGCGGACGATCCCGCCGCCCTCCCCCGTGCGGGCGGCGGCGTCCACGTACTCCAGGGCGAGGGGGTAGAGGCGGCGCATGGTCGCCAGCAGCGGCGCGGCGTCGCCAGAGGTCTGTCCGTACATGGCGGCGAGCAGGCCGATCTTCGCGCGTTCGCGGTCGTCACCCACGTGCACCGCGAGCCGGGCGTACAGGTCGTCCTCGGCCGCCGCGGCCGCGAGGGCGGCGTCCCCGGAGACGGCGGCCAGCACCCGGGGTTCGAGCTGTCCCGCGTCGGCGCGGACCAGGACCCACCCCGGGTCGGCCCGGACGGCCCGGCGCACCGACTTGGGGATCTGGAGGGCTCCGCCGCCCCGGGTGGCCCACCGCCCGGAGACCACCCCGCCCACCACGTAGTCGGGTCGGAAGCGGCCCAGCCGGGGGCCGTCCGCGTCCTCGCGGGGAAGTTCGCGCACCCAGGTCTCCAGCCAGGACCATCCGTTGGCGGAGTGGAGGCGGGCGAGCTCCTTGTAGCGCAGCAGCAGCGGGACGAGCGGGTGGTCCACGCCCTCCAGGACCCAGGACCGGGTGGACTCGACGGGGTGACCGACCCACGCCATCGCCCTGAGGACCTGGGCGGGCGAGTCCGGGTTGACCTCGTGGCCGACGACCTCCCCGATCCGCGTCACGAGGTCGGCGAGGACCGCCGGGCGCTCCCCGGCACGTGGTCGCGGCCCGAGGATCTCGGTGAGCACCCGGTCGTGGACGTCCGGGCGCCAGGGGAGACCGTCGTGGCTCATCTCCACGGCGGCGAGGGCGCCCGCGGACTCCACGGCGACCAGCAGCGCCATCCGCCCCGGTTCGGGGAGCGCGGCGACACGTCTTCGCTGGTCGTCATGGACCTCGACCAGGGCGGCGAGCCGGTCCGTGCCGGGCGGGAGGGTGGAGCGGTCGGCCTCGAACAGCGCGGGTTGCGCGGCGGTCCCCTCCCCCAGCGGCCGCACCGGGTCGTCGGGGACCGGGAGGTCGCGCAGGCGTGCCCAGGCCGCGCCCAGGGAGTGGGGTTCGGAGTGCCGGGCCTCGTGGCCGAGCAGCAGGGCCTCCGTCAGCCCGACGTCGTGGCAGCGGGCCACGCGCACCCCGGCGCGGACCAGGTCGGGGTAGAGGTCGCCGGTGTCCGCCCAGACCCACCGGACCGGCACGGCCCCGGTGTTTCCTCCTCCGCCCTCCGTGGCGGGCTCCTCCGTCCCGGCCCTTCCGGAGTGGTCCTCCTCGATCGCGCGGACGGCGCCCGCGAGGTCGCCCACCCGACGTGCGGAAGAGGCCGCGCCGCCCTCCCCGAGCTCCCGCAGCCATCCACCGCCCTCGCCGTCGGCGACCACCGCGATCCGCATGGGACCAGTCTCCCCCGGGAGACCGACAAACGGGCGCCGCCGCACGGGCGGGGAGATCGGGCGCCCCACACCCGTTCCGCGTGGGGGGCCGGAGAGGCCGTCACCGTCACCCGCCGAGGCGCCGAGCGGCCGTGCCCGCGGGCGAGGCCGATGAACCGGCTCTCCCCCGCCACACGCGAGAAGCCAGGAGAAGGGGACCCCGCCTCCTTTCTGGGCCACGGCCGTCCCCACCCCACCCGCAGGTGCCCGGACTCCGAGACCCGACCTCCGGGCGAGGCCGTACTGACCTCCACGGCGCCTCACCACCCGGTAGGGCCCGGCTTCCGGAGCTGGTCCGTAGGCCGCCCCGGTCACCGAAGGCGCCGTGGCAGGGGACCGTGTCTCCACGAGGCCCCTCCCAAACCAGGGCCACCTCCGGGACGGGGTCGAACGGTGGCCGCCCGCCCCACCAACACCCGCGCGGGCGGCCGGGGCCAGGGCCTAGCCTCCGGGGCGCACCACGTTCTCCAGGGGCTCCCCGGCGGACCAGCGGGCGAGCTGCCCGTCCATGAAGGCGCGGGCGCGCGGGTAGAAGGCGGCGGAACCGCCCGCCACGTGCGGCGTCAGGTACACACCGGGGGCGTCCCACAGCGGGTGCGCCACGGGAAGCGGTTCGGGGTCGGTGACGTCCAGGGCCGCCCGGACCCGGCCGTTCTGGGCGAGCAGGGCCTCCGTGTCCATCACGGCGCCCCGACCCACGTTGACCACCAGCGCGTCGTCACGCAGCAGCGCGAACTCCTCCGCGCCGAACAGGCCCCTCGTCCGCTCGGTGAGCGGGGTGACCAGGACGACCACGTCCGCCTCCGGCAGCAGGCCGGGCAGTTCGTCCACCCCGTGCACGCCCTCCTCCGGGCGGGCCCGGCTGGCCACCCGCACCACCTCGGTCTCGAAGGGCAGCAGGCGCCGCTCGATCGCCTGCCCGATGCTGCCGTAGCCGACGATGACCACCCGGGAGTCGGCCAACGACCGCTGCGGGACCGAACCCCAGCGGTGTTCGCGCTGGTCGATCGCCCACCGGGGCAGGTCGCGCTGGGAGGCGAGGATGAGCGCGAGCGTGTGCTCGGCGGTGCTGGCGTCGTGCAGCCCCCGGCCGTTGCACAGGGTCACGTGGTCCGGGAGAAGGTCGAGGACCTGCTCGTACCCGGCCGAGACCAGCTGCACCACCCTGAGCTCGGGCATCCGCGCGATCATGTCCAACCGTTCGTCCACGCCCTGGGTGGAGGGCGCGTAGGGCACCTGGTAGAAGGTGACGTCCTCCAGTCCCCCTTCGGGGGCAGGACCCCCGGTGTAGAGGTCGACGTGAAGCGATCGGGGCGCGTTGTCCCTGTTCTGCTCCCACTGCACCAGTGCTCGACCGCCCATGTCGCCCGCTCTCCTTCTGCTCGGTCCGTGTCACCCGACACCCTAGGGGCTCACCCGGTCGGTGGGCCGAGGGCGGGTGCGCGGTCCGCCAGGCGGTCAGACCCGGTGGTCCCGCGCGGCCACGGCGCCGAAGCGCGAGAGCTCGTAGCAGGCGACGGCAGCGGCGGCGGTGACGTTGAGGGAGTCGACGTCGCGGTCGGCCATCGGAATGTGGACGCGGGAGGTGGCGCGCTCCAGCCATCGCGAGGACAGGCCGTCACCCTCGGTGCCGAGCAACAGTCCCACCCTGGCGTCGGACGGGAGGGCGTCCATGGCCTCGCGCAGGGGCAGCGAGCCCTCTCCGGGAGTGAGGGCCATCAGGTCGAAACCGGCCTCGCGCAGGGTGTCCAGACCGCCGTACCAGTCGTCGAGGCGGGTGTAGGGAAGGGTGAAGACGGCACCCATCGACACCTTGACGGACCTGCGGTAGAGGGGATCGGCGCAGCGAGGCGCCAGCACCACGGCGTCCACACCCAGACCGGCCGCGCTGCGGAAGATCGCGCCCACGTTGGTGTGGTCCACGAGGTCCTCCAGCACCACGATGCTGCGGGCCCCGGACAGGACCTCGTCGAGCGCGGGCAGCGGCCTGCGGTGGTAGGCGGCGAGCGCGCCCCGGTGGAGGTCGAAGCCGACCACCCGTTCGGCGGTCTCCTCGCTCACCACGTACAGCGGGGCGCCGGAGGCGGAGACCACGTCGTCGAGGGCGCGGGCCCGCCGTTCGGTGAGCAGGAAGCTGCGGGGGGCGAAACCGGCGGTGGCGGCCCGGCGGATCACCTTGTCGCCCTCGGCCATGAACAGGCCGTGCTCGGTCTCCAGGTGGCGGCGCAGGTTGACGTCGCGCAGCCGGGTGTAGTCGGCCAGACGCGGGTCGGCGGGGTCACTGACCCTGATGACATCCATGGTCAGCGATTATCCCGTGCGGGACCGGGTGGCTCAGCCGATCTGCTCCGTGACGGCACGCAGGCGCTGCCAACGGGCCTCCTCGCAGGAGCCCTTGCGGGAGAGTGTGGTGTCGATCTCCTCGCCCTCCCAGGTGCCCTCGATCGCGGCCTCCTGGGGCCCGTACACCTTGTCGGTGCAGACGGTGCCCGACCGGACCTCGGTGAACAGCTGGTCGCCGGAGACCTCCCGGTCGGTCTCCTCCTCGTCGGTCCCGGACTCCGACTCCGACTCGGTGGCCGTCGGGTCCCCGGCGAGTTCCGCGGCGGCCTCGGCCATCACGGCGCAGGGCTCGGGGTCGGTGGTCAGGTCGCCGGTGCAGTTCAGGGTCTGCACCCAGGCCAGTCCCCGGTCGCTGACGTTGATCCGCAGGTGGCCGACGGGACCCTCCAGGTCGGCGGTGTCCTCCTCGGGTTCGATGACGCTCCCGAGCACCTCCGGGGTCGTGACGTTGGTGGTCTCCACGTCCTGCGGCGGCAGCATCGAGGGGGCGACCAACACGGCGTAGGCCACCGCACCGGCGCAGCAGGCTCCGGCGAGCAGCACGGTGCCGAGACTGCCTCGGCTCCTACGGTCACTGTGCGAATGGGACATGCCATAACCCTCAGGGTTTGGTTGGTCACGGGGGACGACCGCCACGCGCGAGGCCCCGTTCCCGGGGCGCACCGCCAAGCGGACGCCAAGTATCGGTCAAGCGAATACCGGGCAATGGTAGCCGGGAGCGAGGAGTGCTACCCGCCCGGCACCGTAACAAAGCGATCACCCCACGCGGTGGCGGGGCCGGCTCCCGGGGCACTGTGAGCCGGACCACCCCTCCCCTTCCGCTCCCGCATTACCAACGAGTAAGGTCCTGGTGAGGAATCGTTCGTGTGCCACCGGTCGGTCGATCACATCCACAGTGTGTGACGCCCTCCGCCCCGCGATGGTTCTCAGAGATCCCACCGCGGGCACCGGCGCCGAACCCCGCGACCGCCCCCTGAAGACCGGCCCCCGGGAGTCTCCCGCCCCGGGACCGGAGCCAGCCACACCCCCGGAGATCCCGTGTCCAGTGGACGCCACCGCCATCCTTCACCGACCGCAGCGAACACCCGCAGGGTGGTGCGGTCGCCGTTGGGGATCACCGCGATCGTCGTCGCCCTCATCGCCGTCGCGGCGATCACCGTTCCGGTCACCCTGAACGCCCTGGGCTGCGGCGAGACCCACTACCTGCGCGTCTCGACCACCCAGAGCGTCGCCCCGGTGATGCGCGCCGCGGCGACGGAGTTCAACGCGGACCGGCCGAGCTACGGCGGCGCGTGCGTGTTCGCGCAGGTCGACGAGATCGCGCCGCACCGGATCATGGCGGCCCTGACCGGCGGCCAGCCCGGTGACTCCACCATCGCCCCCCACGTGTGGGTGCCCGAGTCCTCCGCCTGGGTCGAGCTCGCGCGGGTCTCCGACGGAGGGGCGCACGGGATCGAGACCGACCCGCCCTCGCTGGCCAGTTCACCGGTCGTGCTCGCCGCTCCCCCGGACACCGAGGGCATGCCGGACCAGGACGACGCGAGCTGGACCATGCTGATGCCCGACGAACGCGACCCGGACCGTCCCGTGGTGATGGTCGACCCCAACCGGGGAGCGGACGGCATGACCGTGATGCGCGCGATCCGCGAGCACCTGGGCTCCGGGGACGCCGCCGACACCGCCATGACCGACTTCGTGCGCGACGTCCAGCTGGACAGCGCGTTCGGGGAGATCGACCTGACCAACGTCTTCACCGGCTCCGCCGCCTCCAACGACCGGGTGGACCCGGTGATCGCCGTTCCCGAGCAGGCCGTCGTGGCCTACAACGACCGCCGCGCCGACTCCGCGCCCGCGCTCCAGGCGCACTACGTCAGCGAGGGCACGGTCAACCTCGACTACCCGTACGTGACCACCACCGAGGACCCGGAGCTCCAGGCCGCCTCGGCGGACCTGTACGAGGTCGTCCGCGGCACGGAGTACCGGCGGAGCCTGCGTGAACTGGGCTTCCGCGACCCCGACGGGGAGGCCGCCCCGGACCTGGCCGAGCGCCCCGGGATCATCGCCGAGCAGCCGCCCGTCGGTGACGACCTGACCGGCGACGCCCTGCTGGCCTCCGTCACCGACTGGAACCGGCTCTCCATGCCGTCCCGCACGCTCGTGCTGGCCGACGCCTCCCAGAACATGGCGGAGAACCTGAACGGCGGGCCGCGCCGGGTCGAGGTCGCCCAGCAGGCGGCGCTGATGGGCCTGAGCCTGTTCCCCGACGAGACGGACATGGGCCTCTGGCTGATGTCGGAGGAGTTCGGCGACGAGGGACGCGACCGGGCTGCGAACATGCACCCGCTGGGCGCGGGGGACGACGGCGACGTCACCCGCCGCCAGGAACTGGTGCGGGTGGCGGAGGAACTGGAGGTCGAGGGCGGCGGATCGCGCCTGTACGACAACATCCTGGCCGCCTACGACGAGGTGCAGGACAACTACCACGAGGACAAGATCAACAGCGTCATCCTGCTGACGGCCGGGCAGGACGAGGGCACGAGCGACCTCTCCCACCAGGAGCTGGTCGCCGCCCTCCAGGACCGCTTCGACCCCCGGCGTCCGGTCACGATGTTCATCATCGCCTTCGGGGAGCAGGCGGACGGCCCGGAGCTGGCGCAGATCGCACGGGCGACCAGCGGGTCGTCCTTCGTGACCGAGGACCCGGACGAGATCGGTGACATCTTCCTGAGCTCGATCTCCCGGCGTCTGTGCGTCCCCAACTGCGACAACTGACCCACCCGCCCCGGGCCCCGTTCGCGTGGTCCGGGGCGTTGAGTAACGTTCCCCCCGGTAACACACAGAAGGTCGCACAACACAGGAACTCGGCCGGTACCCACGGGTTCGCCCGTAACGCGAACACCGGGCGCCCGACACTCCCATCCCCTGTACGGCACCCCCGTCCGTACACCACCTCGTGAGGAAAGCTGTGGGACGTCACCGCGGAAAGTACGCAGAAGGACCCTCCGACCGGAGCAGACGCCGCCGAGGGCGCGGCGGGGCCGTCGCCGCGCTCGCCGCCGCGATGGTGATAGTGGTCGGACTCGCCGTGGCGGGCGTGTACATGTTCGGACAGGGCGACGGCTGCGGCGGCTCCGACATCGAGCTGAACGTGGCGGTCAGCCCGGAGCTGGCCCCCGCCCTGGCCGACGTCGCGGGTGACTTCAACGCCGAGGAGCACACCGTGGACAACCGCTGTGTGCGTGCCAGCGTGACCGAGGCCGACTCCGCCGACGTCGCCTTCCAGATCACCGGCTCCGGCGCCACCACCGGCGACACCGACTCCCACGTGTGGATCCCCGACTCCTCCGTGTGGCCGCGCATGGTCCAGAGCCAGGCCGGGGACGCCGTCATCACCGAGACCGGCACCTCCGTGGCCCGCAGTCCGCTGGTGGTGGCCGAACTCGCCGAGTTCGCCGACGACCGGGAGGGCACCACCTGGACCGACGTGGTCCCCACAGCCGCCCCGGGCGAGGAGACCGACCGGGTCGTCCGCGTGGTCGACCCGACACGCAGCTCCAGCGGCCTGGCCACCCTCTACCTGCTGAACGGCGCCCTGGAGGAGGCCAGTCCAGATGCCGACACCTTCAACGCGCACATGACCGCCGCGCTCCAGGCCCTGCACCGGGGCGCCTCCGCCGACGAGGACTCCGCCTTCCTCGCCCTGAGCGGAGGCAACGCGGAGGCCCCGCCCCTGATGGTCATGTCCGAACAGTCCGTGTGGCGCTACAACGAGGCCCACGCAGACGCCGCCGCACAGCCCAGCTACCTCGACGACGGCACCTACTTCCTCGACTACCCCTACATCGTGCGCAGCGAGGACAGCGAGATCACCCGCGCCGCCGAGGTGTTCCGGGCGTCGGTCCGCTCCGACGAGTCGGCCGAGCGCCTCCTCGACGAGGGGTTCCGCGGCCCCGAGGGTGAGCTCGACGACGGGGTGCTGACCGAGGGCGCCGGGTTCCGAGCGGAGGAGCCCTCGGAGCTGCCCGCCCCCTCCGAGGGCTCCATCACCGAACTGACCCGCTTCTGGAACCAGCTGAAGATGGACTCCCGCGTGCTCACCATCGTCGACGTCTCGGGGTCGATGCTGGCCGAGGTGCCCGGGACCGGGCTGACCCGAATGCAGGTGGCCGGGGCCGCCTCCGCCGAGGGCCTCCAGATGTTCTCCGACAGCTCTGAGCTGGGTCTGTGGGAGTTCTCCACCAACGTCAACAACAACCTCCACTACCAGGAGGTCGCCCCGATCCGGGAGCTCCAGGCCACCGACGACTCCGGGAACGAGCACCGGGACGTGCTGGGTGCCGCGCTCCAGGGCATGCAGCCGCTGCCCGAGGGCGACACCGCGCTGTACGAGACCTACCTGGCCGCGTACCAGGAGATGTCCCGCACCTACCGGCCGGACCGCACCAACGTGATCCTCATGCTCACTGACGGGGACGACGACAACCCCGGGGGCATGGAACTCGACGAGCTGATGTCCCAGCTGGAGTCCATGTCGAGCCCGTCGCGGCCGATCCCGATCATCACGATCGCCTTCGGACCGGACGTGCGGAACCTGGAGCCGCTCCAGCAGATCGCGGCGGCCACCGGCGGGGCCGCGTACATGACCGAGGACCCGACCGAGATCGGGGACATCTTCCTCCAGGCCTTCTCCCTGCGCATCGTCTCGGACGACGACGAATAGGGGTCCGGAACGGAAGGTGACATGAACCTGTCCACCCACCGTCGGCTATGGACTTCTCACTCCCGGTCGCGTACCACGGGAAGGGCCCGGATTCGGGGACCCGTCGCCTTCCGCGCCCGAATCGACGGGTCGGAGACCGAGGTCGGATTGGGGAGTGCCATGGCAAAGGCGTGGATGGCCGGTGCCGAGAGGATCGAGGGCGCGACCACCCGCACGGCCGGGGGGATCGGCGCTCCCCGGGCCGTCTGGACGGTGACCGGAACGGACCCGGACGTGTGGTCGGCGCGTGAGGAGGCGGTCCGGCTCGTGAAGGAGGGCACCGCCGCCCACCTGGTGTGGAACCCGCGCACCGGCGCGGTGGCCCAGGCCCTGGCCGCCACCCGGCGCAGCGACCTCCCTCTGGGCCGCACCGAGCGGTTCGACCGGTTCGTGGACCACGGCGACGAGGGCCGGGTGTGCGTGGTGGTCGCCGTGGTGTCCCTGGAACGGGAGCCGTTCACCGACGGGCCGCTCCTCGAACTGAGAGCGATCCTGGAGTGGCTGGAGTCGTGGGGTGTGGCCAGGAACTGGCCCGCCGGGCCGCCCGGCCGGTGGTCGGCGCACTCCCCGGAGGAGCGCACCCGCGTGTGGGCCAAGGGCGGGCACTTCGGCCACGACCAGGTCCCGGGGTCCCGGTCGACCGCCCCCGGACGGGTGGATCCCGAGCACGTGCTGATCGAACCCCTCACCCTCGGATCGCGACCCTCCGTGACCACATAGGCACACAAACAGAGGGGTGGGGGTGGTGTCGTGGAGAATCGGATACCACTGGTCAAGTACGGCTCCGCAACCCCTTAGTCTGTCGCCCATGGGTGGATCTATCGAGCCGGGTTGGTACGCCGACCCACAGGGCGACGCGCAGACGCTCAGATGGTGGAACGGTGACGAGTGGACGAGGCATACCCGTTCACTGAGCGAACTCCAGGCAAGCTCCGACGAGGAAGCCACCACCGATCTGGGCCAGGACGGGGGCCCCTCCCCCTCCGAGGACGACGAGGGAACGGTCCGGCTGGGGACGAGCGCCCCGACACCGATCGACGACGACCCGAGCACCATGCGCATCGACCCCTCGTGGGCCCGGCGCACCCCTGACCCCACACCCCCCGAGGACCCGAGCACCGTCCGCGTCGACCCGTCCTGGGCATCGCCTCCCTCCCCCACCCCGGTAGGCGACGAACCCAGCACCATGCGCATCGACCCCTCGTGGTCGCGGTCGGCCGACGACGAGGCGACCGCCGACATGGGCGGTGCCACGATGCGGGTGAACCCCGCCGACCTCCCCGGCTCCGAGGACGAACTGCCCACGGCGGACCTCACCAACGACGAGATCCCCACGGCCGACCTGTCCGACGCGGCGCCCCGTGACTCGGCGCCCCGCACCGCGGTCTTCGACCCCAACACGATCGGTGAAACCCCGGGCACCGCGGTCTTCGACCCGAACACCATCGGTGAAACCCCGGGCACCGCCGTGTTCGATCCGAACACCATCGGCGAGACCCCCGGCACCGCCGTGTTCACGCCCGGAGGTTCCCCCGGCGGCACCGCGGTCTTCGACCCGAACGACCCGATGTTCTCCGGCGGTTCCGACGAGGACCCCAAGGGCGGAAAGTTCAAGGGCTTCCTCGGGAACCTCAAGGAGGGGTGGGCCGACCTCTCCGAGGAGCGCAAGGAACAGCGCCGCCACGCCGAGGAGGAGGCCGCCAAGAAGCGCGAGGAGGAGCGGGTCCTCCGCGAGGCCGAGGCCAAGAAGCAGGCCGAGGAGGCCCAGAAGCAGGCGGAGGAGGAGCGCAAGCGAGCCGAGGAGGCCGCCAGGAACGCTCCCACCCCCGCTCCCAACCCGGCCGACGCCGGTGCGCCGCCGGCCGGTTGGACCCCGCAGAACCCGGGCCAGCCGCAGCCCCCGTCGGGCCCGCAGCCCGGCCTCGTCGCCCAGCCCCCGTCCGGCCCGCAGCCGGGCGCCTTCCCCGGGCACCGCCCGCCGACCGGCCCTCAGCAGTCGGGCCCCCCTCAGCCGCCGAGCGGCCCCCAGCAGGGCTTCCCTCCGCCCCAGCAGTTCGGACCGCCGGGCGGTTACCCGCCCATGGGCAACCGGCCCCCCATGCCTCCGCAGGGCCCGCCGCCGCAGCAGTTCGGTCCGCCCCCCGGCGGCCCGCGCGGCCCCATGGCCGGGCCTCCCGGACCGGGCGGCCCGCCGCCCGGTGGTTCCCCCTGGGGCCCGCCTCCCGGTGGTCCGCCTCCCGGTGGTCCGCCTCCCGGTGGTCCACGCGGCGGCAACCCCTACGGTGGTCCGCCCAACCCGTACGGCCCGCCGCCTCCACCTCCCCAGCCCCCCAGGAAGAAGCGCGGCTGCGGTTGCGGCTGCTTCTTCCTCATCCTGGTCACCCTGATCGTGCTGTTCATGCTCTACCTCCAGTTCTGGGGCGTGTGGGACTGGATGTACGACATCTTCGACCTGGGTCTGCCTCAGGGCGGGTCCGACCCGTTCGTCTGGGACTGAGCACCCGTCACGGGGGCGGGGGGGGGGGGGGGGGGGGG
>NZ_CBDRIY010000073.1:0-11587 GCF_965344335.1 Nocardiopsis eucommiae
CCCCCCCCTCCCCCCCCCCCCCCCGCCCCCCCCCCCCCCCCCCCCCCCCCCCGCCACAGGGCCTGACCGGCACCCTACCGGTACCCGCCGAGGTCACTTCAACCCGGCCGCGTCCATCCCCCGAAGCTCCCGCTTCAGCTCGCCGATCTCGTCCCGCAGCCGGGCCGCGAGCTCGAACTGGAGGTCGGTCGCCGCCTGGTGCATCTGCGTGCTCAGCTGGTCGATCAGCCCGGCCAGCTCCGCACGCGGCATGTTCGCCACGTCGGCGCGCTCACCCAGCGCGGGGACCGGCGCCCTGGCGGCCTGGGCGCCCTGGCGGTAACCGGTCGACATGAGCTCCTCGGTGTCCACGTCCTCGCGGTTCAGGGTGTCCAGGATGTCCGCGATCTGCTTGCGCAACGGCGTCGGGTCGATCCCGTGCTCCGCGTTGTACGCCAGCTGCTTGTCCCGGCGCCGCGTGGTCTCGTCGATCGCGGCCCGCATGGAGTCCGTGACGTTGTCCGCGTACATGTGCACCTGACCGTCCACGTTGCGCGCCGCGCGGCCGATCGTCTGGATCAGCGAGGTCTCCGAACGCAGGAAACCCTCCTTGTCCGCGTCCAGGATCGCCACCAGCGAGACCTCCGGCAGGTCCAGGCCCTCACGCAGCAGGTTGATACCGACCAGGACGTCGAACTCGCCCACCCGCAGCTCGCGCAGCAGCTCCACCCGGCGCAGCGTGTCCACCTCACTGTGCAGGTACCGCACCCGGATGCCCAGCTCCGCGAAGTAGTCCGTGAGGTCCTCGGCCATCTTCTTGGTCAGGGTGGTCACCAGGACCCGCTCGGAGCGCTCCGCGCGCTCCCGGATCTCGTGCACCAGGTCGTCGATCTGCCCGTCGGTCGGCTTGACCACCACCTGCGGGTCGACCAGCCCGGTCGGGCGGATGACCTGCTCGACCACGTCGCCACCGGACTGGCGCAGCTCGTACTTGCCGGGCGTCGCGGACAGGTAGACCGACTGCCCGATGCGCTTCGTGAACTCCTCCCACTTCAGCGGCCGGTTGTCCATGGCCGACGGCAGCCGGAAGCCGTGGTCGACCAGGGTGCGCTTGCGCGCCGCGTCGCCCTCGTACATGGCACCGATCTGCGGGACCGTCACGTGCGACTCGTCCAGGACCAGCAGGAAGTCCTCGGGGAAGTAGTCCAGCAGCGTGTTGGGGGCACTGCCCGGGTCACGGCCGTCGAAGTGCCGCGAGTAGTTCTCGATCCCCGAACAGGTGCCGAGCTGACGCATCATCTCCAGGTCGTGGGTGGTGCGCATCCGCAGCCGCTGCGCCTCCAGCAGCTTGCCCTGGCCCTCCAGCTCGGTCAGCCGCTCGCCCAGCTCCGCCTCGATCGTGCCGATCGCGCGTTCGGTGCGCTCCTCACCGGCCACGTAGTGGGAGGCCGGGAAGATGAACATCTCCTCGCTCTCGCCCAGCACCTCGCCGGTCAGGGGGTGCAGGGTGAGCAGCCGCTCGATCTCGTCACCGAACATCTCGATGCGGATCGCCAGTTCCTCGTAGACCGGGATGATCTCGATGGTGTCCCCGCGCACCCGGAACGTGCCGCGTGTGAACGCCACGTCGTTGCGCGTGTACTGCATCTCCACCAGGCGACGCAGCAGGTCGTCCCGGTCCACCTCCATGCCCACCGCGAGCTGGGCCATACGGTCCACGTACTCCTGCGGTGTGCCCAGACCGTAGATGCACGACACGGACGCCACCACGATCGTGTCCCGCCGGGTGAGCAGCGAGTTGGTCGCGGAGTGCCGCAGCCGCTCCACCTCGTCGTTGATCGAGGAGTCCTTCTCGATGTAGGTGTCACTCTGCGGAACGTAGGCCTCGGGCTGGTAGTAGTCGTAGTAGGAGACGAAGTACTCGACGGCGTTGTTCGGCAGCATCTGCCGCAGCTCGTTGGCGAACTGCGCCGCCAGGGTCTTGTTGGGCTGCATCACCAGCGTGGGCCGCTGGAGCTGTTCCACCGTCCACGCCACCGTGGCCGTCTTGCCCGTACCGGTCGCGCCCAGCAGCACCGTGTGCTGGTCGCCCTCCCGCACCCTCTTGGTGATCTGCTCGATCGCCCGGGGCTGGTCCCCCGCCGGGGTCATCTCCGAGACGACCTCGAAGGGTGCCTCGCTGCGCTTGATGTCACTGACCGGTCGCACTTGCCCTCTTCTCCCCTACGAACGTCGGGCCGCTCCCTCGCCCACGTGTCCCTTCCTCCAACGCTACAGACCGCCCACGACATCCCGGTGCCCCGGAAACCCCTCCCACGGGGCCCGGACCGGATCGTCGACGTCGGTGCGTACGCGTCCCACCACCCGCCGCCGCGAGGCGTCCCGTGGCCACCCAGGGCCACGGGGAGGGCACGGAAGCGGACGGGGCGGGCGGGACGCAGGGGCCTAGTCGGCGCGCTCCAGGAGTTCACGCCACAACTCCGCCACACGGGAGGCGAGCTCCTCGCGGCTCCCGGAGTTGTCCACCACCAGGTCGGCGGCGGCCAGGCGGGTCGACCGGTCGGCCTGGGCGGCGATCCGGGCCCGCACCTGCTCGGCGGGCATGTCCCGGTCACGCGAGACCCGCTCGACACGGAGGTCGTCGGGGGTGTCCACCACGACCACCACGTCGTAGAGGGACTCCAGCCCGTTCTCCACCAGGAGGGGCACGTCGTAGACCACCACCCTGGCGCCGGAGGCCTCGGCCTCCGCCATCAGCTGTCCGCTGCGCTCGGCCACCCGGGGGTGGACGATCGCGTTGAGGCTGGCCAGGCGGGCCTCGTCGGCGAAGACGATCGCGCCCAGCGCGGGCCGGTCCAGGCTTCCGTCGGCGGCGAGCACCCGGTCACCGAACTCGGAGACCACCTCGGCCAGCCCCGGTGTTCCGGGCGCGACCACCTCGCGGGCGATGGCGTCGGCGTCGATCACCACCGCACCGTAGGAGGACAGCGCGGACGAGACCGCGCTCTTGCCCGAACCGATACCGCCGGTGAGACCCACTTTCAGCATGGGCCACACCCTAGGGGGCCCGGTGGTGGGGCGTCACGCCGACCCCGCGACCACCCGGTCCAGTTCCTTGCGCATGTGCACCATCACCAGGTGCTCCGCGACCCGCTCGCGGTGGGTCTCCGCGTATCCGAGGGTCCGGTACAGGCGCTGGTTCCTCGGGCTCTGCGCCCCCGTGAAGAGGGTGAGCGCCGTCAGTTCGGGCCTGCGCTCGCGCAGGTCGTCCTCGACCCGGGTCAGCAGGTCCCCCGCGATCCCTCGTCGGCGCATGTCCGGGGCGACCACCAGGCGGCCCACCACCCCGGTGGTCTCGGTGACCCCGGCCCGGACCGCCCCGACCAGTCGGTGCCCGACCACGGCCTTGAGCACCACAGCGTCGGCGTCGGCGAGCAGCTTCTCGATCCGGGCCAGCCCCTCGGTGAGCGGCAGGATGAACGGGTCCCCGCAGGCCTGGGCCTCGTCCACGTAGGCGGCACGTTGCAGGGTGAAGATCTCACCGGCGTCGTCGGGGGTGGCCGGGTGGATGTCGAACACGTCGCCTCCTCAACTGGGTCCCCGCCCTCGGCGGGTACCAGGCAACCCTAGCCCCCGGTACGTAGCCTTGACCCATGGTGAGCAGCAACGCAGTCGATGTGGACGCCTATCTGGCGGAACTTCCCGAACCCGACCGGGCCGTGCTGAGCCGTCTCCGGGACCTGTGCCGCGACGAGCTCGCGGGGTTCGAGGAGGTGATGGCGTACGGGATGCCCGGCTATCGCAGGGACGGGGTCCTGGAGGTGGCCTTCGCCCGCCAGAAGCGGCACGTCTCCGTCTATCTGATGCGCGAGGACGTCACCGCCGCCCTCGCCGACCGGCTCGCGGACCAGGACATGGGCCGGGGGTGTCTGCGCTTCCGGAGCCCCGGGGCGGTCGACCTCGACCTCGTGCGCGACCTGCTGCGAGCGACCGCCGCGACCCGGGGTCCGGCCCGCTGACACGCGGAAGGGCCGCCCCCACCCGTGGGTGGGGACGGCCCTTCACTCAGGCGTCACTCGGGCCGGAGCCCGGCGGGAGACCCTCAGGCCTCGCCGCCCGCGAGCTTCTCGCGGAGGGCGGCCAGAGCCTCGTCGGAGGCCAGGGCGCCGCTGGTGGAGTCCGAGCTGGACGACGAACCGCCGGCGCTCTGCCCGCCACCGGTGTAGTCCTCCTCGTCCTCCTCCGGAGCAGGGGCGTTGGCGGCGTCGGCCTCGGCCGCGCGCGCCTCCTCGACCTGCTTGCGGTGAGCCTCGAAGCGGGCCTGCGCCTCGGCGTAGCTGCGCTCCCACTCGTCGCGCTGGGCCTCGAAGCCCTCGAGCCACTCGCCGCTGTCCGCGTCGAAGCCCTCGGGGTACTTGTAGTTGCCCTGCTCGTCGTAGTCGGCGGCCATGCCGTACAGGGTGGGGTCGAAGTCCACCTGGTCGGGCGAGACGCTCTCGTTGGCCTGCTTCAGCGAGAGGCTGATGCGACGGCGGTCGAGGTCGATGTCGATGATCTTGACGAAGATCTCGGTGCCGACCTGGACGACCTGCTCCGGCACCTCGACGTGGCGCTCGGCCAGCTCGGAGATGTGGACCAGGCCCTCGATGCCCTCCTCGACGCGCACGAACGCACCGAACGGGACGAGCTTGGTGACCTTGCCGGGAACGACCTGACCGATCTGGTGGGTCCGGGCGAACTGCTGCCACGGGTCTTCCTGGGTCGCCTTGAGCGACAGGGAGACGCGCTCGCGCTCCATGTCCACGTCGAGAACCTCGACGGTGACCTCCTGGCCGACCTCGACAACCTCGCTCGGGTGGTCGATGTGCTTCCAGGACAGCTCGGAGACGTGCACCAGGCCGTCGACGCCACCCAGGTCCACGAAGGCACCGAAGTTGACGATCGAGGAGACGACGCCCTTGCGGATCTGACCCTTCTGGAGGGTGTTGAGGAACGTCTGACGAACCTCGGACTGGGTCTGCTCCAGCCAGGCGCGACGGGACAGGACCACGTTGTTGCGGTTCTTGTCCAGCTCGATGATCTTCGCCTCGAGCTCGCGGCCGACGTAGGGCTGAAGGTCGCGGACGCGACGCATCTCGACCAGGGACGCCGGAAGGAAGCCGCGGAGGCCGATGTCGAGGATGAGACCACCCTTGACGACCTCGATGACGGTGCCGGTGACGACGCCGTCCTCTTCCTTGATCTTCTCGATCGTGCCCCAGGCCCGCTCGTACTGAGCGCGCTTCTTGGACAGGATCAGACGGCCTTCCTTGTCCTCCTTCTGGAGAACGAGGGCTTCGACCTGGTCGCCGACGGCAACGACCTCACCGGGGTCGACGTCGTGCTTGATCGACAGTTCCCGAGAGGGGATGACACCCTCGGTCTTGTAGCCGATGTCGAGCAAGACCTCGTCTCGATCGACCTTCACGATGGTGCCCTCGACGATGTCACCGTCGTTGAAGTACTTGATGGTCTCGTCGATCGCCGCGAGGAAGGCTTCCTCGGACCCGATGTCGTTGACCGCTACCTGGGGTGTCGAGGTGGCCTCGGTGCTGCTCGTCATTTGTGGGTGGACTCCGGATACGGACAGGAACAGGAAATGGGCACGCCGCAGGTTCGAGCCCGTCGATCCGCAGTCCAGAAGTAAGAAGCGAAGGTCACATGTACGGAACGAGCCGTCCGTGACCGCCAGCCGCCGGTCCAGAGTGGAGACCGAAGCGGTGCAACCCTCCTGCCCCCTACCGGAGACAGCGGACGCCCGCACGAACCCACAACGCTGACGCCAGAATATGAGACGAGAGCGCGCAGGTCAATCGGAATCCGGCGAGAGGGCACCGTACAAGGCTGTCGTGGCCGCAATTTACCCGAGCGGGGCGGGGAAGATCAACCAGGCCCCCGGCCATGTCTGCCAGGGGCTGACGCACCCCGCGAGCCGCTCCGGCGGGGCGGGGGCGGAACATCCGGAAAAAAGTCCGAATCGCGTGCTTCTCCGGACGTCCGTCAGTCCATCGGAGGCCGCGAACGCGACTTCTTCACGTCACCCCGCCGACGCTTGGCCTCCAGTCGGCGCCGCTTGGACGCCCGGCTCGGCCGCGTACCGCGCCGCTCCGGCGGCGGGGGCGCGATCGCCTCCGCGAGGATGGCCGCCAACCGCTCCCGCGCCTCGACCCGGTTGCGCACCTGGGAACGGTGCGTCTGCGCCGACACCGTCAGCACCCCGTCCACCAGACGCCCCGACAGCCGTTCCAGGGCGCGGGCCCGCCGCGTGGCTCCCAGCGCCCGGCACGAGGCCACGTCCAACGACAGCGACACCCGGGTGTCCGACGTGTTCACGTGCTGCCCGCCCGGCCCCGAGGACCGTGAGAACCGCCACGTCAACGCGTCGGCGGGAACGGTCACGGGCCCCACGGCCAGACCGGCCGTCGTCTCATCCTGCCCCGCCACCGTCCCCACCTCCGAGTTCAGCGCCGCGTCCTAGTGCGCGGCGTCGTGCCAGTTCTGCCCGCTGCCGACCGAGACGCCCAGCGGAACACGCAGAGCATAGGCGGAGCCCATCTCGTGCGTCACGAGGTTTTCGACCGCCTCGCGCTCTCCCGGGGCGACCTCCACCACGAGCTCGTCGTGCACCTGCAACAGCACCCGGGAACGGAACCCGCCCTCGGTGAGCGCCGCGTCCACCTGGAGCATCGCCACCTTGATGATGTCGGCGGCCGAACCCTGGATCGGCGCGTTCAACGCCATCCGCTCCGCCATCTCACGCCGCTGGCGGTTGTCGCTCGTCAGGTCCGGCAGGTAGCGGCGGCGCCCCAGGATCGTCTCCGTGTACCCCACCTTGCGGGCCTCGTCCACGACCCGGTTCAGGTAGTCGCGTACCCCGCCGAAGTTGGCGAAGTAGTCCTCCATGAGCCTCTTCGCCTCCTCCGGGGTGATACCCAGCTGCTGGGACAGGCCGTAGGCGCTCAGCCCGTACGCCAGCCCGTAGCTCATCGCCTTGATCTTGGACCGCGCCTCGCCGTCGACCTCCTCCACCTCGATGTCGAAGACCTGCGCCGCCATGTGCGCGTGGAAGTCGTACCCGCTGTTGAACGCGTCGATCAGCGCCTGCTCGCCCGACAGGTGTGCCATGATCCGCAGCTCGATCTGGCTGTAGTCCGCGGTGAGCAGCTCCTCGTAGCCCTCACCGACCACGAACGCGCGCCGGATCCGCCGGCCCACGTCCGTGCGCACCGGGATGTTCTGGAGGTTGGGCTCCGTGGAGCTCAGCCGCCCCGTCGCCGCCACCGTCTGGTTGAACGTGGTGTGGATGCGCCCGTCGTCGGAGACCGTCTTGATCAGGCCCTCGACCGTCGTGCGCAGCTTCGTCTGGTCCCGGTGGTGCAGCAGCACGCCCGGCAGCTCGTTCTCGGTCCGCTCCGCCAGCCACGCCAACGCGTCCGCGTCGGTCGTGTAGCCGGTCTTGATCTTCTTGGTCCGGGGCAGCTCCAGGTCCTCGAAGAGCACCTGCTGCAACTGCTTGGGGGAACCCAGGTTGAACTCCCGGCCCACGATCTCGTGCGCCCGCTCCACCGCGCCGCGCGCCGCCGACGCGAACTCCCCCTGGAGACCCTCCAGGTACTCGCGGTCCGCGGCGATCCCGGCGCGCTCCAACCGGGCCAGCACGTCCACCAGCGGCAGCTCCACCTCGGCCAGCAGGTGGGTGCCGCCCCGCTTGTCCAGCTCCGCGGCGAGCACGCCCGCGAGGTCCCGGGTGGCGGCGGCCCGCACGGCCAGCCCGTGCCCGCGCCCGCTGCCGCCCTCCTCCCCCAGGTCCAGGGTCATCTGGGCGCCGTCGGTGTCCTCCTCCAGCTCCCGGCCCAGGTACTTGCGGCACAGGTCCGCGAGGTCGAACCGGCGCTGCCCCGGCTGCGCCAGGTAGGCCGCCAGCGCGGTGTCGCTGATCACCCCGTTCAGGTCCCAGCCGTGCGCGCCCAGCGCCAGCAGGGCTCCCTTGTACTCGTGCACGGCCTTGGGCCGCTCGGCGTCGGCCAGGAAGCCCGCCAGCGCCTCGGTGTCCGCGGCGTCGAGCACGGTGGGGTCCACGAACAGCGCGGCCCCGCTCGGGACGGTGACGGCGAGCGCGTCCACCCGCCCGGTCCCCGCGCCCCAGGCGCCGTCGATCGCCAACCCCGCCGGGGCGTGCTCCGTGAGCGCCTCGGCGGAGGCGTGCTCGGCGATCCAGGCGGACACCCCGCCGGTGGCCGCCACCGTCACGTCCACGGTGAAGCCCTCGCCGGCCCCGCCCTCCTCGGCGGCCTCCGCGCCCTCGCCCGCGCGGATCACCGCGTACAGGCGCTCGCGGAGGTTGGAGGCGAACTCCAGGTTGTCGAAGAGCGCGTCGACCCCGGCCCGGTCGGCCTCGCCCATCCCCAGCTCGCGCACCCCGGTGTCCAGCTCCACGTCGGTGACCAGCTTGTTGAGCCGCTGGTTGCGCAGGACGTCGTCGAGGTGGTCGCGGAAGTTCTGCCCGGCCTTGCCCGGGACCTCGTCCGCGCGGGCCACCAGCTCCTCCAGGGAACCGAACTTGGTGATCCACTTGGCGGCGGTCTTGGGACCCACCCCCGGCACCCCGGGAAGGTTGTCGGCCTTCTCCCCCACCAGCGCCGCGAGATCGCGGTACCGCTCCGGTGAGACCCCGTACTTGTCCTCCACCGCCTCGGGGTCCATCCGGCGCATGTCGGACAGGCTCTTGCCGGGGTACAGCACCGTGCAGTTCTCGGTCACCAACTGGAAGGCGTCCCGGTCACCGGAGGCGATCAGCACCTCCATGCCGGCCTCCCCGCCCTGGTGCGCGAGCGTGGCGATGACGTCGTCGGCCTCGAAGCCGGGCGCCGACAGGTTCGCGACACCGATCAGCCGCATCAGGTCCTGGGTCAGCGGAACCTGGGAGGGGAACTCCGGCGGCGTCTCCGACCGGCCGCCCTTGTAGCCGTCGTACTCCTCGTCCCTGAAGGTGGGGCCGGACAGGTCCCACGCCACCGCGACGTGCGTGGGCTCCTCGTCGCGCAGCAGCTTCACCAGCATGGAGGCGAAGCCGTACACCGCGTTGGTGGACTGCCCGGTACTGGTACCGAACTTCTCCACGGGGAGCGCGAAGAACGCGCGGAAGGCCATCGAGTGGCCGTCCAGGAGGAGCAGCCGGGCGCGCCCGCCGTCGGCCTGGGATGTCTGTTCAGGGGTCTCTCGCTTGGTCACCACAGAACGAATCCTAGGATGCGCTACGGACACCCCGCGGCCATCACCACGGGAACACCGCCCCGGACCGGTCGGTTCGACCGGTTACGGGGCCACCTGACCGGATCGGAAGGCAACACCATGACCACTGACGCCGAGGGAATGCGTGAGCTCCTGGACTCCGGGGCGCTCACCGACGGCCTGGTCGAGAGGATGGGCATCGAGGTCACGGAGGCCTCCGCCGAGCGCGTCGTGGGCCGGATGCCGGTCGAGGGCAACCGCCAGCCCTTCGGGCTGCTGCACGGGGGCGCCTCCTGCGTCCTCGCGGAGACCCTGGGGTCCATCGGGTCCACCGTCCACGCCCAGGGCTTCGGGCGGGTCGCCGTGGGCATCGAGATCAACGCGACCCACCACCGCTCCGCCCTGGAGGGGCACGTCACCGGGGTCGCCACCCCGGTCCACCTCGGTCGCACCCTCGCCACCTGGGACATCACCATCACCGATGACCAGGGACGCAAGGTCTGCACCTCCCGCCTCACCTGCATGCTGCGCGACGCTCCCCAGTAGGGCGAGACGGGACGGGGCGTCCCGTCGGCGCCCCGGCTTCCCCCTCCGGGCGCATCCTCCCCTTCCTGTCAGACACACCCCCTCCCCTGTTAGGCACACCCCCGCCAGGAGTGAAGCCCGCCTAACGCCTCCGCGCCACCCCGAACGCTGGACGAACCGCCACCCCCACACCCCCACGCCACGACAACCGGCCACCCCAACCCCCACCACACCCGGCATCCGTCCAGTCACACCCCGCCACACGGCTACAGACTCATAACGAGCAGAAGGCGAGTGAGACGCAACCGGCGCTCGCAGCTTCCACCGGAACCCGATACCGGATTAAGCTCCGCTAACGCTCCTGATTAAGTCATGCCACACATAACGGGCAACAGGACGCAAAAGCGCTATCGGCACGGCTGCGCAGACCAGCCGGTTGAACGGAGTGACCACGAACATGGCAAGCAAGAAGTTCCTGAGCCTCACTGCCGCAACCGCGGCCCTCGTTCTTGGGCTCACCGCGTGTGGCAACGGAGACGGCGGCAGCGCGGACGGAGGTGACGGCTCCGGCGAGGAGTTCACCTTCGGCATCCTCTACCCGCAGACCGGCAGCCTCGCCTTCCTCGGCCCGCCCCAGATCACCGCCGCCAAGTACGCCATCGACGAGATCAACGCCGCCGGCGGCATCCTCGGCACCGACGTCCCCGCCATCGTCGAAGCCGACGAGGCCGGCGACGCCGCCCAGGCCAACCAGGCCGCCAACGACCTCGTCTCCGCGGACGTCAACGCCGTCATCGGCGCCGCCGCCTCCGCCATGACGCAGGCCAGCTACGACACCGTCACCGCCGCGAGCATCGTCCAGTGCTCCGGCTCCAACACCGCCCCCGACCTCAGCGAGATCGACGACAACGGGTACTTCTTCCGCACCGCGCCCAGCGACCTCCTCTCCGGCCCCGTCCTGGCCCGCCAGATGGTCGACGACGGCGCCTTCGACATCGCCATCGTCGCCCGTGCCGACGACTACGGCGACGGCTACCGCGGCGCCGTGGAGGACGAGCTCGAAGCCCTCGGCGCGAACGTGGTCGCCACCGAGAACTACGACCCCGACGCCACCAACTTCGACTCCGTCGTCAACGCCGTCTCCGGCGCCGAGCCCGACGCCGTCGCCCTGATCTCCTTCCAGGAGGGCGCCCAGGTCATCGCCGAACTCATCGAGTCCGGCATCGAGGGCGACCAGCTCTACATCACCGACGGCCTCAACGACCCCGAGCTCGGCACCACCGTGAACGCCGACGACCCCGACGTCGTCACCGGCGTCACCGGTGTCGCCCCCGGCGCGGACAACCCCGAGTTCAACGAGGGCCTGCGCGCCTTCGACCCCGAACTCGACGTCTTCCAGTTCGCCCCGCAGGTCTTCGACTGCGTCACCGCGATCGCCCTGGCCGCCGAGTCCGCCGGATCCGTCACCCCCGCCGACTACGTCGAGCACCTGCCCGAGATCAGCCGCCCCGACGGCACCGAGTGCGGAACCTTCGAGGAGTGCCGCGACCTCCTCAACGACGGTGAGGAGATCGACTTCCAGGGCACCAGCGGCAACATCGACTTCGACGACAACGGCGACCCCACCTCCGCCACCTTCGAGGTCTTCCACTTCGGTGACGAGGGCTACGAGACCCTCGGCTTCGAGGAGTACTCCGTCAACGAGTGACGACGGATGACCGCGTCTCCCACCACGGACCACCACGTCCCTGAGTGAGAGGCCCCTCTCCACACACCGAGCGAACCGTCCGGGGGTGGGGGGGGGGGGGAGGAG
>NZ_CBDRIY010000074.1:0-2341 GCF_965344335.1 Nocardiopsis eucommiae
TCTGGCGCTTGTACGGGAAGAGCGATTGTTTCTTGAGAACTCAACAGCGCGTGTTTGATTTTCTTTAAGCCATGTTTGTTTTGGCCCCGACGCACTTCGGTGCGTAGGGTTCCTTTGATTAACCAACGCGAGTTGGTTGGTCAGGATTTCTTCTAGGTTTACTCGCCCCAGGCTGACCGCGAGGTCGCCGGGACGGGTTGTTTGACCTTTATGGAGAGTTTGATCCTGGCTCAGGACGAACGCTGGCGGCGTGCTTAACACATGCAAGTCGAGCGGTAAGGCCCTTCGGGGTACACGAGCGGCGAACGGGTGAGTAACACGTGAGCAACCTGCCCCTGACTCTGGGATAAGCGGTGGAAACGCCGTCTAATACCGGATACGACCCACCACCTCATGGTGGAGGGTGGAAAGTTTTATCGGTCAGGGATGGGCTCGCGGCCTATCAGCTTGTTGGTGGGGTAACGGCCTACCAAGGCGATTACGGGTAGCCGGCCTGAGAGGGCGACCGGCCACACTGGGACTGAGACACGGCCCAGACTCCTGCGGGAGGCAGCAGTGGGGAATATTGCACAATGGGCGAAAGCCTGATGCAGCGACGCCGCGTGGGGGATGACGGCCTTCGGGTTGTAAACCTCTTTTACCACCAACGCAGGCTCCACGTTCTCGTGGGGTTGACGGTAGGTGGGGAATAAGGACCGGCTAACTACGTGCCAGCAGCCGCGGTAATACGTAGGGTCCGAGCGTTGTCCGGAATTATTGGGCGTAAAGAGCTCGTAGGCGGCATGTCGCGTCTGCTGTGAAAGACCGGGGCTTAACTCCGGTTCTGCAGTGGATACGGGCATGCTAGAGGTAGGTAGGGGAGACTGGAATTCCTGGTGTAGCGGTGAAATGCGCAGATATCAGGAGGAACACCGGTGGCGAAGGCGGGTCTCTGGGCCTTACCTGACGCTGAGGAGCGAAAGCATGGGGAGCGAACAGGATTAGATACCCTGGTAGTCCATGCCGTAAACGTTGGGCGCTAGGTGTGGGGACTTTCCACGGTTTCCGCGCCGTAGCTAACGCATTAAGCGCCCCGCCTGGGGAGTACGGCCGCAAGGCTAAAACTCAAAGGAATTGACGGGGGCCCGCACAAGCGGCGGAGCATGTTGCTTAATTCGACGCAACGCGAAGAACCTTACCAAGGTTTGACATCACCCGTGGACCTGTAGAGATACAGGGTCATTTAGTTGGTGGGTGACAGGTGGTGCATGGCTGTCGTCAGCTCGTGTCGTGAGATGTTGGGTTAAGTCCCGCAACGAGCGCAACCCTTGTTCCATGTTGCCAGCACGTAATGGTGGGGACTCATGGGAGACTGCCGGGGTCAACTCGGAGGAAGGTGGGGACGACGTCAAGTCATCATGCCCCTTATGTCTTGGGCTGCAAACATGCTACAATGGCCGGTACAATGGGCGTGCGATACCGTAAGGTGGAGCGAATCCCTTAAAGCCGGTCTCAGTTCGGATTGGGGTCTGCAACTCGACCCCATGAAGGTGGAGTCGCTAGTAATCGCGGATCAGCAACGCCGCGGTGAATACGTTCCCGGGCCTTGTACACACCGCCCGTCACGTCATGAAAGTCGGCAACACCCGAAACTTGTGGCCTAACCCTTCGGGGAGGGAATGAGTGAAGGTGGGGCTGGCGATTGGGACGAAGTCGTAACAAGGTAGCCGTACCGGAAGGTGCGGCTGGATCACCTCCTTTCTAAGGAGTCTTTGAAGACCAACACCTTTCTATCGTTGGTCGGACTCGAAAGTGGACCTCACACCCTTCGGGGTGGTGGGGAGTGGCTGAAGAAAATTGGACTTTGCTCCCGGCGACTAGAAGCGTCGGGGGGCGCGCTGTTGGGTATCTGAGGAAGCAATCCTTGTGGTTGGTTCCCGCTACCACCTCCAGTAACTCCCACGATCTGAGCCCTTTCGGGGTTTGGGTTTGTGGTTTGAGGTAGGGGAGTTTGTGGTTGGTGTTTTGATTTGTGAATAGTGTGCGCGAGCATCTTATTATCTGTAGTGGCCAAGTGATAGTGGCACACGGTGGATGCCTTGGCATCAGGCGCCGATGAAGGACGTGGGAGGCCACGATAGGCCGCGGGGAGCTGTCAACCGAGCTTTGATCCGCGGGTGTCCGAATGGGGAAACCTAGCCCGAGTTGTGTCGGGTTGCCGCTACCTGAATGTATAGGGTAGTTGGTGGTGACGCGGGGAAGTGAAACATCTCAGTACCCGTAGGAAGAGTAAACAACAGTGATTCTCCTAGTAGTGGTGAGCGAACGGGGAAGAGGCTAAACCGTGCGCGTGTGATAGACG
>NZ_CBDRIY010000075.1:0-1861 GCF_965344335.1 Nocardiopsis eucommiae
TGGGTTGGTAGGGGAGCGTCGTGCATCCAGTGAAGCTGCCGAGTGATCGAGTGGTGGAGGGTGTGCGAGTGAGAATGCAGGCATGAGTAGCGAAAGCAACGTGAGAAACGTTGCCGCCGATTGACTAAGGGTTCCTGGGGCAGGTTAATCCGCCCAGGGTGAGTCTGGACCTAAGGCGAGGCCGACAGGCGTAGTCGATGGATAACGGGTTGATATTCCCGTACCCGTGCACGAGCGTCCAGTATCGAATCAGGTGATGCTAACCACGCTGGTTCTTGGTGGTCCCTTCGGGGAGTGCCTCTGAACTGGTCTGGGACCCGAGCTTGTAGTAGGTAAGTGATGGGGTGACGCAGGAGGGTAGCTCTACCCGGCGGTGGTTGTCCGGGGGTAAGCGTGTAGGCCGAGGGGTAGGCAAATCCGCCTCTCATGAAGGTTGAGACGTGATGCCGAGCCGTTTTTGGTGAAGTGAGTGATCCCATGCTGTCGAGAAAAGCCTCTAGCGAGTTCGTGTGTGGCCAGTACCCTAAACCGACGCAGGTGGTCAGGTAGAGAATACCGAGGCGTTCGGGTGAACCATGGTTAAGGAACTCGGCAAATTGTCCCCGTAACTTTGGGAGAAGGGGAGCCCTGTCTGGTGACGGTCTTTACGGCCTGAGCTGGGTGGGGTCGCAGATAGCGGGGGGAAGCGACTGTTTATTAAAAACACAGGTCCGTGCGAAGTCGTAAGACGCTGTATACGGACTGACGCCTGCCCGGTGCTGGAACGTTAAGAGGACTGGTTAGTGGGTTTCGGCCTGCGAAGCTAGGAATCTAAGCGCCAGTAAACGGCGGTGGTAACTATAACCATCCTAAGGTAGCGAAATTCCTTGTCGGGTAAGTTCCGACCTGCACGAATGGCGTAACGACTTCCCCACTGTCTCAACCATGGGCCCGGTGAAATTGCACTACGAGTAAAGATGCTCGTTTCGCGCAGCAGGACGGAAAGACCCCGGGACCTTCACTATAGCTTGACATTGGTGTTTGGGATGGTTTGTGTAGGATAGGTGGGAGCCTGTGAGACTGTCACGCTAGTGGCGGTGGAGGCGTTGGTGAAATACCACTCTGACTGTTTCGGGCATCTAACTTTGGACCGTGATCCGGTTCGGGGACAGTGTCTGGTGGGTAGTTTAACTGGGGCGGTTGCCTCCCAAAGAGTAACGGAGGCGCCCAAAGGTTCCCTCAGCCTGGTTGGTAATCAGGTGTTGAGTGTAAGTGCACAAGGGAGCTTGACTGTGAGACGGACGTGTCGAGCAGGAGCGAAAGCTGGGACTAGTGATCCGGCACCGGCGTGTGGAAGCGGTGTCGCTCAACGGCTAAAAGGTACCCCGGGGATAACAGGCTGATCTTCCCCAAGAGTCCATATCGACGGGATGGTTTGGCACCTCGATGTCGGCTCGTCGCATCCTGGGGCTGGAGTTGGTCCCAAGGGTTGGGCTGTTCGCCCATTAAAGCGGCACGCGAGCTGGGTTTAGAACGTCGTGAGACAGTTCGGTCCCTATCCGCTGTGCGCGTTGGAGACTTGAGAAGGGCTGTCCCTAGTACGAGAGGACCGGGACGGACGAACCTCTGGTGTGCCAGTTGTCCTGCCAAGGGCATGGCTGGTTGGCTACGTTCGGGAGAGATAACCGCTGAAAGCATCTAAGCGGGAAGCTTGCTTCGAGATGAGGTCTCCTGCCTCCTTGAGAGGGTAAGACTCCCTGTAGACGACAGGGTTGATAGGCCGGGTGTGGAAGCCTTGTGAGGGGTGGAGCTGACCGGTACTAATAGGTCGAGGGCTTGTCCGCTGCAGATAATTGGATGTTCGCGCACACTTTTTCACGGA
>NZ_CBDRIY010000076.1:0-961 GCF_965344335.1 Nocardiopsis eucommiae
CAGTCGTTGCGTGTGCGGGGTTGTGGGATGCATCTTTTCAGGTCTGTCGGCCTGGAGCGCTGATGATTTTTCTAGCTGAATCCGTTGGGAAGCGGTACCGGAGTGGGTGAGAGTCCCGTAGGTGAAGGAAGAGTCTAGGTGTTGATGTTCTCCCGAGTAGCGCGGAGCCCGAGAAATTCCGTGTGAATCTGGCAGGACCACCTGCTAAGCCAAAATACGTCCTGATGACCGATAGTGCACTAGTACCGTGAGGGAAAGGTGAAAAGTGCCCCGGTGAGGGGTCGTGAAATAGTACCTGAAACCGTGTGCTGTCAAGCCGTCAGAGCTGGGTCTTGTACCTGGTGATGGCGTGCCTTTTGAAGAATGAGCCTGCGAGTCATGGTGTGTGGCGAGGTTAACCCGGGTGGGGTAGCCGTAGGGAAACCGAGTCTGAATAGGGCGTTTGAGTCGCATGCTGTGGACCCGAAGCGGAGTGATCTACCCATGTCCAGGGTGAAGCGGGGGTAAGACCTCGTGGAGGCCCGAACCCACCAGAGTTGAAAATCTGGGGGATGAGGTGTGGGTAGGGGTGAAAGGCCAATCAAACTCCGTGATAGCTGGTTCTCCCCGAAATGCATTTAGGTGCAGCGTCGCGTGTTTCTTGCTGGAGGTAGAGCTACTGTTTGGCTGATGGGCCCTACAAGGTTACTGACGTCAGACAAACTCCGAATGCCGGTTAAGTGAAGCGTGGCAGTGAGACTGCGGGGGATAAGCTTCGTAGTCGAGAGGGAAACAGCCCAGATCATCAGCTAAGGCCCCTAAGCGTGTGCTAAGTGGGAAAGGTTGTGGAGTTGCTGAGACAACCAGGAGGTTGGCTTAGAAGCAGCCATCCTTTAAAGAGTGCGTAATAGCTCACTGGTCAAGTGGTTCTGCGCCGATAATGTAGCGGGGCTTAAGTACACCGCCGAAGCTGTGAAGTCCA
>NZ_CBDRIY010000077.1:0-771 GCF_965344335.1 Nocardiopsis eucommiae
TCAGTGGTGGTCGAGGAGTTGGGCGCAGCGGATCAGGCCCAGGTGGGAGTAGGCCTGGGGGTGGTTGCCCAGAGCGCGTTCGGTGACCGGGTCGAACTCCTCGGGGATGAGCCCGGTGGGTCCGGCGCTGTCCACCAGGTGCTTGAACAGTTCCTCGGCCTCGGCCCTCCTCCCGGTGAGGAGGTAGGCCTCGATGAGCCAGGTGGTGCACAGGTGGAAGCCGCCCTCGCCGCCCGGGAGGCCGTCGTCGCGGTGGTACCGGTACACCGTGGGCCCCGAGCGCAGCTCGGCCTCCACGGCGGTGACGGTGGCCTGGAAGCGTTCGTCGGCGGGGTCGATGAGCCCGGACAGGCCGATGTGCAGGGACGCGGCGTCCAGGTCGGTGCCGTCGTAGGCGGTGGTGTAGGCCTGGGCCTGCTCGTTCCAGCCCTTCTCCAGTACCTCCTGGGCGATGTCGGTGCGCAGGTCGGCCCAGGTGGGGTCGGGGGTGCGCCCGTACCGCTCGGCCAGGGTGAGGGCGCGGTCCAGGGTGAGCCAGCACATGACCTTGGAGTAGACGCGTTGGCGGGGTTCGTCGCGTTCCTCCCAGATGCCGTGGTCGGCCTCGTGCCAGCGGCGGGCCACGGCCTGGGCCATGGAGCGGACCAGGTCCCAGTCGCGGTCGGTGAGCTGTTGGCGGGCGTGGGAGAGGTGGGTGATGAGTTCGACGACGGGGCCGAACACGTCGAGTTGGACCTGGTGGTCGGCGAGGTTGCCGATGCGGACGGGGCG